>CAIXXC010000344.1 GCA_903923205.1 uncultured Rhodospirillales bacterium | reverse complement strand
GCCTTGGCCACGACCGGGATGGAATTGATCATGACGGCGACGGGGAACATCGCCTCCTCCACCGTCTTGCGCCAGACGAAGACGGTGGCCACGACGACGGCCGCCAGGTTGCCCAGCGCAAAGCCCAGGATCGACTCGATCGCGGTTGGCAGCAGGTTGGCCATGATGATTGACCTGCCCCTGGGTTTTCGGACCACGGATTACTTGAGAGACTGGCCTCCGGAGAGGAGGCAGAGATGCGCAAATCGAGATTCAAGGACGAGCAGATCGTGGCGATGCTTCGGGAGACCGATCGGGACGCCGTCCCGGTGGTGGCCAAGCGGCACGGTGTCAGCGAACAGACGATCTACACCTGGAAGAAGCGGTTCGGGTCGTTGCAGCCTGATGACGTGCGTCGGCTGAAGCAGCTCGAACAGGAGAACGCCCGGCTGAAGAAGCTGGTGGCCGAACGCGATCTCGAGATCGAGGTGATGAAGGAGATCGCCGTAAAAAAATGGTGAGCGTGCCGGTCCGTCGCGAACAGGTGGCGTATGCGACACGCCGGGGCCTGTCGCAGCGACGGTCTTGCACGCTGATGAAGGTGGCGCGTTCGGCAATCGGCTACCGATCGGCGAAGGCGGTCCGGGATGGGCCGGTGCTGGCCCGGATGGCGGTGCTGTCGGCGCAGTATCCGCGCTACGGCTATCGCCGTATCCGGATCTTCCTTTGCCGGGATGGTCACTCGATGAGCCCTGGCCGAGCGCACCGGCTATGGCGGCGTGCGAAGCTGCAGGTTCCGCGTAAGCGGCCCCGCAAGCGGATCGCGACCGGCCGTCCGCGGCCCAAGGCACCAACGGGTGCGAACCAGGTGTGGTCGTACGACTTCGTCTTCGACTGGTGCGCCAGCGGCCAGCAGTTGAAGTGCCTCACCGTCACCGACGAGTGGACGAAGGAAGGTCTTGCCATCGAAGTCGACGGCCGCATCCGCTCGGGACGCGTGATCGAGGTGCTGTCGCGTCTCGTCAGCGAGCGCGGCACGCCACTGTATCTTCGGTCCGACAACGGTCCCGAGTTCGTCTCGCGCGCGCTCTTGAAGTGGATCGTCGACCAGGGCATCGAGACGGCCCTGATCGATCCCGGCAAGCCTTGGCAGAATGGCGCGACGGAGAGTTTCAACGGCAAGTTCCGCGATGAGTGCCTGAGCCTCGAATGGTTCCGGTCGCGGTCCGAAGCGAAGATCGTCATCGAGGCGTGGCGCAAGCACTTCAACGAGGTCCGGCCGCATTCGAGTCTCGGCTATTTGACGCCGGCCGAGTTTGTGGCGAAGCTCAAGGAGAACGACGCAGCACCCGTGTCGGCAACGGGCCGGGACGCTGCGGTAGATGGGGCCTCCGCGCCCCGGCCCGTTGCATCACCGTCTCGCAAGGGACATTCGAAGGCAAAACAGAGGCCAGCATTCTCAAGTTAAAACTGGTCCGATAAAACAGGGCAGGTCAGGATGCCGAAGCGGTCGTACAGCACCGCGGCGACCGCCTGCGGCGACGGCGCGATGAAGGGCTTGATGTCGAACAGCTCGATCGATTCCGACCAGGCGTAGAGCAGCGCGACCACCGCCACGATCGGCAGCAGGCGGCGGCGCCAGGCGAGATAGCGTCGCCGCTGGCGGAAGCGCGCCTCGCCCTCGGCGTCGGCCGCGAATGCATCGGCCATCAGCAGGTCTCCAGGACGCGGCGCAGGTGGCCCGCGAGCGCGGTGAATTCAGGCGTCT
>CAIXXC010000343.1 GCA_903923205.1 uncultured Rhodospirillales bacterium | reverse complement strand
GTGTTGACTGTGAAGCTGACAGATTTCAGAGGGGTGCCGAATGGATGAGTCGAGCGGATGGTCAGACGATCGACGATCAGCCGAGGCAAGGCGCCGAGCGTTACCACCCGCTTTTCTGCCTTGGGCTTAAGCTCGGCGCTGATCATGAGTTCGGCCAGTTCCCTGGCGGTTTTGTCCCTCGGTGCGCAATGGGCAACCACCCGGCCCAGCCGCATGATGGTCGCCTGGTGGCAGAGCGCGCGAATCTCCTCAAGCTTATGACTGATGTAAAGGATCGAGCAGCCCTCGGTTGCCAGCCGACGCAATACCCCAAAGAGCTTCTCGGCCTCCTGCGGGGTCAGCACCGATGTCGGCTCATCCATGATCAGAAGTTTGGGCTTTTGCAGCAGACAGCGCAGGATCTCGATCCGCTGGCGCTCGCCCACCGACAGGTCGTGAACCGACGCGTCGGGATCGAGCGGGAGCCCGTAGTTCTCGGAGATTTCGGCGACGCGGGCGCGCAGATCGACACGGTCCGCCTTGTCGTTAAGGCCAAGCGCGATATTTTCGGCGACGGTGAGGGCCTCGAACAGCGAGAAATGCTGGAATACCATACCGATCCCGAGGCGCCTGGCGTGGGCTGGATTGTGGATTGACACCCTTTCACCCTCCCAGCGGATTTCGCCGGCATCTGGCTTCATCACGCCGTAGATGATTTTCACCAGGGTGCTTTTGCCCGCCCCATTCTCGCCGAGCAGGGCATGAATCTCGTTCGGCGCGATTGTCAGATCGACGCCGTCATTGGCGATACAGCCCGGAAACTGCTTGACGATCCCGTGCAGACTCAAAAGCGGCCGCAGTTCCTGGTCAGCGTCTGGGGGCATTCAGCTTGGGGCCTTTACAAGCGCAGGACGAGCCTCAGAGCCATCAAGATCCGTGCCAGCGCGCAGGCAAGACAACAAGGTCAACCACCACGATGGGTCGAATAGCCGAAAGGACTTACCACGAGAGGAATATGATAGTGCGAATCGGGATCGGCGATCCCAAAGCGCACCGGAACCTCGCCGAGAAAGGGCTGTTCAGTCGGCAAAAGCGCCAGGGTCTGATGATACTCGCCGACGCAAAACACGATCTCATAGACACCGGGGATCAGCTCGGGACCGGGAATCAGCGTTGCGCTTCCAGTGCCGTCAAGCTCGACATCATACGTCTTTGTCGGATGGGGAGCCACCCGGCGCCACGCGATACGCATTGCGGCAGCACCTAGGCCCAGAACGGTATCCAATACATGCGTCGTCAACTTGCCTGCCATCGTGCGACGAACTCCTCATCCATATTCTGGAGAATAATCACCCAGAATCGAGGGCCGGTCATCCGGGAAAAGAAAGCGCGCCCGCCCGTGCTTTATTTAGGGTGTCATCACCTTGGTTGTAATCTTCTCCAGCACCGGCTGCTCACGATAAAGATCCGGAAAAAGACGCTTAAGGGCTGCAATCTTGGGCAGATCGTTGACGGCGACGTAGGGGAAGGTTGGGTCGCGGTAAACAAAATTCTGGTGATAGTCCTCGGCGCGATAGAAAGTCCGACCGCTTTCGATACTGGTCACGATCGGGGCCTTGAAGACGTGCGCCTGATTCAACTGATCGATATAGGCCTTGGCAATCGCTGACTGTCCGGGATTGAAAGGAAAGATCGCGGAGCGGTATTGCGGTCCTGAATCGTATTCCTGATAGTCCAATGTCGTTGGATCATGGACAACGGAATAAAAAATCTGCAGCAACCGCCCCATGCTGATCTGGCTTGGGTCATAGACCAGCTTGACTGATTCAGCATGGCCGCTGTCGCCACGCGCGACCACCTGATAAACGGCGGTGCCCTTTTTGCCCCCGGCATACCCCGCGACAGCGGACGTCACGCCCTTGACGTGTTCGTAGACACCCTGGACGCCCCAGAAACAACCGCCCGCCAGCACCAGGGTCTGGGGCCCGGTTGCCCCTTTCTCATCAAGCCCGGGCTTCGGAATCACGACGCCCGTATCTTGGTCAACTTCCTGTGCGAAGAGGGCGACAGGCATAATGGCGATGGCAAGCGTCAGGGCGATCGTCGCGGCTGACAAACGCCGACGAAAGGAGTGGAGCGGATGAAAGGTCATGGCTGGTTTCCGTGCCGAGGAAAATTAATCGTCTTGGGTGATACGTGGCTGGGGCGATTTTGGATACACGTTCCCCAACGTGGCTCACCCTGGCTCGTGATCAAGTCAGCCTGCCAACAATCCCGGGCACCGGTTGTCGCCTCCGCCGTTTCATGCTAGTGCAACGACGAAGTGCGCATCTGGCTGGAGTGATTTTTTAGGCATTTCAAGATTTTAACGATTTTCCCTCAACCCAGGACCTGTGCGTCGCGACGCCAATCCCGTTCCTTCGGAGCAAGTCATGTCTGATACCCCTGTCAACACCAACGGCCTCGGCGACACCATCGATCCCGCCACCGGCCCCACTCTGGTGATCAATCTTCAGTATCTGAAGGATTTCTCCTTCGAGAATCCGAAGGCACCGGACACCATGCTCAACCCGCCGGTGGGGCAGCCCGAAGTCACTGCTGACGTTGATGTGCAGCCGCGCCAGATCGGCGAGGACCTCTTCGAAGTGCTGCTGGCGCTCAAAGTCACGACCAAGGTCAATGGCGAAGTCGTCTTCCTCGCCGAGGTCCAGTACGGCGCCGTCGTCACCATCAAGAACGCCCCGCAGGACGTGCTCGCCGGCCTGATCCTGATCGAAACGCCGCGCCTGATCTTCCCCTTCGCGCGCAATGTCATCGCCGACGCAACGCGTGAGGGTGGTTATCCCGCGCTGTTGCTTGGTCCCGTCGATTTCGCCGAACTTCATCGCCGCAAGGCCGAAGCCTTCCAGGCCCAGCAGCTCGCCGAAGCCCAAGGCAACGCCTAAAGGAATCGCGTCTGCTTCACCCAACCATCGTTCCGGCGGAAACCGGGGTGATGGTTGGGAGGACTATTGCAGCCAGAGCGGCTCGGTCAGTGATTTCATATGCTCGGCATGGGCCGCGAGCTCGGCTTCACTGGGGGAGTGGGCGCGCGGCGAGCGCGGCTGCCGGGTGACGCTGGCGATCGCCGCGGCGGATTTGGCCGGATCCGTCGCCAGGGCCAGGCCCGGCTCCTTGCCGCCCATCAATTCGAGATAGACCTGCGCCAGAAGCCGGGTGTCGATCAAGGCGCCATGCTTTTCGCGGCCCGAAAGGTCGATGGCGAAACGCCGGCACAAGGCATCGAGGCTCGCAGGCGAGCCCGGAAATTTGCGCCGCGCCAGGGGCAAGGTATCGACAACATCGACGCCGAGCGGTGGCCTGCTTGCCGCCTTCCATTCCGCCTGCAGGAACTTCATATCGAATTCGGCGTTATGAGCCACCAAACGGGCATCGCCAAAAAACGCGAGCAGATCGTCGATACTGTCGGCAAACAGCGGTTTGTCAGCCAGAAAGCTCTCGGTCAAGCCATGGATCGCAATAGAGGCTTCCGGGACATCCCGTTGGGGATTGAAATAGGCGTGGAATTCCCGGCCCGTCGGCATCAGGTTGAAGAGCTCGACACAGGCTATTTCGATGACGCGATCACCGCTTGCGGGATCGAGCCCGGTGGTTTCCGTATCGAACACGATTTCGCGCATCTCGCCCCCATGAGCCGGCTTTGCCATTCAATTCCAGCGCCCGAATATAATCGCGAAGGCGCATCAATGCATAGCGTTTACCAAGCCCAGTCTCGACTATATATGGCGTCCGGCGGCGTTTGACGGCGTCCGGGACCTGACGGCCTAGAATCTGCCGGAACTGTGTTTCGGTCATCCCGGGCCGGGCAAGAACGCGCTGGCGTTGCACCATCGCCGAGGTTGTCGCCAGAAGCACCGCATCGCAGGCGCGATCCCCGCCGCCTTCAAACAAGAGCGGAACATCAAGCACAACGATGGCTGCGCGCCGCCGCGCACACGCCTTCAGCAAGGCCTGGCGCGCGACATGGACACGTGGATGCAGTATTGCCTCAAGCCGCCGCAGCGCCGGGGTATCCCCGAACACGGCCGCACCCAGCTTCTTGCGATCGATCCCGCCCTTGTCATTTCCAACACCAGGGAACGCCTCCAGCACCGCAGCAACGGCGCTCCCACGCGGCGCCATCAGGCGATGGACCTCGGCATCTGCGTCGAAGACGGGAATTTTCAATCGGCGCAGCATCGCGGCTGTCGTGCTTTTGCCCATGCCGATGGAGCCAGTTAATCCGACGATCTTCATGACGCCAGTACGGCCTCTCGCAACCCCGCATCAACCACCGGTGCGACGCCGAACCAGGCTTCAAAACCCGGCCGCGCCTGATGCAGCAGCATGCCAAGCCCATCGACGGGGTGATAGCCCGCCGCCCGTGCAGCGGCCAGGAGCGCGGTTTCAAGCGGGACATAAACAATATCCGTGACGATAGCCCCTGGGGCGAGGCCGCTCGGCTGCAGGTCTAACGGCGCCTCGCCGACCATGCCCTGCGTCGTCGTGTTGACGAGAAGATGACAGCCGCGGATCGCCTCCTGTCGTTCCGCCCAGTCGCAGGCGAGCAGCGGTCCGCCCAATTCCGCGACCAAGCCTTGCGCGCGATCGCGCGTGCGATTCACGATCCTGATCTCGGTCTCACCAGCCTGATGCAAGGCGGCCGCGATGGCGCGGGCACTGCCACCCGCGCCAATTACGGCAACCGGCCCGCTGCCGGGGCGCCATTGCCGCGCGCGGTCGCGCAGATTCTCGACGAAGCCGAAGCCATCGGTCGATCGACCGAAGAGACGCCCATCGGGCCGGACGACAACGGTATTGACCGAACCGATGCGGCGCGCTTCCGGATCAACCTCGTCAAGGATCGAAAGGGCGCGTTCCTTCAGGGGAACGGTGAGGTTGCAGCCGGCAAACCCTAATACGGGCAGAGCACGCAATGCCTGTTCAAGATTTTCAGGTTTCACGGGCATCGGCACATAGGCACCGCGAATGCCATGGCGGCTCAGCCAATATCCGTGAAGTCGGGGCGAACGGGAGTGTCCAACCGGCCACCCCATGACACCTGCCAGGCGGAAACCCTGCGTGGTCGTGCTCATCGCCCTACCACCCCATGTCCTCGGAGAAATTCGAGCAGGCGCAGAACCGGCAAGCCCAGGATCGTGTAATAATCGCCCGTCACCCGATCGAACAACTGCGCGCCCAGCCCTTCATAATGATAGGCACCGACGGAGCCGAGGATATCCGCGCCGGCCTGTTCAAGGTAGCGATCAAGGAACGCGTCGCTGAAATCGCGCATCGTCAGGCAGGCGATATCATGATCGGCCCAGATACGGGAGCCGTTGACGGCGACGACACTGGCCGACACCAGTTCGTGCGTCTTTCCGCGCAAGGATTGAAGCTGGCGTCTGGCGTCGTCCAGGGTCTCGGGCTTGTCAAACCATCGTCCTGCCAGATCGAGGATCTGATCGGCACCGATCACGAGGCAGCCCGGATAGCGTGCCGAAATGCGCGTCGCCTTCATCTCGGCAAGGACCGTGGCGCAATCAATGACGCTCGCTCCTTCGGCGGCGAAACTGGCCTTGATCGACTCTTCATCCACGGCGGCGTTACGGGTCGTGACCTCAAGCCCGACCCGCCGCAGCAATTGCGCGCGGGTCGCACTGCCTGAAGCAAGGATCACGGGAAGAGGATCAGACATTCTGGCCAACCCTTTTTGCATGCAGCTGGATAATCGCTGCCGCTGTTTCCTCGATCGAGCGGCGCGTGACGTCTATGACGGGCCAACGCTGTTCATGGAGGAGACGCCGCGCGATTGTCACCTCGGCCTTCACGGCTTCAAGATCGATGTAATCAATCGGATGATTATCAGCTTGAATCTGGGTCAGGCGGTTCTGGCGAATGGAAACAAGCCGCTCCGGGTCATTGATAAGACCGACGATCAACGGTTTGGTGGTGGCAAGCAGCTCCGGCGGCAGCGGCATCCCCGGAATCATGGGGATATTCGCCGTCTTCAAGCCGCGATTGGCTAGGTAGATGCTGGTTGGTGTCTTCGAGGTGCGGGAGACGCCAACAAGAATGATGTCGGCATCGTTGAGACCCCAGAGCGCCTGGCCATCGTCATGGGTCATGGCATAGGTCATGGCATCGATCCGGGCGAAATAGTCGCCGTCGAGCGCATGTTGCTGACCCGGCAATCCGCGCGGGTTTCGGCCGAGAAAGGTGGCGAGAGCACCGATTACCGGATCCAGAACGGGAATCGCGGGGACCCCCATATTGCGGCAGTGCTCCTGCAGCAGCTGACGCAGCGAATCGTTCACCAGCGTGAACAAGACAACGCCGCGGTTGGCGTCGATACCGGCGATGATCCGTTCGACCTGCGCCCGCGTACGAACCATTGACCAGATATGATCGATTGGCTCGCAATCCTGGAATTGCACGAGACAGGCTCGAGCAAGGGCGTGCACGGTATCACCAGTGGAGTCGGAAACGAGGTGAAGGTGGAACCGGGTGGAGGCCACAAGCCAATCCAATGTCAGATGTATAACCGGGTGCGACTGGGGATAAGTCGGGGGATCTACCCGACGTCGCGATTCTGTCCCCGTCTTACCACAGCCGCACGATGGAAAGCACACATGTTCGTTGAATTTCGCGCCTTCGCAGGGTCAGGGGGATAAGTGTTCGCATCTCATACTTATCCCCGCAGTGCGGCTGCCGATATCCCCTGTAAATTCCCTGAGATTCAGCACGTTTCATAACTTTCCCTCTAATTCTATCCCCGGACCGACACAGCGCAACGAACCAATGTCAAAACCTCTGTACAGAATCTCCCGACGATAGAAATCCCCGTTGCCCACAGGCCCTACTACCTACTACTTTCTATTAACAAGAATCCTACATGTCTTAGACAGGTATCCCCGTCACGTTCGACAGGGAGAAAATCACAACCGATACCCGTGTCGAGACTGCAGACAATAACCAACAGGCGAGATCATGCGTTCAGAAGACAAAGCGTTGTTTCGGGCGATCAGAGGGAAATCCGTCGAACGTCCCCCTTTCTGGCTTATGCGGCAAGCGGGGCGTTATCTTCCGGAATACCGGGAAATCCGTGGCAAGGTAGCCCATTTCCTTGAGCTCTGCTTCACGCCCGAACTAGCGATGGAGGTGACGCTCCAGCCAATCCGCCGCTTCGGTATGGATGCAGCGATTCTGTTCTCGGATATCCTCGTCGTGCCCTGGGGTCTCACACAGAATGTGGCCTTCAAGGAGGGAGAAGGCCCCGTGCTCGATCCCATCCGGGATGTAGCCGGACTGGCGTCGTTGACTCTCGATGGGTTCCTGGAACGGCTCCAGCCAGTCTATACCGCAACGAAGATGATCAAGGAGGAGTTGCCTCTCCAGACCAGCTTCATCGGTTTTGCCGGGGCACCCTGGACCGTTGCGACCTATATGGTCGAAGGTGGCAGCAGCCGCGGTTTCGAAAATACCCAGCGTTGGGCAAATACCGATCCGGCGGGCTTCCAGAAACTGATGGATATTCTGGTCGAGGCGACGGTACTCCACCTCGACGCGCAGATTCGCAGCGGGGTCGAAATCGTCCAGATCTTCGACAGCTGGGCCGGCGTGCTCAAGGATCGCGACTTCGCACAGTGGATCATCGCGCCGACAGTTCGGATCGTGAAAGCGTTGCGAGCCAAACACCCCACCGTGCCGATCATTGGCTTTCCCCGAGGTGCTGGCGCGCAGTATCTAGGTTATGCCCAGGAAACGGGCGTTGACGTCCTTAGCCTCGATCAAGACCTTCCCCTGTCCTTCGCCCGTGACGTGTTGCAGCCGGTCGCAGCGGTTCAGGGCAATCTCGATCCCGTCATCCTGGCTGCGGGTGGGTCAGCGTTGAAGACGAGAACCGAGGAAATCATCACTGCGTTCCGGGGCGGGCGTTTCATCTTCAACCTTGGCCACGGCATTCTGCCGCATACGCCTCCGGAGAATGTTGCACTCCTGGGGCAATTGCTTGAGCGAGCCGGTCGCGGATGACGCATTGAATGAAAACGGCCGTTGTTCTGTTCAATCTCGGGGGGCCATCGTCCCCCGAATCGGTTCAGCCTTTCCTCTTTAATCTGTTCAACGACCGCGCGATTATCGGCCTCCCGCAGCCCTTACGGTGGTTGCTGGCAAAGCTTATCAGTGCCCGGCGGGCACCAATTGCGCGCGACATCTATGCCGTGATGGGCGGCTCATCGCCCCTGCTCGCCAATACCATTGCCCAGGCGGAGGGCCTTGAAACCCGGCTTGGATCGGAATTCAAGACTTTCGTCGTGATGCGATACTGGCATCCTCGAGCCGATGCTCAGATCGTGGCGATGAAGGCCTGGAAACCCGACCAAATCCTGTTGCTGCCGCTCTATCCGCAATATTCGACAACCACCACGGGATCTTCGATCGCGGAATGGCTCAAGGTTTCCAAGCGTTCGGGGATCAAGGCGCCGAGTTTCGAGATCTGTTGCTGGCCGGTTCTGCCTGGTTTTGTCGCTGCAGTTGCCGAGGGTATTCGATCAGCTCTGGCGCGACTCCCGGCGGACAAGCCACGCCGCGTCCTGTTCTCGGCCCATGGTCTGCCCAAGAAAGTGGTGGCCGGAGGTGATCCCTATCAAAACCAGGTCGAACTCAGCGCAATGGCTGTAATCGAAGCCTTGGCGATGCCGGACCTCGATTTCCAGATCTGCTACCAAAGCCGCGTCGGGCCTTTGGAGTGGATCGGACCCGCCACAGATAGCGAGATTGAGCGCGCCGGTGAAGAGGGAGTAGCCTTGGTCGTCGCGCCGATTGCTTTCATTTCCGAGCATTCCGAAACCCTGGTTGAGCTGGATCACGAATACCGCGGATTGGCTGAAAGGGCTGGCGTTCCCGCGTATGAGCGCGTGGCCACAGCCGGCGTCCATGGACGATTTCTGGATGATCTCACCGGCCTGATCCGCGAGCGTTCGGCAACACCGCTACCCTGCGCCAGCGCGGTCCCCGACTGGCGCTGCCCGGCAGCCTTCTCGCGCTGTGGCCGCAAGCAAGGAGCCTGATCGATGCAGGAGTATTACCTTTGGATCAAGGCGATCCATGTCATCAGCGTGATCTCGTGGATGGCGGGAATGCTATACCTGCCGCGCCTCTATGTTTATCACGCCAGTACCGAGATCGGCAGTCAGCAGTCCGAGACCTTCAAGATCATGGAACTGCGCCTCTACCGCTACATCATGGGGCCAGCGTCGATCGCGTCCGTGGTGACCGGCCTCGGTCTTATCGGTGTCTTCGGCATGGCGATTTTTCATCAACCCTGGTTTCACGTGAAACTGACTTGCGTTGTTTTGATGCTGGTTTGCCACCACGCCCTGGGCCGGTGGCGCAAGGCGTTCGCTCAGGACCGCAACACGAAAACACCGAAATTCTTTCGCATCATCAATGAAGTGCCAACATTATTGATGCTCGTGATCGTGATCATGGTGATCGTCAAACCCTTCTCTTGAGGTGAACTTGCTAAAGCGCGACTTAAACGTGCGCTAAGACAAGGCAATTGACTTACCCTCGGTTTGCCCTTACTGAGGTGCTTGGATCAAGCGTATCCATGTTCTTCGCCGACCCACCAGTGCGTTCGGGCGGCGTTTCCCCGCTTTAGACATCGGCCTTGGCACCCTCTGTGCCCCACCGCCCTGTCTCCCCTTGCCATCCGTTATAATGCGATCCCAATCGATGAATTTGCAGGAACTGAAAAAGAAGTCCCCTTCGGAGTTGCTGTCCTTCGCGGAAGAGCTTCAGATCGAGAATGCGTCCTCCCTGCGCAAGCAGGACATGATGTTCGCGATCCTGAAACAGCTCGCCGAGAACGACGTGCCGATCTCGGGCGATGGTGTGCTCGAGATTCTTCAGGACGGGTTCGGGTTTCTGCGCTCACCTGAGGCCAATTACCTCGCTGGGCCCGATGACATCTATGTCAGCCCCAGCCAGGTCAGACGTTTCGGGCTTCGCACCGGTGATACGGTCGAGGGGCAAATCCGCTCTCCCAAGGATGGGGAGCGCTACTTCGCCTTGGTGAAGGTGAACTCGATCAATTTCGATGATCCTGATCGTGTCCGTCATCGCATTAATTTCGATAACCTGACCCCGCTGTACCCGGACGAGAAGCTGAATCTCGAAATCGCCAATCCGACCCGGAAAGATCTGACGACGCGTGTCATCGATCTGATCGCGCCGCTCGGCAAAGGTCAGCGCGGTTTGATCGTGGCACCGCCGCGAACCGGTAAAACGGTGATGCTGCAAAACATCGCCCATTCCATTTCCGCCAACCATCCTGAAGTTTATCTGATCGTTCTTCTGATCGATGAACGCCCGGAAGAAGTGACGGACATGGCGCGCTCGGTAAAAGGCGAGGTTGTCAGCTCAACCTTCGACGAGCCGGCGTCGCGCCATGTCGCAGTTGCCGAGATGGTCATCGAAAAAGCCAAGCGTCTGGTCGAACACAAGCGAGACGTTGTCATTCTTCTCGACTCGATCACGCGCCTTGCCCGCGCCTACAACACTGTCGTTCCCAGCTCTGGCAAGGTTCTGACCGGTGGTGTGGATGCCAACGCGCTGCAACGGCCCAAGCGCTTCTTCGGCGCCGCGCGGAATATCGAGGAAGGTGGCTCGCTGACGATTATCGCCACTGCCCTCATCGATACCGGCTCGCGCATGGACGAAGTCATCTTCGAAGAGTTCAAGGGCACGGGTAACTCTGAAATCGTGCTCGATCGCAAGGTCGCCGATAAGCGCGTCTTCCCGTCGCTGGATATCAGCAAGTCCGGCACCCGTAAGGAAGAGCTGCTGGTCGAGAAGGGGACCTTGTCGAAGATGTGGGTCCTGCGCCGTGTTCTCATGCCCATGGGCGTGGTCGATGGCATGGAATTCCTGCTCGACAAGCTGCGCTCGTCAAAGAGCAATGCCGATTTCTTCGACGCCATGAACACCTGATGACATAGGACCAGCGGCTTCCCCATGTCGGATGAGCCCCAATATTATCAGTCTCACGTCTTCGTCTGCACCAATCAGCGCCCCGACGGGCATAAGCGGGGCTCCTGCGCGGCGGAGGATAGCGAGAAACTACGCGACTACATGAAGGTCCGAGCCAAGGAGCTCGGCCTTCCGGCGACACGGATCAACAGCGCGGGCTGCCTCGACCGTTGCGAGCTCGGGCCAACACTCGTCATCTACCCGGAGGGTGTGTGGTACGGATTCAAGACCACGGCGGATATCGACGAGATCCTTGATACTCACCTCGTGAAGGGCGGTCGGGTCGCACGTCTGCTGCTGCGAGCGGATCAACGCCCGCCCGGGAAATGACCCCGCTAGACACGATTTATGCCCTCTCGACACCACCTGGGCGTGGAGCGGTGGCAATCATACGTGTCTCCGGTAGTCGAGCGGCTGCCGTTCTTTCAAACCTGTCAGGACGACCCTGCCCGCCGCCCCGGGAAGCCGCGCTGAGATCGATCTACGACGGCTTGGAACTGATCGACCGGGCGCTTGTGCTATGGTTTCCTGGGCCACGCAGCTTTACCGGCGAAGACGTCGTTGAAGTCCATCTCCACGGTGGCCAGGCCGTTGTTGCCGCTCTGCTCGGCACATTGGCGCACACCCAGGGGTGTCGCCTGGCGGAGCCCGGTGAATTCACGCGCCGAGGTTTCGAAAATGGCCAGTTCGATCTGACGGCGGCGGAGGCGATTGGCGATCTCGTCAACGCAGAAACAGCCTCTCAACGTCGGCAGGCCCTGGACCAGATCGGCGGCGCCTTTGCCTCCGCCGTGAGCCTGTGGGCCGAGCAGATGAAAAACGCGCTGGCTCATGTCGAGGCGGCGATCGATTTTGCCGATGACGATCTGCCCGAGGATATCGCGGCACCAGCGATCGCCATTGCACAGGGCCTGCGCGATGAGATCGCTCGCCATCTTGCCGATAACCGACGCGGCGAAATCACCCGGGACGGTCTTTCGGTCGCGATCATCGGGCCACCCAACAGCGGTAAATCGAGCCTGCTTAACGCCCTCGTGCGCCGTGATGCCGCTATCGTATCGACGATTGCAGGCACCACGCGAGACGTGATCGAAGCCCATCTCGATCTTGCGGGCTATGCCATGACATTGGCTGATACCGCAGGCTTGCGGGCCAGTTCTGATCTTGTCGAGCAGGAGGGCATCAGGCGGGCGCTCGCGCGGGCTGAAGCCGCCGATCTGCGCTTGCTGGTGCTTGACCCAGGCGAGCCCGATCAAATGCGTGATTTTGCCAGCCATCTTGGACCTGAAACGATCCTGGTCTGGAACAAGAGTGATCTTCATAGCCGCCCTCAGACATCTGACGGAGTGACCATTTCCGCCCGTACGGGCGCCGGGCTTCCAGAGTTGGAGGCAAGGCTGGCGGAATGGGCGGCAGATCGCCTCGCCGGCCCGCCGATCCTGGTGACACGGCAGCGGCATCGAGCGGCACTGGAGGAGTGTCTTGCCGCGCTGGACCGCGTGTTTCATGTGAAACAACAGGAATTCGCCATCGATCTCATCGCGGAGGATCTGCGTATCGCGCTGCGGGCGCTGGGCCGAATTACGGGTAAGGTCGATGTCGAGGACCTGCTGGATGTGATCTTCCGCGACTTCTGTATCGGGAAGTGACGGCGGGGTCTGCGCTGGAGCCCTGCCCCAGATTCTTCTACACCAAAAGCGCGAATGGGCGTAAAATGATTAATCGGTAGGCAGGAATTGCCGGGCGGTCGTCAGAATCCGCTGCTGTTGGTGAGGAAGGTGCCATGACTTCAATCGTACCCGCGTCCTTCAACGTCAGCGTTGGCGCCACGTTGCAGTCTTTCCTGAACCAGGCTCAGGGGACCACTACGGATACCAGTCTGTTTGGTGTTCTTGAAAACGGCAGCGTCGGCGGCGGCACCAACAGTATCCTCGGCGCGCTTCAAAGCAACGGGAACGGAACCTCAGCAGCGTCTGCGACCGCGACCGCGCTGGGCAGCGGCGGGATCAAGAAGACCTACCACAGCGTGCTGCAGGCGATTGGTGCCGATCCGGGGGGCACGCTTACCGAACATTGGAACACGAACGGGACGGAGCCATCGACGCTCGTCACGTTACGTTCCTACGGCTGGATCAAGCTCACCGCGAAGCAGTTCGATCCTGCTGCCAAAACCAGCGTCGGCTCCTACCAGTTCACGCCTGTGGGCTATGCGATCTATCAACGCACGGGCGGCGCGCCGGCGAGCGCGCCGGGAGCGCTCACCTCGTCGACATTGAATGGCACCAGCAGTTCGACAACGGGCGCTGCGTCCTCGCAAACGGCCGCGATCGCATCGACACTGGCCTCGCTCGGCCTCAATAGCAGCTCGATCGCGGCCCTCGCCGGCAACACGACGACGAGTTCGGCGGGGTCCGGTTCGGTCGTCAATCTGGTAGCGTGAGCCCGATCAGCTGCGCGGCCCGTCGATCTCGTCATAGTCCACATCGATAACCTTGGTCCCGGCCGATCCTGAAGCCGGGTGGGTCTCGGTGGTGACGACAACGCCGCCATAGCGTTTGAAATTGATCAGCAACTGGCGAGTGATCAGCTCCCGGATTGGCTGAATCAGCAAAAACAAGGCGATGATATCGCTCGCAAAACCGGGCACGATAAACAGAACGCCCGCGATGGCCAGCAGGGCTGCGTCAATGGTTTCCGGCACGGCCTGGCGGCCATCGACCAGCGTTCCACGCAATTTTTCAACGGCGCGCAGACCACTGCGTCGAAGCACGGTAATACCGACGAAGACACTCAGCAGAACAAGTGATAGCGTCCCCGCGACGCCCAGGCGGGGTCCAACGACAACGAAACTGGCGATATCGACCAGTGGCAGCAACAGAATGAGTACAAGAATCCTCATGGCTTGTTCTTTCGGCCGCTTCCACCTATGTGTCACAGACGTCCTGTCGCACGTCGGGATGATTCGACGGTAACCTCACCCGCGGACACGCACTGCTCATGAACAGTCAGTATATCGATATCATTGTCTATGCCGGCGTAGCGATATTTCTCGTCTTTCGTCTGCGCGCCGTGCTTGGCCGACGGACCGGGACAGAGCGGCCGCCGATCGTAACGCCCGTGCGTGGACCCACGACACCCGTCGCCGTGCCCCGCGCCGGTGGCAAGGTTGTCGATCTGGTTGCAAATCGGCCACTAACGCCGTTGCAAGACGGAATAGCGCGAATCCAGGCTGCCGATCCGGGCTTTCGGGTGGAACCCTTCATCGAAGGTGCTCGCTATGCGTTCGAGATGATCATCAAGTCATTCGCCGCTGGCGACACCGCGACCTTGCGTCCCCTGGTGAGCGATGATGTCTATGATTCCTTTACCGAAGTGATCCGTCAGCGTCTCGCCGCGAAGGAAACCGTGGACACGAAGGTCGTACGCATGCAGGACCCAGAGCTGATCGAGGCGAGTTTGGATGGTCGGACAGCCAAGCTCGTCGTGAAATTCGTCACCATGCAGATATCGGCAACGCGCAACAGCAGCGGACAAATCGTCGACGGCGATCTGGAGCGTCAGGCCGAGCATAATGATCTCTGGACCTTTGCCCGAAATGTCCGCTCGAGCGACCCCAACTGGGTTCTGATTTCCACAGCCCACCCGGAATAGCGGCGCGGCGGGTTTTTATCGTTGCAAGACAGCGTACTCCATAGCGACGCTTCCCATCGAGAGACGACGATGCGGTTATTCTCGAGGCTGGCTCTGATGCTGGCCTTAAGCTTAGCCGATTGTGCGGTAAGCCCAGCCCCTCTCCATCCATTGCCACCGCCTATTGCTGCGCCAATCGTCCAGGCGCCGCCGCATCTCAGCCTATCCCAAAGCAGTTTCACTGACCTACCCGGATGGTCGGACGACGACCCAGCCCTCGCGCTACCGGCATTGCTCAAATCCTGCCACGCGTTGGTCTCGGCTTCAGAGAATGCGATTGCAGGCGATGCCATGGCCTGGCGACCGGTCTGCGCGGCTGCGGCGGACCTGCCAGTGGGTGATCGGACGGCCGCGCGACGATTTTTCGAAGCAGCGTTCACGCCGTGGCATGCCAGCAACGGCGGGGCGAGCGACGGGCTCTTCACCGGTTATTACGAAATCGCGTTGCGGGGCAATCGCCACCCAAGCTCCCGCTACACGGTGCCGCTCTATCATCATCCCGTCGATCTGATCTCTGTCGATCTCGGCCAGTTCAGAGCCACGCTTAAGGGGCAGCGGATTGCGGGTCGTATCCAGGGAGGTCACCTCATCCCTTATGACGATCGAGCGGCCATCGAATCCGGCAGTCTTGACCGGCGCGGGCTTGAATTTCTTTGGGTAGACGATCCGATAGACGCTTTTTTTCTCGCGGTCCAGGGTTCCGGGCGGGTTACCCTTCCCACGGGGGCCGTTATCCGCGTCGGCTATGATGGCAGCAATGGCAGGCCCTATGTCTCCATCGGCCATGTTCTTGCGCAGAGCGGTGTCCCGGTCGATCGGATCTCTTTGGCGTATCTACGACAATGGATCAAGGACCATCCCGCCGAGGGGCAGGC
>CAIXXC010000342.1 GCA_903923205.1 uncultured Rhodospirillales bacterium | reverse complement strand
GCTAAAGGCCGCGCTGCCGTCCTGGTCTCTATCGCCGGACGCAGATCTTTCACTGCTGACGATCTCGGAGAACGCGACCTACCGCGTTCACGACACCACGACGGGTCGTCGCCTGATCCTGCGTGTTCACCGACCGGATTATCACTCGACCGAAGAGATCGTTTCCGAGCTTGCTTGGATCAGCGCATTGCGCGAAAGCGGGGTTGCATCGACGCCAGCGCCAATCGCTGGTCGCGATGGCGCCCTCCTGTATCGTCTTCACGATGGTGTCGATGAACGCGAGGTCGCGGCGTTCGAATTCGTCGAGGGCCGAGAACCCGCACCCGATCATGGTCTCACCGGTTGGTTTGATCTCCTTGGTGCCATTAGTGCGAAGTTGCACATGCATGCACGGGAGTGGCGGCGTCCCCCTGGCTTTACCAGGAAGATTTGGAATTTCGAGACGATGATCGGCGCGACTCCTCATTGGGGTCCCTGGAGCGAAGGCCTCGGTCTTGACGCTGGCGGTCGGGTTCTGTTGGGGAGGGCCGTTGACGCGATTCGAGGCCATGTCGAGCGTTTCGGCATGGGGGCGGAGCGCTTCGGCCTCGTTCATGCCGATCTGCGACTGGCAAACCTCCTTGTCAATGGGGACAAGCTCCATCTTATCGATTTCGATGATTGCGGGTTTAGCTGGTTTGTTTACGATTTCGCCTCATCAGTCAGCTTTATCGAACACGAACCGATTATCCCGGCATTGCTTGATGCGTGGATATCGGGTTATCGGTCTGTTCTCCCACTGTCCGAAGAAGATGCGGCGATGATCCCGGTTTTCGTCATGTTACGGCGGATCATGCTGGTCGCCTGGATAGCTTCCCACTCTGAAACGCCCACCGCACAGGAATTGGGCGTTCCCTACACTCTGGATTCCCTGGTCCTAGCGGATCGATTTCTCACCAAATATGCCTGAATAAGGAGAACGCTATGTTTAAGTCACTGGCTGGCCGCACCGTCATTGTCACTGGCGCCAGCAAAGGAATCGGCAAGGGCATCGCCCGTCGCTTCGCGGAAGTCGGGTGTAACGTGATGGTGGTATCGCGTAACATTGCCGATGGGGAGGCTGTCGCGGCGGAACTGCAGGGCCATGGCGGCAAGATTGCTGCAATCGGTGCTGATGTCAGCACGCCTGAAGGTGCCAAGGCGATGGCCGAGGCGACTCTCGCGCATTTTGGCGCGATCGATATTCTGTGTGCCAATGCCGGTATCTTTCCGGCCGCCAAATTGGCCTCAATGACGGTTGAAGAGTTCGACCACGTGATGAACACCAACCTCCGGGGCACCTTCCTGTCGGTCAGCGCCTGCCTGCCTGCCTTGAAGGTCTCCGGGCGTGGCAGAATCATTCTCACCTCGTCGATCACCGGCCCGATCACGGGATTTCCCGGCTGGTCGCATTACGGTGCGAGCAAGGCCGGGCAGCTTGGTTTCATGCGGACTGCCGCCATCGAACTGGCGCCGTCCGGTATCACGGTCAATGCCGTCATGCCAGGAAACATATTCACCGAAGGCCTGGAAGGGATGGGGCCGGAATACATCGCCAGCATGGAGGCCTCGATCCCGCAGCGGCGACTTGGCAGTGTCGCTGATATCGCGAACGCGGCACTTTTCTTCGCGACGGACGAAGCAGCCTATATCACCGGTCAGGGTATGGTCATTGATGGTGGCCAGATCCTGCCGGAATCCCCGGCTGCAATCGCCGAGATGGATATTGCTTGACGGCCATCTACGTTGACGGGGATGCCTGCCCGGTCCGCGAGGAAGTTTATCGCGTCGCGGACCGGCTCAATCTGCATGTATTTGTTGTCTCAAACGGATCTCGCCCGATCCGTCCGCGCGGCAGCGACAACGTCAGCATGGTAATTGTCAGCGAAGGTGCCGATGCCGCCGACGATTGGATCGCCCAGCAGATTTCGGCCCGGGATATTTGCGTCACGGCAGATATCCCGCTGGCCGCTCGGTGCCTCGAGCGCAACGCCAGAGCTTTGGCGCCGACAGGAAAAATCTGGACGCAAGCCAATATTGGCAACGCCCTGGCTGGTCGCGAGGTGTCGCGACACCTGCGCGAACTTGGGGTCGTCACTGGCGGCAACGGACCGTTCTCAAAAGCCGACCGCTCGCGCTTCCTGAGTGCCCTCGACACACTCGCACACGCCGCCGGCAAAAAATAACCGCGGGCTCTGCGACCTTTCGCGCTAGCGTCTCCTCACAAACCTACCTAATGGTGTGGTGTCTGCTCCGGTGCCGCCCACTAGCCTTGAGCGAATATCTGGCAAACCTCGACGTGTGCCCGATTCAACGACGCTTCAGGAGGAGAGCCGGCCCATGCCCCAGATCCGTAAACCGATTCGATTGGGATATGCGCCATGAGCACCTCGGGCTCGGAGGTCTCTTCACCCGTCGCGCCGTTTGGTGGCAAACTTATCAATATCGATAATGGCGGCACGCTGACCGATATATGCGTGATTGATGGGCAGAAGCTCTATCGCACCAAGACGATCACAACGCCCTATGACCTTTCGAAGTGCCTCCTCGACGGTCTCGCGAAGGTCGCCGTGGAAATTTACGGCAAGCCCGATCTCCTGAACCTGCTGCTGTCGACGGATTACATCCGCTACTCGACAACCCAGGGAACCAATGCGCTGGTTGAACGCAAGGGGCCGCGGCTTGGCCTTGTGATCGCTGGCAATCTAATCCTCGAAGCTATCCGGGGGGAGGGATCACAGGCCGAACTGTTCGACGTCCTCGTCGGCACTCGGGTACAAACACTAGACACCACGCTGCAGGAATCTGCCCTTGACGCAGCGACGGTGCGCGCGATGACGGCGTTGTCATCCGCTGGTGCTAACCGGGTCATCGTGGCTGTTGGCGGCAGCGGCCACGAAGTCGACGAAGCGCGGCTGAAACGGCTGCTGCTGCGGAAGTTTCCGCCGCACATGCTTGGGGCAATTCCAATCCTGTATTCACATGAGATTGTCGCCGACGCCGATGATGTCCGACGTGCCTGGACATCTCTCTTCAACGCCTTCCTTCACCCGGCGATGGAGCGGTTTCTCTACAACGCCGAACACAAACTGCGCGCCTATCGTATCCGCAATCCCCTATTGATTTTCCGCAACGACGGCTATGCCGCGCGGGTGTCAAAAACCGCGGCGATCAAGACCTATAGCTCTGGTCCCCGTGGCGGCGCCGAGGGAGCGCGAGTGTTGTCAGAGCATTATAGTTTCCCAAGGCTGCTCTCCATCGATGTGGGCGGCACCACGACCGATATCAGTCTGGTCGAGAACGGCATCGTCCGTTCACATCGTCGTGGTTTGATCGAAGGCGTAGAGACATCGTTTCCACTCTGCGACGTTGTCAGCAGCGGGGTGGGCGGCAGTTCCATCATCCGTGTCGTTGACGGCCTTGTCAAAGTTGGCCCGGAAAGCGTCGGCGGTCTTCCGGGGCCGGCCTGCTTTGGCCTCGGCGGAAAGGAAGCGACCATGACGGATGGCTTTCTCGTCTCGGGTCTGCTGGACCCCGACACCTTTTTCGGCGGTCAAATGAAGCTCGACCGCGAGCGCGCCATCTCAGCAATAGACGAGGCCGTGGCGGGCCCACTCGGTCTTTCAATCGATCGGGCAGTGAGCGTCATGGAGGATGCCTGGGTCGGCAAGGTTGCCGACAGTATCAAGGCATATGATGGTGATAGAGGCGACACCGTGCTCGCCGCCTTCGGTGGCGCTGGCCCCTTCGCTGTCTGTCGGATCGCAGACCAGGTGGGCATTGATCGGATTTTGATTCCAGGATTGGCGCCCGTGTTCTCGGCGTTCGGCCTGGCGTTTTCCGATGTTGCCCATGTATACGCAGCACCTCTTCACGGCAGACAGGTTTCCGATGTCCAGGGCTGCCGGGAGGGTCTGGTCGAACGTGCTCGACGTGGCATGTTCGCCGAGGGTGCGACACTCGATGAATGTAGAATTGAGGAAGTGCTGACGTTCACCGACGCCACGGGAGAGCAGTCACTTCCATTCTCCGGAGATATGCTGCCCGTTGGCCTCCCGGCTCATGCGAGAGCCTCCCTTTCCATGACGGTCGTAAAACCAATCGCAAAACCGAGTCTCGTTAGCCAGTTCGGGCCCCGGACCGGTGACGCGGAGGCGGCGGGAACGCGCCAGGTGCTGGTCGACGGAGTACGGCGGGACGTGCCCTTATACCGGGTCGAGGACCAGACCCCAGGGATTGGTGCGGACGGACCTGCGGTCCTCGAAGAGGCCTTCTTCACCTGCCGGATCGATGCTGGATGGCGGTTCCAGATCAATGCGGCCAGGTATATTTCCTTGATAAAACACCCCAACGGCGCACAGGCACGCTGAGGAGGCGGGGAGCCATGAAAGTTCTCATTACTGAATATCTTCGGATCAACCTGGATACCGAGCTCTACGAGTGCAGGCGCTGCAATGGCGCACTCGGCAGCGCTCGCGAAACCTATAAGCGTGGTCTTCTCGTTTATGATCGTGACCCGCGCGAAATCCACAAGCCTCTGCTCGATCCGAAGCTGTACGAGCGCACCTATTCGCCACACCCGGATTGGTGCCGGATCCTGGAGTTTTATTGTCCGCATTGCGCCACGATGATCGAAGTGGAATACGTTCCGCCCGGCCATCCACCGCTGCATGATATCGAACTCGATATCGATGCACTGAAAGAGCAATGGAAGGATCGGCAACAGGTTATCGAGCCGATGATCGGGCCTGTGCCACAGCGACGGACGCATGGCCATGCCCATGGTCATGGCAACAATCACAACGCCGATTTCCCTGGCGATATCAAAAAGAACTGACCTCAGGTCACGGGAAGACACGATCATGAAACGAGTTTCCGTAGATATCGGCGGCACCTTTACCGACTGCTTTGTCGTTTGGAATGACCGGTACATCGAGGGCAAGGCGCTCACGACCCACCACAATCTGGCACTGGGTTTCAACGAGGCTCTGGCCAACGCCTGCGCCCAGCTCGACGTCGATGTCGGCCTGCTGCTCTCCGAAGTTGATTCCGTTCGCTACGCGACGACGCTTGGCACCAACGCCTTGATCGAACGCAAGGGCCCGCGTATCGGCGCCCTCGTCACCGCCGGCTTCAAGAGCACCATTCCAATCGGGCGTGCCCGCTCGTACGGCGAGGGGCTGTCCGAAGAAGAGCAGATGGATATCCCCAACGCCCATCGCCCGGACCCGATCGTGCCGATCCCGATGATTCGCGAGGTGCGCGAGCGTGTCGATTACCGGGGACGGGTTTTCCTTCGCCTCGACGAGGACGATGTCCGCCTGCATATCCGTGATCTGGTGGATGCGGGCGCGGAGGCGCTGGTGGTGCTGTTCACCAACAGTGTCGTCAATCCCGATCATGAACTTCGGGTTCGCGAGATTTTCCTGGAGGAATATCCCGGTCACCTTTTGGGCGCGATGCCGATGCTGCTGTCGCATCAGGTCGCAGGCCGCAAGGGTGAATATGCGCGCGGGATGTCGACCATCCTCGACGCCTTTCTCCACGCCACCATGTACCATGGTCTGGGTACGCTTGAGCTCAATCTGCGCACCAAGGGCTATGATAAGCCCATGCTGGTAAACCACAATTCCGGTGGCATGGCGCAACTGAATTCAACCGATGCGCTTCAGACGGTTCACTCGGGCCCTGTGTCGGGGATCGCCGCGAGCGAACATCTGATGAATGAGACGGGGCTGGGCAACATCGTTGCTACCGACATGGGAGGCACCAGCTTCGACATTGGTATCGTCGTCGAGGGCGGTGTCAAATACTACGACTTCAACCCGGTGATCGACCGCTGGATGGTCTCAATCCCGATGGTGCATCTTGTCACGCTCGGCGCCGGGGGCGGCTCGATCTGCGGCTACGACCGCATGTTCCGCACGATCAAGATCGGCCCGGCGAGCGCTGGTTCCGACCCGGGCCCCGCATGCTACGACCGTGGTGGACTGAACC
Organism: uncultured Rhodospirillales bacterium; assembly: GCA_903923205.1. Lineage (GTDB taxonomy): Bacteria > Pseudomonadota > Alphaproteobacteria > ATCC43930 > CGMCC-115725 > CAIXXC01. Next base: position 1,592 of record CAIXXC010000342.1, on the reverse strand, counting down.
CGACCGTCACCGACGCTGATCTTCTGCTGGGCTATCTTGATCCCGATAATTATGCAGCCGGTCATATCAAGATCAATCCAAGACGCGCCAAACAGGCGATCGAAGAGGGGCTATGCGACGATCTGGACCTCGACGTGATCTCGGTCGCCAAGCTGATCAAACGCAACGTCGATGGTAATATGGCCAATGGGATCGCAACTGAGTTGCGCACGCGCGGCTACGAACCCAAGGATTTTACGACCCTCGCTTACGGCGGCAATGGACCGCTTCACGCCTGCGGTATCGCCAATGCGTTAGGCATCGACCGCGTCCTCGCGCCACCGTACTCGTCGGTGTTTTCAGCCGTCGGCGCTGGCAACGTCAATCAAATGCACATTCACGAATCGAACACCTGGACCGCTCTCTTCAACGCCAACCAGAAAGCCTTCTACTCCGATTACACCACCTTCAATGCGCAAGTCGAGGAGTTGGAGCGACGCGGTCGCGAGGATCTCCTGCGCCAGGGCTTTACCGAAGACGACATCACGTACCGTCTAGAACTTGACATGCGTTACGGTAATCAGCGCGTTGAGACAGCCGTCGTCGCCGATCTTCATCGCCTGCAGCGTCAGGGCGATGTTCTGACCTTGATCGAGCAATTCCGCGTTCGCTATGGCGCGCGGTTCGGCGAGGGTAGCCAGACGCCGGAGGCGGGTATCCGGATCAACACGATCCGCGTCTGCAGCTATGTCGATCAGGTCAAGGTCGCATTCAAGCGGATCGGGCAGGGCGGTGCGCCTGTCGTGACGCCGCAACCGCTGAAGACCCGAACATGCCACTATGTCGGCCATGATAAACCCCTTGATACCCGGATCTTTGGCGAAGAGGCGTTGCTTGAAGGCACCACTCTGGTTGGACCCGCGATCGTCGCCACCCGCGCCACCACCTATCTGGTGGAGCCCGGCTGGCAGTATTACGCCGCTGCCCAAGGGGCGGTCTGGTTCTCCCGCGTCGCGCCTTGATCGCCCGGAAGGAGTGAGACATGAACATCACCGTCGATAACGCCGAGATCACCCGGGAAGAGGCCGCCGTCCGGGACCGTTTCCTTGCCGAGAACCGCCTGTTTCTGGGTCCCGATCCCGAAATCATGCGCAATCACAGCATTGCGCCGCGGACACCGGACGAAGAGCGCATCCTGACCGCCGGTCTTGATGCCCATGACGTCCATCATATCCGTGGGCTGGTGAACGCGGCGCTGTCTGAAGCCTTCATCATGGTCAATCAGATGGGCACGGCACCGGGCGCAAAATGGGGAGACCTCGTCACCGGCGTCTTCACACGCTCCGGCGACCTTGCCATGATCGCACCTCACGGCATCATCGGATTCGCCGTTTGCTGCTTCTATCCGATCAAATTTATCGCCAAGTATTGGATCGACGATCCCACCGTCGGCGTCCGCGAGGGTGACGGTTTTATCCACAACGACGCGCGCTACGGCGGGATTCACAACACCGACCAATCGATGATGATGCCACTCTACTACAAGGGCGAATTGCTCTTCTGGCTGTCATCCACGATCCATGAAGGCGAAAATGGCTCCTGCGAGCCCGGTG
>CAIXXC010000341.1 GCA_903923205.1 uncultured Rhodospirillales bacterium | reverse complement strand
TCCTGCCAAAGGTGAAGATTGAGATTGTAATGGAAGATTCCATGGTTGATCGCGCTGTAGAGGCAATCCTGCATTCGGCCCATACCGGTCGCATCGGCGACGGCAAGATCTTTGTCTCCCCCATCGAAGAGATCATCCGAATCCGCACTGGTGAGCGCGGTACGGATGCAATCTGATTAATTTTTGTGCTGCCTCTTCCCGCAAACCCGATCTGGTCGCCATTCCATTGATGCAAAACCAGATCGGTATCGCTAGTGTTCGCGTCGCCGCGCTTGAGTCCTCATTCGCGAAGGTCCCGGCACTAATCTCATTGTCGGGAGCGCCTGGTACCTCCGTACCGGACGCCCCGGTGATCCGACACCTACTCTATCCAGTCAACTACACGAGGGAATTCTCAGATGTCTGACGTCGAAAAAGTCCTTAAGCTGATCAAGGACCACGAGGTCAAATATGTCGACTTTCGCTTTACCGATCCGCGCGGCAAGTGGCACCACCTGGCTCACCACGTTCGGACCGTCAACGCGGATCTCCTGACCGACGGTATCATGTTCGACGGATCGTCGATCGATGGCTGGAAGGCGATCAACGAGTCGGACATGACCTTGCTGCCTGATCTGAAGACGGCAGTCCTGGACCCGTTCGCTTCGCAGACCCAGTTGATCATTACCTGCGACGTTACAGAACCGGGTACGGGTCAGGGCTACAGCCGCGACCCGCGCTCGATCGCCAAGCGCGGCGAAGCGTATCTCGCCTCGACAGGGATCGGCGACACGGCCTATTTCGGCCCCGAGGCTGAATTCTTCGTGTTCGATGACGTGCGCTACAAGGTCACGATGAACAGCGCCGCCTATGAAATCGACAGCCAGGAAGGCCCTTGGAACAGCTTCAAGACCTACCCTGACGGCAATACCGGCCATCGCCCGGGCGTCAAGGGCGGCTACTTCCCGGTGCCGCCGGTCGATAGCGAAGTCGATCTCCGCGCCGAGATGCTCTCCGTCATGTTCGACATGGGCCTCAAGGTCGAAAAGCATCACCACGAAGTCGCCGCCGCGCAGCATGAGCTTGGCGCTGAGTTCGATACGCTTGTGAAGGCTGCCGACGGCATCCAGATCTACAAGTATGTCGTCCACAACGTCGCCCATCAGTACGGCAAGACTGCGACCTTCATGCCGAAGCCGATCAAGGGCGATAACGGCTCGGGCATGCATGTCCATCAGTCGATCTGGAAGGATGGCAAGCCGACCTTCGCCGGTTCGGGCTACGCCGACCTTTCCGATACCTGCCTGTACTACATCGGCGGCATCATCAAGCACGCGAAGGCGCTCAACGCCTTCACGAACCCGTCGACCAACAGCTACAAGCGTCTGAGTCCCGGCTTCGAAGCCCCGGTCCTGCTCGCCTACTCGTCGCGCAACCGTTCGGCATCGTGCCGCATTCCTTGGACTTCAAGCCCGAAGGCCAAGCGCGTCGAAGTCCGCTTCCCCGACCCGACCGCCAATCCCTACCTCGCCTATACCGCGATGTTGATGGCTGGTCTCGATGGTATCCAGAACAAGATCCATCCGGGCGAAGCTATGGACAAGAACCTCTACGATCTGCCGCCGGAAGAACTGAAGCAGGTTCCGACGGTTTGCGGCAGTCTCCGCGAAGCCCTGCAGGCTCTGGAAGCCGATCACGACTTCCTCACCAAGGGAGACGTGTTTCCGCTCGACCAAATCCAGGCGTATATCGAACTCAAGTGGCACGAGGTCCATGCCTTCGAGCATACCCCGCATCCGATCGAGTTCCAGATGTACTACAGCGCCTAAGATCGCTTATTCGGTGCCGGCTTCCCGGCACCAACATGCGGATAAAGAAAACCCCTGCGGAGCGATCCGCAGGGGTTTTCCTTTTACCGCGTCCGGGTCAGCTACCGTCGCGCTGCCGCAGGGGCCACCATGGATAGAAGTTTGGCATTTCCGAGGCCTTGCCCGTGAAATTCGGCGGACGTTTGTCGCGGAAAGCCTGCACGCCTTCGCGGCCATCATGGGTGCTGGCGTAAAACACGCCGAGCGACTCGATCCTGTGGGCCATCATCGGATGCGGCTCGCCCGAGAGTCGGTACATCATTTGTCGGATGAGCGCGGTGGAAACCGGGGAGCGGCCATTGGCAAGTATACGGGCAAACCTGTAAGCCGTCTCAAGCAGGTCTTCTAGCGCCACAACCTCGCTGACCAGATTGCAGCGCAGCGCCTCGCGGGCATCGAATATGTCGCCCGAATAGGTCCATTCCAGCGCCTTGGCGATGCCAACCACCTTGGGCAGGAACCAACTTGAGCAGGCATCGGGGACGATGCCGATTTTACCGAAGACAAAGCCGAAACGGGCCTTATCGGATGCGATCCGGACATCCATCGCCAGGGTCATCGTCGCACCGACGCCGACGGCAACGCCGTTGATGGCGGCGATCACCGGCTTCTTACAGTCGAAGATCGCAAGGGTCAGGCGACCGCCGGTATCGCGCAGGCCAGAGATGATTTCCGGATCGTCCAACCGGTCATAAAGATCATCGAGCGTAGGCTCGAGCGCCTCGTTCAGGCCAAAGACGTTGCCCTCCTCCGTCCCGAGATCCATGCCGGCACAAAATGCCCGACCGGCACCCGTGACCACGATCACGCGCACACCATCATCCTCGTTCGCCGTCTCGAAAGCGTGGATCAATTCCTGCGCCATCCGGATCGTGAAGGCGTTGAGTCGATCAGGACGATTGATGGTAATCGTCAAAATTCGATCTCTGACCTCGTGGAGGATGGTCTCGTAGATCATTCTCAACCCCGATAGAAATCTGGGGTGCGCTTTTCAGCGAATGCGGCAAGCCCTTCCCGGAAGCTGCGCCGGTCAAGCAGCACTTTCTGCCGTTGCCGTTCATAATCGAGTTGCTCGCCAAGGCTGTTGAGGTAGGCGGCATGATGGGCGTGGCGCACTTCCCGGGCGATGCCCGGCGGACCGGCGGCAAGCCTTTTGGCGGTTTCCAGCACGGCAGCGGCAAGTTCGTCATCCGCGACGCAACGCCAGACCATGCCCCAGGCTGCGGCATCGGTGGCGCTGATCTTATCGCCCAGCAAGGTCGCCGCCTGGGTCCGGCCCCACCCGATAAGGCGCGGCAGTTTCCAGGTCGCACCGAGATCAGGAACGATCCCGAGCTTGGGCGCAAACGTCAGGACGAAATTGGCCGAGGACGCCGCGATTGCAACATCTGCGGCCAGCGCAAGGCTCACCCCTGCCCCTGCCGTCACGCCATTGACGGCGGCGACAATCGGAATCGAGAGATCGTGAAGTTCGCTGATGACAGGGTTGAAATACTCTTCCATCAGATGTGCCTGGCTGACGCCAAAGCTTTCACCCGGCAACCCCGGCAACGGCGCCGAACCCAACTGCCATCCGGTACAAAAGCCGCGCCCTGTGCCGGTGAGGACGAGGGCGCGGATATCATGGTCCGTCGCGATCCGCCGGATGAGCGCGAGCAGATCCTTGACCACTTCCAGACTGAGGCTGTTGAGCGAATCGGGGCGATTGAATGTGACGGTCGCCACATGCTGATCGACGGTGAAGAGAATTTCCTGCGTCGTCATCGGGCGTCCTTCCTTTTCATTTTCGGAGCAAGCGCGATCATTGCCCTGCGTCCTGATAGAGTTCCCGCAGCGACCGCTTGAGGATCTTGCCGGTCGGGTTGCGCGGCAGATGATCGGCAAAGATGATCCGCTTTGGCACCTTGAAGCCGCCCATATGGGCCTTGCAATGCGCGATCACAGTCGCTGCATCAAGCGTCATGCCTTCCCTGACAACGATGATCGCTGTCACCGCCTCGACCCAGAGAGGATCGGGCAGCCCGACCACGGCCACTTCCGAGACCTCGGCAAGCTTGAAGATCATCTCCTCGACCTCGCGGCTGGCAACGTTTTCGCCGCCGGTTTTGATCATGTCCTTCTTGCGATCAACGACGCTGAGATAGCCCTCGTCATCGAACACGCCCAGATCGCCGCTATGGAACCAGCCGCCCGCAAACGCCTCTGCAGTCTTCACCGGGTCATTATAGTAACCAAGCATCAGTTGCGGCGAGCGATGCACGATCTCGCCGATGGCGCCGACGGGGACATCGTTACCCTCGTCATCGACGACGCGCGTCTCGACGTTGAGCACTGCCCGACCAGCGGACCCGGCCTTGCGGATTTGATCATCCGGCCCCAGGACCGTCGCCGTCGGGGCAATCTCGGTCTGGCCATAGAAATTCCAGAAACGCACGCCGGGAAGGCGTTCCTGCATCTCCCTCAGCACGGCGACCGGCATGATCGAGGCGCCGTAGTAGCATTTCTTCAGCTTCGACAGATCGGTCGCAGCAAAGAGGGGCGAGCGCAGCAGCGAGATCCAGATCGTCG
>CAIXXC010000340.1 GCA_903923205.1 uncultured Rhodospirillales bacterium | reverse complement strand
GGGCCGTTCGACTTTGTGCTGCTCGATATCTGGAAGGAGCTTTACCTTCCCTGTTTCGATGCATTCTATCCCAAGCTTTCGGACGAAGGCGTGATCGCCTCGGACAATATGGTCGAACCCGTGCACGACCGCCTCAATGTGAGGGCCTTTCGCGAAGCTGTTCGCGCCAGGGCCGATCTGCAGACGGTTCTGCTCCCCATCGGGAGCGGCATCGAACTGACCGTCCGATGGGACGCCGTCAATTCCAAGCTATGAGGAAATTCGCATGATCCACGAGGTCGCATCGATCACCATCGATCCGGCGCGCGCCGCCGAATTCGAGGCAGCCGTCGCCAGAGCCCGTCCGTATTTCGCGGCAGCAAAGGGCTTTGTCTCGTTCAGTCTGAAGCGGGTGATCGAAAATCCGGCTTGCTATCAACTGGTCGTCGGGTGGGAGAGTGTTGAAGCGCACATGGTGGATTTTCGCGCGTCTCCCGGATTCCAGGAATGGCGCGCGCTTGCCGGTCCATTCTTTGTCGAACCACCGTCGGTGATGCATCTTCAGACGGTGATCTCCCAGCTCAGTCGGTTATCCCTGCCGTGATCCGGATCAGAGGGCGTGCTCGTCGTCGGGTGTCAGCTCGGCGAGCGCGCCGCTGAGCTGCCGTTTTCCGGGCGCGTTCTTTCGATAGGGCTCGAAACTCTTGCGGTCAGCGTCGAAGGTCATATCCCACGGAATGTTTGGTGCGCGGAAGATTGCCGGCGCGTTGTGGGACCAGAGCAGCGAGCCGAACTTGAAATCCCACGCGCGCGGCACCCAGTTGTCGTCCACGTAGTCGGTGTCAGCGTGGTATTCCGCCTCGCCCGCATGGCCGGGGATTTCGCAATAATAGTAGATCGCGCTGGAAATGCGGTGGCGCGAGATGCCGCCACTCGTGTTCATCGTGGTATTCTTCCAGCCCTTGTTGTCCATAATGTTGGCACCGAGCATGACCTCGTCGATATCGTCCATGCCGAAGGCGATGTGCATGAACTTGAAGTGATCAGGGGCGATCGGCAGGTCGCAGTTCACCCAGAAGATTGAGTGATGCTCGAAAGTGCCGGCTGCGCGGGCAAAGATGCCGGTGCCTTTGGAGTGGTCGACATACCGGAAGCCCAGATGCCGTTCGTAAAACTCGAAGCTGCCAACATAGTCGGGGCTGAAGAACACCACGTGGTTGATCGTTTTGGGGATCGCGCGCGCGCGCCAGATACGGTGCTGGTTGAAGCGCGGCCACTGCGAGGGCGTGTTGACCGGGCTGGCTTCGGAGACGACGGCGCGCTTGTCCCACACGCGCAGCGCGATCGGCTGGCCATCGGGACAGGTGCAGCGCACGGTGCCATCCGCTGCGTGCGTGACGGCGACTTCCGTGGCGAGGCTGGCGACGATCTTCTCCAGATTGGCCGCAGTGTCGATGCCCCAGACGGTCTCCTTGATTCCGTCGCCTGCAAAAGGATCGGGTGCGGGCAAGCGCGCGTCGCCATGACAGAGCAAGATGACACGGCTGCCCGAGGCGAGGCGGAACACGGCCTCGCTGTCGTCCGCATGCTCCAACGGTAGGCCGAAATCGGTCCAGAACCGGGTGTGCTCGGCCAGATCGGCCACGCCGAAAACTACGCTCTCAACGCCAAGAACGGACATGACTTCTCCTGAATTTCAATCAGGTGAAGGTATGCCGCAGCGGGCCTGTCAGCGGAAACCCATGTTTTCGGTCGCCAGCTATCCACGCCAGCGATGGCCGCGCGTTACTTGCGGAACGGCAGGCTCAGCAGAAACAGGATCGTCCGGCTGCCCTGCTTCCAGTAGGTGATTTCGTAGCCGT
>CAIXXC010000339.1 GCA_903923205.1 uncultured Rhodospirillales bacterium | reverse complement strand
TGCGCCGTTGATATTGCCGCTGCCCAGGAGACATTCGCCCAGATTGAGATGAACGTCGATCGTATCGACACCCTGAGCGATCACCTTCCCATACAGCTCGGCGCAGGTGGAAAAATTGCCTGACTGACGCGCGGCATCCGCCACCTTCGACGTCTCCTCAAGACGCTGATGGGCGCTCATATCGGCCGGAACCTCGACTGCCTTGGTGGTGATGACCTGCCGAGGACCCAGACTGCAGCCGGTCTGGCTCAACGAGATGCCGAGCAGAATCGCCACGGCGAGCATCCCACGGCGCGGTGGCACCGGGCGTCCGGCGTCAGACAAGACGGAGCCTCTGAATTTCGCGTTCAAAATCATGCCTATTTCGGATGAATCGTATCCATCACACCCAAAAGGGCAGGACCGCCGATGACGATGAACAGGCAAGGTAGAATAAATATGATCAGAGGAATAGTCATTAGAACCGGCAGGCGCGCTGCTTTTTCCTCGATCCGCATCATTCGGTGGGTCCGCATCTCCGCCGCGAGCACGCGCAGAGAATTGGACAACGGCGTGCCGTATTGTACCGCCTGAATGAGCGTGGTCATGACACTTTTGATCGCGGCGACATTGCTTCGGCGGGCAAAATTGTCAAGCGCATCGCGAATCTGCGGCATCACCCGCATCTCGGCTACCGTGAGGGCCAATTCTTCGGACACCACCGGATTTGCCTCGGCTATGTCACGGCTGACACGGTCCAACGCCTGCTCGAGACCCAGCCCCGCCTCAACGCATATGACCAGAAGGTCAAGGGCGTCGGCGATGCCTTTTTCAAGCTGAGCGCGGCGGGTTGTTGCGAACTGGTTGATAACCATTGTCGGCAGATACCATCTGATTGCCGCGCCCACCATCAGGACACCAAGCTCGGACACGAGATCATTGCCGAGCAGGCCAAGATAATTGTTGAGCGCCTCAAGCACGGCGGGGCACACAAGCAGGAGCAGCGTCTTCGCCGTCACGTAGATCGGAAGGTGGCTCTTATGGGCAAATCCGGCGCCTGTCAGTAGAGCAATCATCTTGCTCTGTTCCTTCGTGCCGATCAGCGCACTGCCGCCGAGCCACGCACCGATGATGCCGATTTGCCGGCGCGCGAAGACCATGGCCGGATTGGGCTCCTTCACCACCTCCTGACCCCGTAGCGCGATCAGGCGCGCCTTCATCCGCTTGTTCTGCTGCGGATAAAACAGGATCACGAGGCACAGCAGAACCAGTGCCGCGACCAGGAAGATCAGGACTTGCGGTGTGAAGAAATCGCCAATCGCATCAATCATTTGGTCGCCCGCGACAACATTATCTGCATGATACCGATGCCACATAACAGGCTCGCCAAGGCGGCGCCCAGCACATAGGAGCCGCGCGGATCGGTAACGTAGACGTTCAGATAGCCGGGACTGACGACAAACAGCACGCCGGCGACGAAGAATGGCAGCGCCGCCATCACGTAGGCCGAGGTCCGGGCTTCCGACGTCAATGTATTGGTCTTGAGCAGCATTTCCTGACGGCGACGCAACACCGAGCCAAGTGTTTCGAGGGTTTCGGCAAGATTGCCGCCGGTCTCGCGCTGGAGAATCAGGCTGGCGGTGAAGAAGCTGAATTCCAGCAGATTGACCCGGCCGGCCGCGCGGCGCATTGCCTCCTCAAAGGTCATGCCGATCTTCATGTCCGCGACCAGCAGGCGGAATTCCTTCCCCGTCGGGTCAGACATTTCCTTGCCAACGGCATCGAGCGCGGCGGAGATTGGCAGCCCCGCCCGGATAGCGCGGACAATCAGATCGACCGCGTCGGGAAATTGGCCAAGGAACTGCCGCTTCAATTTCCCCAGCGCCATGCGGACCATTTGAAACGGAACCAGGATTCCCGCGAGCACGCCCGAAATCACGGTACCGAAGAGCGAAAGGTGGAAGAATATCTGGCAGAAAACCGCCACCAGCGCCCCTGCGATCGGCGCGACGATCAGCAGCTTGGGCAGGCTGATCGCATGGCCCGCCGACTCCAGCATGCGCTTGAAATCGGGCCTTAGGTGCTTGGGAACCAAGGCGATGTACTGGTCGGACGAGATCTGCCCCCCGCCGCGCTCCGGCTCGGCAATCACCTGTCTGCCCGTGCCGCCCGTGCGCAGGGTCTGCAATCGCTTCTGCGTCGCCGCCCGCCGCATATCCGCCGCCGACGTGGCCAGCAGGGCCACCGCGGAGATAATGAAGAACATCACCGTTAAGGAAAAGATGACTTGGATCGACACGACGATCAGCCCTCCAGCCCGAATATCTCCATGAAGCGCTGCTCCAGGCCAAAGCTGGCAATTCTTTCAAGGAAGCGCGGCCGATAGCGACTGGCGGCGAAATGGCCCCGCAGGGTGCCATCGCGATTCTCGCCATCATATTGATACAGAAACAGGTCCTGAGTGGTGATCACGTCGCCTTCGAGGCCGATCACTTCGGTGATCGCCTGCAGACGACGGATGCCATCGCGCATGCGCTCGATCTGGACGACAAGATCGATGGCGCTGACAATTTGGGTCCGTATTGCACGCAAGGGCAGACCCACGCCCGCCATCAGCACCATGTTCTCGATACGGGCAAGAGCATCACGCGGGGTATTCGCATGGACCGTCGACATCGACCCGTCGTGACCCGTGTTCATGGCCTGCAACATGTCGAAGGCTTCGCCGCCACGGGTCTCACCGACGATGATGCGATCAGGACGCATACGCAGGGCATTCTTCAGCAAGTCGCGCTGATTGACTTCGCCGCTGCCTTCAAGATTGGGCGGTCGGGTTTCTAGCGAAACGACATGAGGCTGCTGCAGCTGCAATTCTGCTGCGTCTTCGATCGTGACGATGCGCTCGCCGGGATCGATCGTCCGCGAGACGGCATTCATCAGCGTCGTCTTGCCGGAACCGGTACCGCCGGAAATGATGATATTGAGACGAGCGCGCCCGGCAATTTCGAGAAACTTGGACATCTCCTCCGACATGTTGCCCTGCTTGGCCATGATGTCGAGGGTGATCTTGCGCTGAGAAAACTTACGAATGGAGAGTGTCGGGCCTTTCAGCGCGAGCGGCGGCAGCACGATATTAACGCGACTTCCATCCAAAAGACGGGCGTCGGCGATCGGAGAGGTTTCGTCAACTCGTCTCCCCACGGCCGCTGCGATGCGCTGGGCGATATTGGCTACATGCTGATTATCGCGAAACTTGACGGCAGTGAGTTCAAGTTTGCCGCGCCGTTCAACCCAGACATCCGCCGGGCCGTTGATCATGATATCGGTCACGGTTTCGTCTCGCAGCAGCGGCTCCAGAGGCCCAAGTCCGACCATGTCGTTGACAAGTTCCTGGACCAGCGTCGATTGCTCGCGCGAATTGAGCTGAAGGCGTTGCTCGGAACCGATTTCCTCAACCAGACGCATGATCTCGACACGCAGGCCCTCGGGCGACATCCGACCAGCGGCGGTCGGATCGATACGCGTCAGCAGTTGCGCCCGCATGGCGCCGCGTGCCTCATCGACAATGCCGCCGGGGGACTGACCCAGTGTCGTGGGCGTGGCGAATTCGCGGGGATCCGGTTGCTGCGATACGGGTGTGGGTGCCGCGTCGTGGCCCGCATCCGGCGTGGGAGCGGCGTTCGCTGCCTGGCCCGGCTCAACCTCCGTTACGACGCGTCGGCCGAAGCTGCCCCTGTTCATTATGTGAATTTCCACCAAGGTTTGGTCGTCTTGATCCGTCGGCCGCCCAATTCATCGGCAAGCGTTGCAATCGCTGTCGAGATAGGGCTGCGGAACGACGATACGGGCGTACCGGCGTTCGCGGCGTCGATCGCACTCTTGGGGTGGAATGGAATCTGGACCTGGACGCCGGTGCCAAGGGTATCCGAGAGATTTTTCTGGTCGATTCCGTCCTTCCCGGCTTCGCCGACACGATTCAGCACCAGCACGGTCCGATGGGCGGAAAGGTCAGCGGTCTCGGTAAATTGACGAAGCCGCAAGGTATCGCGAATCGAGTTTGCGGTCTGGTCGAGAACGATGATCGCCGTATTCGATTGCAGCGCCGCCGCGTGCATCATCTCGCGGTGGGCCCGCGGCGCGTCAACCACGACATAATGGAATTGCTTGCGCAGTATCGCGAGCAGCGGTGTCAGAGACTCCGGATCGGGCGTCAGCTTAATCTCAAGCCGCTCTTCCGACGCCAGCACATGCAGCTTATCGCCGCTGCGCAGCATCGAGCGCTCTAGAAAGAGTTCATCGACACGGTGAGGATTTTCGAGTGCCTCGCGCAATCCGCCACCGGCAGGCACATCAAGCATCAGGGCACAGGTGCCATAGTACATGTCGAGATCGACCAGGGCGACGCGACGGTTTTCCTTGTTGGCGAGATGCCATGCCAGATTCGCTGCCACGGTGCTGGCTCCAACACCGCCACGTGCGCCGATGACCGACACGACCTGACCTTGCTTCTGGCTCAGCGCCGTGCGCGCTGCGGGCTTACTGACACCAAACAGATTATCAATAGCAGTCTGTGCAAGGGTCTGCGTCAGCGGCTTGACGATATAGTCGCTGATTCCGGCGTTAATGAGATCGCGATACAGACCGACATCATTACGGTCACCAATCACAATTACGGTGACGCCCGGCTCACAGACCTCGGCAAGGTGATGAATCTGACTGACGGGAAGCTCCACGCCGGAAATATCGACCATAAGCGCGATCGGCGATCGCCCTGCGCTCAACTGCTGAATAGCCTTGGTAACGTCGCCACGCACCACCGAAGAATACGGCAGCGCCATTTCCGAGACGCATTGCTTTACAATCTTCTCGCTTGCTTCGTCCGCCAGGAAGGCAAGAAACTTGTCACGGCCAGCCGCACTGCCGTGAAGGCCTTCGACCTGTTGCTTACGCCCTATCGAGATGCTCATGAGCCACCAGCCGTAAAGCTGTTGTCCTTAAGGAATTCCTTAACTTTGTCCTGGCGCAGGCGATCAATCGCGCCACTCGTCACGGTGCTATCCATCTCGCCGAGTTTCTCGCCCCGGACAAGGTCACGCGGATCAGCGATCATGGCGTCCATGTTGCTTACAAAGGAACAGCCATAATCAGATGAGGGGGCGTTGGCATTGTCGCCGATTGTGGTGTGGGACGGGCGCGGACAGGCTGGAGGAACGATCTTGTAGACAACGGCATCGACCTGGATCGCTACATCAACACGGGCCTTTGTCCGTGCCGAACCCGTCGAGACCAAGCTGATCTTCGGCCGCGGAACCCCAACCGCAACGACGGAGTCGCGGACCTGCATCAAAATCTTTTGCGACACCGGACCAGTCAGCCGCAAGTGGATCGCTTCCGGATTACCCGGCGAGACCGCTGCCAGAAATGTCTGAAAGCCAGCCTGCGAATAGGGCGCAATCTGGCCTGTCTTCGGATTCACAAAGATCAAGCGGTGTTGCGTCGTCGCCGTGACGACAGGGGTGGGCGGAATTCCCTGGGCAGCCTGTGCGGCTGGCTCCGGCGCCCGCTGCGCGCAGGCGGCCACACAAAGCGCCAGGGCTAACACGAACGCGCGCGTGGAGCGCGAAGAGCGGATTGAGGCGGAGGATTGCATCACATTCACCTTTCAATCCCTACTGAATATCAAAACCCGCATCCCCGACAAGCCGGGGTGTGGATAGCGAAGGAAGATGTGTGACACCATCGGGTGCAACAGACTCAGGATTGGCCGTGATCCGATTGAAGAACATCCGCTCGATATCACTGGCCGGCCGCAGCGAGTCGGTCGGCAAGTGGATTTTCTTGGGGTCATCGATCGGATGGACGATATAGGGCGTCACGATGATGACCAATTCACTCTCGTTTTTCTGATAGCTTGATGAACGGAACAAGGCGCCAAGAATTGGCAGATCGCCGAGGCCCGGATATTTCTTGAGAACAGTATCGCTGTTGTTCTGGAGCAGGCCGCCAATCGCGAAGCTCTCGCCGCTGCCCAGTTCAATCGTCGTATCCGCGCGCCTGACTGTCAGCGCGGGGATCGTCAGACCATTGACCGTTACCGAGCCGATATCCGTGAGTTCGCTGACCTCTGGACGGACCTTCAGGCTGATGTGATTCGAATCATAGACTGTTGGCACGAAGTCCAGGCTTACGCCATATTGTTTGAATTCAACCGACAGGGCCACGTTGCCGGTCGTTGTCTGCGAGACCGGAATGGGAAACTCACCGCCGGCGATGAAGCTGGCTGGCTGGCCCGAAACTGTGGTCAGATTAGGCTCTGCCAGGGTCGTGATCAGACCCTCCTGGGCAAGCATATCGACGACGTTCTGCATATTGAAATAGCGACCGCTGAATTGCGTCACCAGTGAATAGTCGCCATTGGTCGGGATCTGGAAGATCTGGGGCGCGCCAGTCGAAAACGTCTGACGACCCGAGATGGCGCCGATGTTGAAGCCACCTTGATAGAACCCGCCATTCAGGTTCAGCCCCAGGTCCTTGGTTATGGTCCGACTGACCTCAGCGAAGCGAACCTGCAGCATGACCTGGGCCGACGACTTGATATGGGTCTGGTCTTCGACCTTCTGACCATCAGCCAGCACTGAACTTGCCGAGGTCGCGGTGACGGCTGCCGTCTCGGGATCGGGCAGCATGCCGCGCAGCGTGACGCCATTCACCGTGCTCGTCGCCTTGACATTTTCGGTATTGGGGGTCGTCAACAAAGATTGTTCGACTGCCGTCGTGTCATTGTGGATGACCACGAGAAACGAGGCGAGTTGGGTTCCATCTGCGGCCAGCGCGTAAACCGTCGTTCGCCCGGCTTTTACGCCAAACACGAAGACCTTGTTGGGCAGCGGAACCTGTACATTGGCCACGGTGGGATCGGCAACGAAGACGCTGGCCGCCGGACCGGGCAACGTTACCAACTTGCCTTGGGAGATCGTGACCGATAGCGCATTGCCCGGTGCAACCGTTTCCGCCGTATTGGGCTGATCGGCCGGCACCGCGGCGTCCGCTGCAACCGCCGACATCGCAAAACAGGCCAGGGTTAATCCCGAAAGGAGCCAGCGGTGCCAGTTTTTCATTCGACTGCTCTTCTTATGCCCAATTCGATCGAGAATGGCCTTGCCGCATGTCCGCGTCTCTCGGGTTTTTGAGGGATCGCGCGGCCACACCGCAATCATGATGCCAATCAATGTTTCGTCCCCGCCGGCGCCAAGGTCACGGTAATGGGAACCTGCGGCTGGTCGCTGTTGTGAGGCGTCGGCAAGCTGGTCACGCTTGCCCCGGGAGCGGCGGTTGTGCCATCCGGGATCGATGGCTGCGGATCGGACGCCCCGCGAATGATCAGGACAGGGGTCGCCTTCGGCGCGACGGTCTGGCTGCGCTGGGCCTGCTCGACCGCCTTCAGGGCCGGAGAGATATCCTCGGCCCAGACCGGACCCGTCTGCTGTTCCGGCTTCTCCGCGCTCTGCAAGAGGCTGCGGATCGAGAGCGACAGATCGCCGAGTTTGGACGCGAGCACAACACCTTCGGCCTGCTGCGGCGACACTTCCACGGTGACAGTCTGTGCGAGCTTGCCAACTGTCGGCGACGCATTGGTCTGGAGTTGCTGGTCGATCGCCAGGACGCGAACATTCTGAACCACCGGCTCGGCCCCGAAGCGATGCTGATCATTGGGGCCCGGGGTGGCGCTCGGCGGGAAAGTCTGGGTTAGGATGACGTCGACACGATCACCTGGATAGATGAGGCCGCCTGCACCCGACACGGCGGTGACGCCGATCGTGATTGCCTGCATCCCGGGTTGCAGCACGGCAGCAAGGAAGCCGCTATCGCCCGGCTTGACAACGGCATCGCGCGGGATCGTCGCCCCTTGATCCAGCCGATGACGCACCACGGCGCCCACGATCTGTGCAATCGTTGTCCGATCCGCCGCGTCCTGATCGGGGCCCGGCGCCGCCGCAACGCGCTCGAAGTACACGCCTGGGATACTGTCAGATGGCTCGGGCGCGAAGGCCAGGTCTTGGGGCTTGATCAGAGCGCCGGCACCAAGACCGTTGGTCACCACGACTGCCATTTTCCCAGCGGTAACCGCCACGGGTGCCGGCTTTGTACTATACTTGATGTAGCCGACCCCCATCAGGACGACCAGCAGGAACAAGGTGGAGATTAGAAAGAGATTCCGCAAACGCATCGTCTTAATTTACCCCCGACCGGACCTGAACATAAAGTATATACAGACCCGCCAAAGCAATCGCTGCACCGTATGGTACTGTATGCTGAACCTCTAGACCGCGCGGTCGCCCCATCGAACCAATTCGTTTCACCAGGATTTGAAACAATACTAGAAGCGAAAGGCCCCCGCCCGCAAACGACATTACAACGATAAATGATAAAAAAGAATTCGTACCCACAAAAAAGCTCGTCGCCGTCATCAATTTGACATCACCACCGCCCAGCCAACCCCGTGCAAAGACAGCGGCACTCAAGACAAAGAGCCCGAGGGCGCAGGTAAAGGACCATACCAGCCCGCCCCAGTCCTCGGCCCAGGACCAGCGGATCACGGCCAAGCAAACCAGCACCAGTGATGCAGTATCCGGCAATATCCGGTAACGAATATCGGAGTATGCCGAATAGAGAAGAACCAGTCCCGCAATTGCGATCAGGATGTTCGACACCGAGATCGCCATTCTTGTTGATCGTGGTTTCGCGAGATTGCTGGGTCCGGGGCTCGCGTCTCGCGGCGCCCCGGACGACAGCAACCCGCTGCAAACCTTAGAGCGACGTGCTGACGGTGTTGAACGTCGAGCTGAGGCCGGTACCGATCGCCTTCACGCCAGCGATAATGATTACCGCAATAAAAGCGGCGATGAGGCCATATTCAATCGCGGTAACGCCACGCTCGTCATTGCGAAGATTCTTCAAAATCGTAAGCATTCTATTCTCCTGATGAGTGTCAAAGCTATTCAAGGTTCAAGGGCTATTACCCAAGCCCAAACTGGAGGGCAATTCCGTTTTCACAGGAATATTTAGTTTGGTCAAGCCAACCATAAATAAACATGACGCGCTTAATGAAAGGTTAAGGCTGACCTTAATTCGGCTATGAGTTGAGCCGTATTTTGATATTTTTACGGCCCGCACGAATTATCAAGATAACGCATGGGATAAAAGCCTATTCGCACAATGCAAAGTAGCAAAATACCCATCCCCGCGAACGGGCCAATCGGGACGTGGCTAGAAAGACCCAGACCGCGAGAAATTATCGGAACGACGAATACGACGACGAAAATTGCCTTCTCCCAAGGCAGAAAGCGACTTTGGGCCTTTTCTGCACACGAATCGTGCCATATCCAGGCGAGAGCCACGGCGGCAAGGGTAAGGTCGTAGAAGAGAATGACTGGAACCGCGAGTACGGTCGCAGCCAACAGAGTGGCCGATTTCAGCGCGAGGGAACCGCAGCCGCGCCACACGACAGCGACGATAATTGCCATGGCGGCAGAAATGACGATCTGCAGGTCCCAAGCCGCATCAGCGGGCAAACCCAGCATCCGCATCGCGGCGAATGGACTGACGAGGCCGGCGAATGGTATCTTGCCCACCGCGAAGAGGCCAGCCGTCTTTCCGGTCGAAAGGGCAAGGAAGGCGCTCCACGTCGCCGTGCCATACAAGTGCAGGGAAACACCGATCAGCGTGGCAACCGTCAGCGCCGCAGCCAGAAAACAGCGGAAATGGCGTCCGGCCAGCAGTGCGACCGGCACCAGCAAGGCAAAATGCGGCTTGTAGCACAGCGCGCCAAACAGCACGCCGGCGAGCCACGGACGACGCTCGACCAAGGCGGTGGCGCCACCAAACAGCGCGGCTGATAGCAGGGAGTTCTGGCCGGTGCCAACGGCAACAAGGACCGCCGGGTAGGCGATGAAGGGCAAGAGTGGCCGACCCGGGGGCAGGATGGTCCGGATCGCCCAGAGATAGGCGACTCCGCTTAAGCATTCCCAGGCAATGAACGAAGGCAGGTAGGGGAGCCGCGCCAGGCCCTGGCACAACAGCAGGTAAACGGGTGGATAGAAAAAATAATTATAGGAAAATCCCTTGAAGCCGACGGAGGCCTCTTCGGCCCGGAAATGGCTCGCTTGATCGTAGACGGACGCCGCCTGACCCAGATTTGCCTGCAAGCCGGCAGCGTAGAAGCTGACGAAATCAGTCGTGACCGGTTTATCGAGCGGAATGATCAGGCCATGGGTGCCAGCCACGAGGAACAGCAAGGTGGCAATCTCAAGCACCAGCAGAATACGCGTGTAGGCGTCAAGGCGACGCCGGTCGAGCCAGGTGGCATCACGAATGATGGAGAGGATGGCAGACGGGTTCGACAGGATGGTGGCCTTGCCCTGGAACGGGAAGAGAGGCGGCGTACGATGATGATGATCGCGCGAGGTTCGATATCACGAACCTCGCAATCTGCTCCAGTCCTCTATCCGGACCGACCCCGCTACTGATTGACGCGAAGGGCGGTAATCTTCGACAGGATCGCCTGGAGTGCCGTATCGATACCCGCCGGGCTTGCAATCGTGAAGGCATCATTCGCATTCGTCGCGCAGGTATCGACGAGCGGGGCGGCGTCGGCTGTCTTCACGGTAAAGATCGTGATCTTGTTTGTCGAATTGTAGGGATCGGGGGTACTCGCCTTGATCGCGTTGCACACTGCGGTCGTCTCGGTGTCCATATTCGTCTGAGCGGTATCGCCGTTATTCGACGAGTAGTTGTAGCGATCCTGCGTGTTATAGCCGTCGGTGAAAAACACGATGACCTTGTCAACCGCTGCGGAGACCGAACTCGTCGATGCATTGGGTGAAAGGGGGAAGCTTGCGGTCAGCATGTTCCAGCCCCAGGAGAGCCCAAGCGGAAGATCGGTGTAACCGTTCGCGATCATCGCACCTGAATTCGTCGCCGTGTAAGCGCCACCGTATTGGGTGAGCGCCGCCACCGAGGCCGTGGTCGCAGAAACGGTACTGACGTAATTCGAGCAGTAGGAATCGTTGCCATAGGAACGGCAATACAGCAGGTTCATCAAGCTTTGTGGCAGGGCGTTGAGCCCGATGGCTGAATTTGCGGTGACGCAAGACCCGGGGCTCGTTTGACAGACATAAAGATCCGTCAGCGGCACCAGGGGCATCGGTCCGTCTGCCGTGCCGCCGCAATTGATGTTATCGGCCGGGTAGAGGCTATAAGGCGAATTGAAGGTGGGAAGTGCGTTCGACGCCTCGTAATCCGTGGGCGTGTTGTCACGATCGACAACGCAGCCAAGCCACGTCGCGTTTGTAATGCCTGCCGCCGGGACATAATAGGCATTGTTGACCGTCGAGCCCGTGGTGCCGCATGCCGTCGTCGTCGACAAGCC
>CAIXXC010000338.1 GCA_903923205.1 uncultured Rhodospirillales bacterium | reverse complement strand
GCGGAATCGGTTCAAAAATCCACCAGTTATCGCCAAGACTCAAAAAATTCACACAACATGTTGATTCTTATATCGCTGTGTTCTGGCCATGCTCGCGACTCGCTGTCCGGTCTGCCTCTCGTCAAACGCATTTCGTTTGTATGACCTCTGCGGGTATAAGAGTGTCCTGTTCGCACGCCGAGCCCCGTCTCGCCGCGGTTTGAGAAGATTAAGCCCATCATGGATGCCGCTACGCCCGATAAAACGCCCGCTGATCAGGAGATCTCCGCGCCGACGGCACCGGACACACGGGTCGATCTCGTTGGTCTGACGAGGGAGGAACTTGCGGCAACCTTGGATCTGCCCCCTGCCGAGCGATTTCGGGCACGACAGTTGTGGCATTGGATTTACTCGCGCGGCGTCGTCGATTTCGAGCAGATGACGACCTTGTCGAAGGATTTTCGCAATCGCCTCACGGCCGATTTCATCGTCGGTCGCCCGGTCGCAACCAAGGATCTGCAGTCAGTCGACGGAACCAGGAAGTGGTTGCTGAAATACCCTGACGGTCAGGAAGTCGAGACGGTCCACATTCCCGAGGAGGAGCGTGGGACGCTGTGCGTTTCAAGTCAGGTGGGTTGCACGTTGACGTGCAAGTTTTGTCATACCGGGACGCAGACGCTCGTGCGCAATCTCACCGCGCGGGAAATCGTGACACAACTCATGACGGCTCGGGACTACCTCGGCGAATGGCCCTATGGCTCCAAGAAGGCAGGAGCCGGTAATCTCTCGCCGGATCGCCAGATCACGAATATCGTGATGATGGGGATGGGAGAGCCTCTCTATAATTACGACAATGTCGCGGCCGCCCTGAAAATCGTGATGGATCACGAGGGACTGTCGCTGTCGAAGCGGAAGATCACGCTGTCGACGGCCGGTGTCGTACCGATGATGCGTCGTTGCGGCGAGGAACTTGGCGTCAATCTTGCCGTTTCTCTTCACGCGGTCACCGACGAGTTGCGCGATGTCATTGTGCCGCTCAACAAGAAATATCCCATCGCTGAATTGCTTGACGCCTGTCGCGATTATCCCGGATCGAGCAATGCCAGACGCATTACGTTTGAATATGTCATGCTCAAAGGTGTGAATGATTCGCCTGCCGAAGCACGCGAACTGGTTCGGTTGCTTCGCGGCATTCCTGCCAAAGTCAATTTGATCCCGTTCAATGCCTGGCCGTCCGCACCTTATGAATGTCCCAGCAAGTCAGCGATCGATGCCTTCGCAGATATCGTCAATGCCGCCGGTTATTCTTCACCGGTTCGGACTCCCCGCGGACGCGACATTCTTGCTGCCTGTGGCCAGCTCAAGTCCGAGAGCTTGCGCCCCCGGAAATCCGCCATCGCCTGAGTGGCCCACGGTGTTCTTGGCCAATTGACCCAGCTCAGACGCAAGGCTCGATCTCCGAAGATGGAAGCATCGTCTTTGAAGAATAGGATTTTTCTAGGGCGCTAGGCGCAAGCGCGTCGTCTTGACGCGCACAAAACTCGAAAAAAAAGCGGCAAAAGGCTATTTGGATTTTAGATGCCCCGAATGTATAACTAGGGTTAACTTCAGTTTAAGATTATAGCTATCGACAGGGGTTCTTTTTCGGCGAAATTTGGGGTCAATCGCTGGGGAGAAATTTCTTGGGGGGATTTGGTCCAGTGGCATGCACATTGACCTTGGGAGCGCGCGTTCTTTCTCGCCTGAAAAGTTCTGCGCGACTGAGCGGTGTTTTGGTGTGCGGCGCGCTATCCTCATTGTTGGTCGCTGAAGCTCAGGCCCAAACCCCTCCCTCTCTTCCTGGATCGGTTTCGCCGGGCCGTATTCCTGGTCAGATTCCGCTGCCGCAATCGCCACAGCTCAACTTCCCCGAGATCGTCGTGCCGCCGCCGAGCCAAACCGTACCGAAGGGCGCGGCCGGGGCACAATTCGCGCTTAGCGATGTGATCATCTCGGGCGCCACGGTTTACCCGTCGGGCGTTTTCAAGTCGCTTTATGCCGGCTCGATCGGCAAGTCCGTCAGCGTTGCCGATCTCTATGCCTGGGCGGACAAGATTACCGAGCGTTACCGCAAAGACGGTTACATTCTTTCCAAGGCCGTTGTTCCGGCTCAGCATATCCGCGGCGGCGTGATCCGCCTTCAGGTGATCGAAGGCTTTCTGGGTCAGGTCAAGATCCAAGGGGCGACGACGCGGCTCTTGCGCGACTACGCCGATGAACTCGCACAGTCGCGTCCGCTCAACACCCGGGATCTTGAGCGTTATCTGCTGCTGGCGAACGACCTGCCGGGATATTCGGTGCGGGCGGTGCTGTCGCCGTCCGCGTCGGTGCCGGGCGCGTCCGACCTGACCCTGGTATCGACCCACAAGCTCGTCGATACCCAGTTCTCGGTGGATAACCAGGGCACCTTCTATATCGGCCCCTGGGAAGGCACGGCGGTCGCCAGCCTCAACGACGCCTTCGGTCACGGTGAGCGTCTGACCGCGCGGATGTCCACCACACCCAGTATTCGCGAATTGCAGCTGTTCGGGGTCACGGCCACGATCCCGCTTGACGCCCATGGCTTGAGCCTGATTGTCGATGCCAACCGCACGCGCGCGCGGCCCGGCTACACGCTGTCGCAGTTCAATCCCCATACCCAGGGCGACGCGGTCACGGTCAGCCTGCAGAAGATGCTGATTCGCAGCCGGGCGCAGACCCTGTCGGTCACGGGGGGCCTGAACTATGAGGATTCGGTCAGCGTCCTGACCCCGCCGGGTGCCGATACCGCGCCATCTTCCAACGACAAGCTCTGGGTCTTGCGGTTTGGCAGCACCTACAGCCTGACGGATTCGTATGGTGGTCGCAACGACGCGACGATCCAGCTCAGTCATGGTCTGCGCATGGCCAATGCGTCGCGGCCGCAGCGCCTCAATATCTCGAAGAAATTCGGCCGCACGGATTTCACCAAGCTGACGGCGACCCTCTCCAGGCTGCAGGCGATCACCGGGCCCTACGCGGTGTTGGGCGCGGTCACCGGGCAGGTGACACCGGGGCAGTCGCTGCTCTCTGCCGAGCAATTCGGTGTCGGCGGCGCCGCCTTCGGGCGCGGCTATGACCCGTCGGAGTTGACGGGTGATAACGGCGTTGCCGCGAAACTCGAATTCCAGGCGACATATGGTCTGGCCTTCTATCGTCTGCAGACGGCGCAGTTCTTCGCCTTCTACGACACCGGCTATGTCCGCAGCCGCTATCCCTTTTCGGTCAATGCCGACACCCAGAGCCACGCGACCCTCGCCTCCACCGGCGGCGGCGTGCGTCTTGCCCTGAAGGGCGGGTATCTGACAACTTTTGAAATTGCAAAGCCTCTCACGCGCCCGCCTGCTATTTTTGTGGGTCACCTCGGAGACCCCAAGGCACCGCGTTTCTATTTCTCGTTTATCGCCAGTTTTTAGGCGGTATTCGGCCGGGCCGACTGATCGATTGATCGTCGGTTCATAGGAGGTCAGAAGATGACACGTACCTTTGGCGGGTCGCAGCTTTGGCGCGCGCTGCATGGAAGTACCGCTCTGGTTGTATCGCTGGCGGGTCTGGCTGCGGTCTCGTATCCCTTCATCGCGAGGGCAGACACGCCCTTGCTGCCGCAGGGCGGCACGGTGGTTGTCGGCGCGGCGACGATCAAGTCCTCGATCCCCAACAGCCTGGATGTCACGACCGCGACGGATCGCACCGCGATCAACTGGCAGAGTTTTTCGATCGGTGCCGGCAATACGGTTGCGATCAATCAGCCGCATGCCGGTTCACTGACGCTCAATCAGGTCACGGGCGCTGATCCGTCGGCGATCTTTGGCAGTCTGAAATCGAACGGCGAGGTCGTGCTGGCGAACCCGAACGGCATCTGGTTCGGCCCCGGTTCGCATGTCGATGTGGCGTCGATCGTGGCGACCACGGCGACGGCCTCGCAGGCTGCGCTCACCGCGTTTGCCCATGGCGGGGCGTTGATGCTGGATCAGGCCGGCCGTCCCGACGCGAGCGTGATCAATGACGGCGCGATTTCGATCGGCGACGAGGGTCTGGCAGGCCTGGTGGCGCCGGGTATCGCCAATAACGGGATCATCGCGGCCCGACTGGGCCGGGTCGTGCTGGCGTCGGGCACGGTTGCGACGCTCGATTTCTATGGCGATGGCCTGATCAGCTTTGCTTTTGGCGGCTCGGTGACGGCGCAGGCCAAGGATCAGGCCGGCCGGGCGTTGAGCGCGGCGGTGGTGAATTCGGGCACGATCACGAATGCCGGTGGCACGGTGCTGATGACGGCTGCTGCGGCCAAGACGGTGGTCGACAACACGATCAACATGTCGGGCGTGGTGGTGGCGAGCGCGATCAGCGCGCACGGCGGCGAGATCGATCTCGATGGCGGCAGCGGGACAACGCATGTCTCGGGCCAGTTGCTGGCGTCATCCAAGACAGCGACAGGCGGCACGATCAATGTCACCGGCCACAGCGTCCAGCTTGCCTCGTCTGCCCGGATCGTGGCGGATGGTGCCGCAGGCGGGGCGGTCGCCGTTGGTGGTGATCTTCACGGCGGCGGCTCGCTCGCCCATGCCAGCGATGTCACCCTTGCTGCCGGATCGACGATCTCGGCCGATGGCACGACGGGGGCCGGTGGCACGGTTGCCGTATGGTCGGATGGGATCACCAAGGCCAACGGTTCGATCACGGCGGTTGGCGCAATGCCCGGCGGTCTGGTCGAGACCTCGGGCCACCAGCTTGATTTCGG
>CAIXXC010000337.1 GCA_903923205.1 uncultured Rhodospirillales bacterium | reverse complement strand
CTTCCCTGTGCCAGTCATCGGCAGAGCGTCGATCGCGATGATCCGGGATGGCCGCTTATAAGGCGAGAGCCGTTCGCGCAGATAGGCGTCGAGGGCTGCAGTGTCGATACCGCCGGGAGCGGTTTCAACAAAGGCCACAACCTCCTCGTTGCCATCTGCCTCGCGTCGACCGACCACGGCGGAATTATGAATCGCCGGGAACGCGTTCAGCACCCCTTCGACTTCGGCCGGATAGACATTGAAGCCGGAACGGATGATCATCTCCTTAAGACGGCCGACCACGAAGAGTGCACCGTCCGGGCCCAGATACCCGATGTCGCCGCTAGCATACCAGCCGCCGGGTCGCATGACCTGGGCGGTGGCCGCCGGATCGCGGAAATAACCGAGCATCAGGCCGGTACCCCGCAACCAAATCTCGCCGCGCCCACCCGGTTCGGCCTCGCGACCATCATCGGCAATGATGCGAAGCTCCGCCCCCTCCGCCGGATGTCCTGTTGCGGTGTCGTCGCGCGGCGCATCGATAGCCGTGATGCAAAGGGACCCCGCATATTCGGAAAGCCCGTAGCCATGGTGCAGGGGCAGCCCGAAGCGCGCCTCGACCGCGCGCTTCAGATCGGGGTCGAGAGGCCCGGCACCGGTATAAAGATAGCGCAGCCGAGGGCAACGGGGGTGATCAATGCCGAGTTTGTCCAGATGCGCCTGGACACGACCATAAAGCGTCGGCGGCCCCAGCAGGTTGGACACGCCTTGATGCGCAAGGGAGTCGAGCACATCCTGAGGGTCGAACCGGCTGCGCATCACCAGCCCGGCACCAACAAGAAGCGCGGACATCAGCACCGTCCCGAGACCGAAAATATGGGTCATCGGCAGATAGGCGTAGACACGATCGGCGGCAGTCAACTGGCGCAACTTGCTCGAAATCCTGGCAAAATGAAGCAAGCCTTTGTGCGTGACCATAACGCCTTTGGACGAGCCCGTGGTGCCTGAGGTGAAGATGATCGCCGCGACTTCGCTTGCCGCCGGCTCCGGTTCGGCGACGGCAGCACCGCGAACACCGGACCGTGTCAGTCCTTCCAGAGCCGACGGGCGAATTGTTTGTCGGCTCGCGTGCTCTCGTGCCGCTTCTGACACACCCGTCGTGTAATAGATCACGCGGGGGTCAGATTTTTCGGTGAAGTCCGCGATTTCGGCCGACGCCATGCGCGCATTCACGCCGCAGGACCAGGCGTTGATCCGGCTGCAAGCGATGATGAGGGCGATATGATCGGGGCAATTCTCGGCAATGATGAGGACGCGGTCGCCGGGCATCACACCGTCCGCGCGCAATTCGACTTCAAGCTGATCCACAAGGCCCCCAAGCTCCGCCATGCTGATCGTCCGCTCGTGCAGGAAGAGGAGTGGTGCGTCTGGCGTCAGCGCCAGGCGTTGGTCGAAGATCTCGTGGAGGCGCATAACGGACATCGAACGATACCCGACGTCACACCGGATCCCAGGTGAAGACATCGCCGGAGCGGTCGAGTGGATAGAAGGCGGCCTTCAATGCCGGCAGGGCATGGCTGGCGATGGTCTCCGGTGTCCAACCCTCGCTGCGATGGACCGACCGTTCGGGACGGGGTTGGCTCATTAAAAAGATCTCATTATTGCGAACCGCGAAGATCTGGCCGCTGACATCGCGTCCGGCATCGCTCGCCAGCGCCACGGCGAGCGGCGCGATCTTGGCGGGCGTCATCTGCTTCAGTCTTTCCACACGGGCCTGTTCCGCCGGTGTCTCGGTCGGGATCGAGCCGATCATGCGGCTCCAGGCGAAGGGCGCGATGCAGTTGGAGCGGACGCCGAACTTCGCCATATCAAGGGCGATCGACTTTGACAGCGCAGCCAGGCCAAGCTTGGCTGAAGCATAGTTCGCCTGGCCGAAATTGCCGATGAGGCCCGAGGTCGACGTCATGTGGACATAGCAGCCGGAGCCCTGTTCCTTGAAGTGCGGGGCAGCCGCACGGCTGACGAAGAAGCCGCCGTAGAGATGAACCTTGATGACGGCGTCCCACTCATCGACAGCCATCTTGTGAAAGAACCGGTCGCGAAGGATACCGGCGTTATTGACCACCGTGTCGATTTGACCGAAGGCGTCAAGCGCGGTCTTGATTATGTTATAGGCGCTTATAGGGTCGGCAACACTGTCCGTGTTGGCGACAGCCTGACCACCCGCGCTTCGGATCTCATCGACGACGCGCTGCGCCGGACCGGTATCGTTGCCTTCCCCCGCAACAGAGGCACCGATGTCGTTGATGACGAGCCGCGCGCCTGCCTTGGCCATCGCCAATGCGATCTCCCGACCGATACCGCCGCCTGCTCCCGTGACGACGACGACCTGTCCTTCGACCATTCCCCTGGCGCTCATTTAACCGCTCTCATTCTTGGTTTTTATTCCACAACCTTATCCTAGGCGCGCGGCCAAGCTAAATCCATTATCTATGGATGATCGTTTGATAAATGGAATGAATAGGCGGTCCAGAGGTCGCTCGACGTTTTGGGACAGAGTCGTTTGTCAGCAAGCTGGGTATCGATCAGGACGGAGCCCCTTGTCAGACTTGTAATTGTCACCTTATTGGCCAAATTCTTGGGCGACGGGTGTTTTCCAAACCTCGCGCAGCGAGGCCATCCGTGTTCTCTCGACCCGATTTCCTGCGCGCTCTCGCGCCCACAAGAAAGGTATCTCCATGTCCCGTGTCGTTCGTTTCCACCGCACCGGTGGCCCTGAGGTTCTGCAGATCGATACGATTGACCTCGGTGCCCCTGGCCCTGGGGAAATCAAGATGAAGGTCCACGCGCTGGGGCTCAATCGCGCCGAGGCGATGTATCGCGCCGGTGCCTATCTTGAGCAGCCGAGCGTGCCGTCGCGATTGGGCTACGAGGCTTCAGGCGTTGTCGAGGCCGTCGGCAGCGGTGTCAGCGACTTCAAGCCGGGTGATATTGTCAGCACGATCCCGGCCTTCTCGATGAACCAGTATGGCGTTTACGGCGATACGACCATCGTGCCCGTGCATGCTGTTGCCAAGCATCCGGCAAGCCTCTCCTGGGAAGAAGCCGCCTCAATCTGGATGCAGTATCTGACGGCTTACGGCGCGCTTGTGCAGATCGGCAATCTTGCCAAGGGAGAGGCCGTGGTGATCACGGCAGCGTCGAGCAGTGTCGGTCTGGCGGCAATCCAGATCGCCAATAGCCTCGGCGCGATCCCGATCGCGGCGACGCGGACCAATGAAAAGCGGTCAGCATTGCTGGACGCGGGTGCTGCTCACGTCATCGCGACGGCAGAGCAGGATATTGCGGACGAAGTCGCGAAGATCACCGATAACAAGGGGGCAAGGATCGTGTTCGATCCGGTCTGCGGGCCGGGTGTCGAGGCGCTTGCGGCGGCTCTTGGCGATCAGGGCATTCTGTTCCTCTATGGCGCGCTTGCCGGGGCACCCACGCCGTTTCCACTCTATCCCGCCCTTGCCAAGAATTTGACGTTGCGCGGTTATACGCTTTTTGCCGTTACGGGTGATGCCGGGCATATGGAGCGCGGCAAGCGCTTCGTTTTCGATGGTCTCGCATCTGGGGATCTGAAGCCGATTATCGCCAAAAGCTTCCCGCTTGAGCAGATCGTCGAATCGCACCGCTATCTGGAATCGAATGTCCAGGTCGGCAAGGTGGTCGTCACCGTCTAACCCGACGCTTGGGATTGTGGCGCTGTCGGCGACGTCACAATCCCGGCTTCGCTCTTGCCGTCAGCGAAAAGATTCGTGTGCGGACCGAAAATTGGCCACTTGACCAATGTTCGGCGGTGTCCTACCGTTTCCGTCATTATGTCTGGGAACGTGGATGTGTTGGAAACATGTTTTACGGGCCAATCCACGGTCAAACCCTTTCAAGCATCCGGAGACGAATGATGTGTGGAATTGCTGGACGGATTTTGGCCAAGCCGGGGGATGTCGGGAGTGATCTCGTCGATCTGATGGATGCGCAGGCGCATCGCGGATCGGACAGCACCGGCTTTGCGGTTTATGGTATCCCGCGCGAGACGGGGTATATCGTGCGGGCCATGGGCTTTGATCGCCGCAAGCTATCGGAAGATCTCGAGGATTTTCGCCTGATCCTGAAGGATCATGGCGCCGATCTGCTTGAGGACCCGACATGGGATCACAGTGGTGCACGGCACTACTCGGTCCGTATGATCATTAGTGATCCCAAGGATATTAGCCCCTGGATCGCCGACGCCGACACGATCTGCACGCGCCTCGAGGTGCAGTCTGTCGGTCGCTCTCTTGAAATCATCAAGGATGACGGCGACGCCAAGACCGTCGGCGAAAAGCATCATGTTCGCGGTATGATCGGTACCCATGGTCTTGGCCATGCCCGCCTTGCCACTGAATCAGCCGTCAGGCCGAACGCCAGTCATCCGTTCTGGGCTCGGCCGTTCCCGGACGTCGCGATCGTCCATAACGGCCAGATCACCGATTATTATTCCTGGCGCAATCGCCTGCAGCGCAAGGGCTATCGCTTCCTGACGGAGAATGACAGCGAGCTTATTGCCGTGTGGGTTTCGGATCAGATGCGTCAGGGCAAGACCCTGCAGCAGGCTCTCACCCATTCCATCAGCGAAATCGACGGCGTATTCACCTTCATGATCGCAGACATTGACGGCATCGGTTTTGCCAAGGATCGCTTTGCGATGAAGCCCTTGGTGACCGTTCAGACCGACGGCGAGTTCGCTGCGGCAACCGAGGAACAGGCCCTGCGCCGGATCTATCCGCAGGGAGCCCCCATCATCAACTATGACGGCCCCGCTCTGACCGGGATCTGGGGCTACGGAAATCGGAGGGTTGCCGCGTGAGCCAGGTGATCATTGATGTCGGCATGCGCGGAATCCGCGAGGTCAATGAGGATATACAGCGCGAAGCCAAGAGCCATTCCTCGATCCTGGTGCGCAACACGCTGTCGCGGCACAATCTCGGCGTCGGTCTTCCGCCCGGCCTGGACATCAGCTTCGAAGGCTCTGTGGGCTATTATTGCGGTGGCCTCAACAACGGTGCCCGTGTGACGATCGGCAAGGACGCCGGGTGGGGCACCGGCGAGGGTATGGCGAGCGGCCATATCACCGTTGGCGGTTATTGCGGCATGTCGGTCGGCGCTGCGATGCGAGGCGGCACGATCCATGTCAAAGGTGATTGCGGGCCGCGCGTCGGTGTCGCCATGAAGGGTGGCAATATCATCGTCGAGGGTAAGATCGGCTCTCAATCCGGCTTCATGTCCCATTCCGGCAAGATCATCGCCTTGGGCGGCGCTGGGCCATCCTGCGCCGATGCGTTGTGGCAGGGCGAAGTTTGGGTCGCTGGCCCGATCGAAGGCCTTGGTGTCGATGCCGTCGTCACCGAACCGACAGCAGAGCAGGTCGCAGAAGTCGATGCTATCCTGGAACCTCTGGGATTGGTCGATTCTTCACGGAACTGGCAGCGTATCGTTTCCGGCCAGCGCCTTTGGTACTTTGAGAGCAGGGATGCGAATGCATGGCTGATGATCTGAACGACTCCTACAAGTATCCCTTCGAGGAAGCTTCCGAGGAACTTGTCCGCTTCGGCGACGGCGCCATCCAGGGTCGCCCCGCAGGTGTTCCGTCCTCCTACGAGGAAGGCGGTTCAACCCGCTGGACGCCCGAAGCGATTTCCGAGGTCCATGCGCTTTCGCAGCTTGGACGCTATCAGGTGCGCGGTTTCAACACCTTCAACAAGCGGATGCCGACCTTCGACGACCTGACCTTCGTGCCGGCGACGATGACGCGCCTGCCGCTGGAAGGCTATCGGGAAAGCTGCGACACCACGACGGTGCTCGGCGGCGGCCGCGGCCTTGTCGAGCGCCCGCTTGAGCTGAAAATCCCGATCTATATCGCGTCAATGTCATTCGGCGCGCTTTCCGCCAGCGCGAAGGAAGCGATGGGTCATGGTGCCTCCAAGGTCGGCACGATGACCTGTACCGGCGAGGGCGGGATGCTGGAGGAAGAGCGGGCGGCGTCGAATTTGCTCCTTTACCAGATGTCGCCTGCCCGTTACGGGCTCGATCTTGACCACCTGCGTCGCGCTGACGCGATCGAGATCGTGGTCGGACAGGGCGCAAAGCCCGGTACCGGCGGTCTGTTGCTCGGGATGAAGGTGTCGGAGCGCGTGTCACGGATGCGCACGCTGCCGCTTGGTGTCGATCAGCGGTCTACCGTCCGCCACCCCGATTTCCTTGGTGCCGACGATCTTGCGATCAAGGTTGAAGAACTGCGGATCGCGACTAATTACCAGGTGCCCATCTTCCTCAAGATGGGCGCGACCCGTCCTCGCTACGATGTCGCGATTGCGGCCAAGGCGGGTGTCGATGTCGTCGTCGTGGATGGCGCGGAAGGTGGCACCGGTGCATCGCCGGAACTGCTCCTCAATCACACCGGCATTCCCACGATGTCGGCGATCCGGGCGGCGCGTGAGGCACTCGACGAGTGCGGCATGTCCGGCAAGGTCTCGCTGGTCGCAGCGGGCGGTATTCGCTCAGGAGTGGACGCCGCCAAGTGTCTTGCCCTTGGTGCCGATGCGGTCATGATCGGCAACGCGGCCATGATGGCGCTTGGCTGCAACTCACCGCGTTATTTCGAGGATTACAAGAAGCTCGGTACCGCGCCCGGCGCCTGCCACCATTGTCACACCGGTATGTGTCCGGTCGGCATCGCGACGCAGACCCCTGAACTCGAGGCCCGGATGAACGTCGCTGCGGGCGCAGAGCGCGTGGCGCGGTATCTGACCGCGATGACGATGGAGATCACGGCCCTGGCGAAGGCCTGCGGCAAGTCGAAGGTTCGCAATCTCGAGATTGAAGATCTTCGGGCTCTGTCGTTCGAGGCTTCGGCCTTCACCGGGGTCAAAATGGCCGGCATCGATCGCGCGTTTACCTGGTAAGGGCAGGGACGCGCCCAAAAGGCAACAAGCGGGGAGATTCGGGTATGAAGAAGGGTGAATGGAAGCTGCCGCCGGGAACGCATACGGTGGCGATGGGTGGCGGCGATCTGAACGGCATCATGCGCGGCAAACGAATTCCGGCGAGCCACTGGGAGACGGTCTGCAAGAGCGGCAACGCCTCGTCGATCGCGGTGCTGACCATCGACATGACCTGCGACGTCTGGGATACACCTTACGCCAACTTCCAGAACGGCTATCCGGACATGCACCTGTTTCCCGTGACCCAGCCGGTCGCGGTGCCGTGGGAACCCGGTGTCGCCTTCTGTCTTGCCCGCTTTGAAGGAATGGACCACAAGCCGGTGCCGATCGACCCGCGCAATGCCCTGATCCGTCAGGTCGAGCGCGCCAAGGCGCTTGGGTTGGAAGTCAATGTCGGATGCG
Organism: uncultured Rhodospirillales bacterium; assembly: GCA_903923205.1. Lineage (GTDB taxonomy): Bacteria > Pseudomonadota > Alphaproteobacteria > ATCC43930 > CGMCC-115725 > CAIXXC01. Next base: position 6,919 of record CAIXXC010000337.1, on the reverse strand, counting down.
AGGTCGAATTCTACCTCGTCGATCCGGTAACCAAATTGCCGCGCGAGAGCGATATCCAGGTCTACAGCCTGACCCGCGCTGCCGAGATGGAATCGGTTCTTGGCCCAATCCGCCGCCTGATCAACGAGATGGACATCCCCATCGAGCAGTCGAATCCGGAATATGGCCCCGGCCAGGCCGAGGTGAATATCCGCTATGCCGACGCCCTGACCTCGGCCGATCGCCTTGTCATGTTCCGCAATCTCGTCAAGGAATTGGCACAGAAACACGGCTATCTCGCGACCTTCATGGCGAAGCCCTTCATCGATCAGTCCGGCAACGGTTTCCATACCCATTATTCGATCTGGAAGGACGGCAAGAACCTGTTTGCTGATCGTGGCAAGCTCAGCAAGACGGGACTGTCCTTCCTTGCCGGCGTGCAGAAGCGTATGGCCGAATACGCAATTGCGGGTTCGACCACACCGAATGCGTTCCGCCGTCGCCGTCCTTACACCTTCTGCCCGACCAAGGCGAACTGGGGCTATGACAATCGCACCGTGGCGCTGCGGGTGATCGAGGGATCGGACAGTGCGGTTCGTGTCGAGAAGCGTGACGCCTCAGCCGATTGCAATCCGTACTACCTTCTCGCCTGCGATATCGCGGCAGGCCTTGATGGTATCGAACAAGGCTTGGAGCCAACCGCTCCTTGCCTTGGCGACGGTTACGCGATCGATATCGAGGGCTGTGATCCGCTCCCCAGCGATTTACAGGGCGCGATTGCGCAAGCCGAAGCCTCGACCTTTCTGCCGGAGGTCATGGGTGCGGACGGTCTCACCATCCTGCTGCAACAGGCGCGCCGGGAGCTTGATTTCTTCGCCAATCAGGTGACGAAAGTCGAGATCGATCGCTATCTCGGCAATTTCTGAGATCGCTGGAGCATACCCATGATGATGCCGCCGATTTCTCACGTCGATAGCGATAGCGTTCTGCCGGAGCGGGTCGATGTTGTGATTATCGGCGGCGGCATCATTGGGGCAAGTACCGCCCTTGAACTCGCAGAGCGGGGGGTCTCGGTCGCGCTTTGCGAGAAGGGTGAGATCGGAGCGGAGCAATCGTCGCGCAATTGGGGATGGGTCCGCCGGATGGGTCGCGATCCGGCCGAGTTGCCGCTCGCGATCGAAAGCCGGCGGCTGTGGCAGGAGTTGCGACAACGCCTCGGCGAAGAAATCGGCTACCGTGAGACCGGTATCCTCTATCTTTCCGCCAATGACCGCGAACTGAATACCCATGAGAGCTGGTTCGAGAAGACCAGGCATCTGGGCCTGGATACCCGACTGCTGAGCGCCCGCGAAGCCGCAGACCTTGCGCCTGGTGCGGGGCGCAAATTTCTGGGTGGTCTCTACACGCCTTCTGATGGCCGCGCCGAGCCAGCGCTGGTCACTGGAGCGATTGCCCGAGCCGCACGGCAGAAGGGTGCAAAAATATTCACTCACTGCGCGGTGCGGGGGATCGAAACGAGCGGCGGGCGTGTTTCGGGCGTGGTCACGGAGGCGGGGCCGATCGCGTGCGGATCGGTCGTGCTGGCGGGTGGTGCCTGGACCCGGTTATTTGCCGGGAACCTCGGTATCAAGTTTCCGCAGTTGTATGTTAAAGCGACTGTCGCGCGCATAGATCATACCGAAGTGCCTCATCAATTTGCTGTTGGCGGGACCGATTTCGCCTTTCGCAAGCGCCTCGACGGTGGCTACACGATTGCGGCGCGGGATGGCAATGTTGTGCCGATGACGATTGATAACCTGAAGCTTTTCCTGGATTACAAATCGAGCTTCATCGGCAATTGGCGTGACCTCAAACTGCGCTTTGGCAAGCATTTTTTTGACGATTTGAAGGTCCCCCGGCATTGGCGCCTGGACCAGATGACCCCGTTCGAGCGCAACCGTATTATCAACCAATCGCCCGTCGTGTCCGAGCGTGATCGCGGGTTCCGCGGCGTCCTTGAGGCTTTCCCGGTTTTCAAGGGAGCGCGCATCACGCACAGTTGGTCGGGTATGATCGACGTGACGCCCAACGCGTTGCCAGTGATCGACGAGGTCAGATCACTACCGGGTTTCTATATTGTCAGCGGTTTCTCCGGTCACGGTTTCGGCGTTGGTCCCGGTGTCGGGCGTCTCACGGCCGATATGGTCACGGGTGCTACACCTTGTGTCGATCCATCCGCCTTTCGCCTCAAGGCTGCCTAAACGCCGGTCGTACGGAATAAGACGGAACCTTATCGGTCTTCAGACGTTCTTCTTCTGCGCCGTGTTCGTGCGGCGGCAGAGGGGTCGAAGGATTGGCGATGGATTCCAGCAGCAGTAAACGCGTGCATCGTGTTGCAATCCTGATGGCACTCGTCATCGCAGTCTTAGCAAACCCTCGGACAGCGCGGGCCGATAACGCTGAACGGATCACGGTTCTGGAAGAAAACGATTCCATCTATTTCAATTCTGACAAGCACTATACCCAAGGAATCCGAGCCTCAAATCTTGGGCCGGCGGTCCCGTCTGCCAGCGGTTGGAATGCGCCATTCAACTGGATCGCGGACTTGGCGCCGATCTTCCAGGATGGAACCGGCACCGAGCGGCGTTACGCGATTGTTCTGGGCCAGAGTATCTTTACACCGAAAAATCTGACGCTCCGGCCGCCTGACGCGACCGATCGCCCCTATGGGGGATGGCTCTATATCGGGACAAGCCTGCTGCAGGAGAGAAACCTAAACACGCTTGAAAACCTCGAACTTGATCTAGGCGTGGTCGGTCCCGGAGCGCTTGGCAAGCAAGCTCAAAACGATTTCCATCAGTTTATCGGCGACGCGGAGGCGCGCGGCTGGAGCCATCAGATACAGAATGAGCCGGGGATTGCCCTTAGCTATGAGAGGTTGTGGCGCTTGCCGCTTTTTCATCTTGGGGGCATCGGCAGTGACGTTGTCCCACAGATTGGTGCCACCGTTGGCAATGTCTTCACCTACGGCGAAATTGGCGCAATTTTTAGGGTTGGCCATAATTTGCAGGCCGATTACGGCCCGGTGCGGATCCGTCCCGCGCTTTCAGGGACCGATTATTTCGATGCGAGCCATCTAGAGCGAAATCTTGGCTATTACTGGTACGTCGGAGCCGAGGGACGGGCGGTCGGTCGCAATATCTTTCTCGACGGTAATTCGTTTCGGCAGAGCCCGAATGTGCAAAAGCGGATTCTGGTTGCGGACTGCGTGACGGGGGTCACAGTGTTCGGGGGGACAGCCTGGCGCCTCGATTTCAGTATGGCGCGACGTACCCGTGAATTCATCGGTCAAAACGCCAGTGATGTCCTCGGCACGGCTGCCCTATCGATAGGCTTTTAGGTCTGATTGTTCCTTTTCCGAAGCGCCCCAGATGGTAACGAATTACTCTTGACCACTTGGTCAATGCTTGCGACGCTGCGCGCCCTTTTTATTGAAAGCCAAAGAACAATAGCGCAAGCCATGCGCAAGGGACGCTTGGAGAGGAAGCATGAAATCCATCACGACAGATGTCCTCATCGTCGGCGGCGCCGGCAGTGGATTGTCTTTGGCGATCTTCCTTAATCGCCTTGGTATCTCGTCGTGGTTGGTAGAGCGACATCCGACGACTTCTCCGGCGCCCAAGGCGCATTACTATAATCAGCGCACGATGGAGATTCTCAGGGAAGAGGGGCTGGCTGAGCGGATCTACGCTCTCGGAACGCCCGCTGAGAATATGGCCCGCGTCGGTTGGTACACCTCGCTTGGCGGCGACGATGAGCTTGACCGTAAAACCATCTATCTCATGGATGCCTTTGGCGGCTTTTCTTTAGCGGAGGCCTATGAACGTGACAGCCCCTGTCGGTCCGCTAATTATCCCCAGCTTCGGCTGGAGCCGTTGTTGCTCGAACACGCGCGAACCTCGTCGTTCGCCAGTGTCAACTATCATCACGAACTTGAGAGTTTCGTCCAGGATGAAGACGGCGTTACCGCCAATATCCTCGATCGCGATACCCAGACGCATTACGAGGTGCGGGCCAAGTACCTGATCGGTGCCGATGGCGGTCGCAAAATCGGGCCGGCGCTTGGCATCGAGATGGACGGAATTCCCCGGCTATTCGATATGGTGACGGTCCATTTCGCTGCCGGTCTGAGCCAATATCTTGACGATGACAGCCCGATGATCCGTTGGTTCCTCAGCCCGGATAAAGGCGGCTCCTGGGGCAGTGGGGTCATGGTTGCGCTCGGGCCGGAGCGCTATGATCGCTTTAGCGAGGAGTGGCTGTTTCATTTCGCCTTCCAGCCCGATGATCCGGCACAGTTCGATGTGGAATCTGTTGTCCCGCGTTTGCGTGAGTTACTGAAACTGCCGGAACTGATGCCCCGGATCATTCGCATGAATGACTGGAAGGTGCAGGGTGTGCTGGCGCGACGCTACCGCGAGGGCAGGGTGTTCCTGGTTGGCGATGCCGCGCATCGTCATCCGCCGACGACCGGCCTTGGCCTCAATTCGGCGATCCAGGACACGCATAACCTGGCGTGGAAACTGGCGGCGGTGCTGAAAGGCCAGGCGGCGCCGGGGCTGCTCGACAGCTATGAGGCTGAACGTCGGCCGGTTGGTACGCGCAATGTCCAGTGGGCCTTGCTGACATTCCAAAATCATCTGGTTATCGATGCCGGCATCGGCCTGATTCCGGGCGCACCGGTAGAGGTTAATCGAGAAGCCTTCAGATTACTGTTCTCAGACTCGCCCGCAGGGGCGACACGGCGTCAGCGGCTGCACGAGGTCATCCAGAGCCAGCGCACCGAGTTTCAGGCGCACGATATCGAGATTGGCTTCGCCTATGAGGGGTCGCCCGCGATCATTGCCGATGGCACCCCGGCACCCGTCAAAAGCCCGATGGGGGACGAGCATATCCCGGTCACGCGACCCGGCCATCGGTTGCCGCATGCCTGGGTCACGCGGTCGGGCGGAACCATTTCGACGCTCGATCTGGTGGGGCGCGGTCGTTTCGTGCTGCTGACCTCAAGTCGGAGCCTGGTCTGGCAGAAAGCTGCAAAGACGGTCGCTGATGTGACGGTTGATGTGGTGGCTATTGGCGCAGGCCTCGATTGCGAGGATCCTTCGGGGCGTTGGGCTGCGATCAGGGGCACCGCGCCGGATGGGGCGATTCTCGTTCGTCCCGATGGCCATGTCGGCTGGCGTGCTGAGGATTCGGACCACAGCAGCGAACTCGAAGGCGCGGTGAGGCGAATTCTGGCGCTGGCTTCCTGACCCGAGTGTTGTTCAGTCCTGCGATGGATCGAAGGCGCGGGATGCCTCGACGAAGTAATCAGGTTTTTCGGTGGTCCAGATCTCGCCCCAGTGATGGCCGCCGCCGGTCACCTGCAATGTCTCACCAGTCATAAATCGGCCCGCAGGTCCGGCAAGATAGAGACAGGCTTCGGCGATGTCCCACGGCTCGCCGACAGCGCGCATGGGATTGCCGTTGTGGTAGCGCCGACTGACCTCCTCGGCGTAGACCTTCCAGCCTTCCGACCGGATCGTGCCGGGCGCAACGCAGTTGACCCGAATGCCAAGCGGTGCCCACTCAACCGAGACCGCATCGCTGAACGCGATCACGCCTGCGCGCGCGGCACAGCTATGTGCGACATGGTGCAGGCCGCGTGGCGACACGACGACATTCACGATGCTGCCGCCGCGATCCTGGTCCCGCCATAGTCTTGCCGCGCATTGCATCATGTTGAAGGTGCCGTCGAGATTGGTCTCGATCACGGCCCGCCAGCCCTTGGGCGAAAAATCGATGGCGGGCTGCGGAAATTGGCCACCGGCGCTGTTGATCAGGATATCGATGCCGCCATGGTCGGCTGCGATGGCCGCAAAGAGTGCTTCGACCGTCTCGCGCCGGCGGATATCGACGCTCTGCGCATGGGCTTGATAGCCCTTTGCCGCCAGCGCCGCGACGACGGCGTCGAGCTTTTCCCGCTTGCGACCGGTGATAATGACTTTGGCACCAAGCCGGGCCGCCAGCCAAGCCGTTGCCTGTCCGATACCGCTGCCGCCGCCTGAGACCAGAACGGTCTTCCCGGCGAGCAGGCCGGCGGCGAAGCTCGTCGGTCTGTCGGCGAGGTCTTGCGAAATCGAATCGATTTCAACGGTACTCATTTCAGCAGTTCACCGGCGATGATGATCTTGCGGACTTCCGTCGTCCCGGCACCGATTTCAAGCAGTTTGCTTGAGCGGTAAAGCCGGTTGATCTCTGATTCCCAGATGTATCCCGTGCCGCCATGGACCTGTACGGCTTCCGACAGGACCTTTGCCATCGTTTCCGCCGTATACATGACAGAGGCCGCCGTGAGCGCGTGGATCATGCCGCGCCCGCCGCCGCCGACTTCCAACTCGTTGCAGGCTTCAAGGCAGCGGTAATTGAATGTGCGCATGGTCTCGACCCAGACATACATGTCGGCGATCTTCGACTGCATCATCTGGAACTCGGCGATGGGCTTGCCGAATTGCTGCCGTGTCTTCGCGTAGTCGATGGTGAGTTCAAGCGCGCGCTCGGCGATGCCGAGGCAAAGCGGGGAGATCATGGCGCGCTCAAGATCAAGCCCGCTCATCACGATAGCAACACCGCCATTCTCGCGGCCTACGAGATTTTCGGCCGGCACGCGACAATCTTCGAAGACCAGTTCGGCTGTCTGGCTGCCGCGAAACCCCATCTTCTCCAGCTTTTGGGCGACCTTGAAGCCGGGGAAGCCTTTTTCGATGATAAAGGCGGAAATACCCTTGGGGCCCAGTTCCGGCGCGGTCTTGGCGTAAACCAGCAGGACGTCGGCGACCGGTCCGTTGGTGATATAGAGTTTGGTGCCGTTGAGAATATAGAAGTCGCCTTCCTTCCTCGCCGTCGTTCGCATCGACCCCAG
>CAIXXC010000336.1 GCA_903923205.1 uncultured Rhodospirillales bacterium | reverse complement strand
TTGTCTTCTATGGACGGGCAATAACGCGGACCGACGCCCTGGATTTGGCCCGAGTACATCGGCGCGCGGTGGAGATTGGCGCGAATCAGGCTGTGGCTTGCCTCCGTCGTGCCGGTAATGAAGCAGCGTATTTGCGGCACGCGGATTTTGTCTGTCAGGAACGAGAATGGCTCCGGCGGATCATCACCCTCCTGCGGCTCAAGGCTGGCCCAATCGATGGTTTTTCCATCAAGTCGCGCGGGGGTGCCGGTCTTCAGTCTGCCCATGGCAAAGCCGATCCGATGCAGCGTTTGCGACAACCCGATTGCCGGCGCCTCGTCGACGCGCCCCCCCGGTCGGGTTTCAAGTCCACAATGCATCACCCCGGCTAGGAAGGTGCCGGTCGTTACAACCACACGAGGCGCGCGAAGTGTGCGGCCATCCCCCAGATTCAAGCCACCGACGCAGCCGGCATCACCAAGGATCAGATCCTCGACGCCACCCTCGATGATGGTGAGGTTGGGATATGCTCCCAGAACTTCCTGCATGGCGAGGCGATAGAGTTTGCGATCCGCCTGGGCGCGAGGGCCGCGCACGGCCGGTCCCTTCGATCGATTCAACATCCGGAACTGGATACCGGCGCGGTCGATAACACGCGCCATCACGCCGTCGAGCGCGTCGATCTCGCGGACGATGTGCCCCTTGCCGAGCCCGCCGATCGCCGGATTGCATGACATTTCGCCGATCGTGGCGCGACGATGGGTCACCAGAGCCGTCCGCGCACCGATGCGGGCAGACGCAGCAGCGGCCTCGCAGCCCGCATGCCCGCCGCCAACGACAATGACGTCGAAGCTATATCCTGTTACCGAATTCATGGTGGCGAGGACATTACCCAGAATGGGAGGCGCGGTCAAAGCGCAGAATACGAAGATACCCCTGCAGCATGCTCAATGTTTCACGTGAAACAACGGGCTTGCGCCCTTGAAGTCGGCGGACATGGATATCCTTACCCCGCGCTGCTGGTGCAGATCTCGCAATCGGGCTATCTAGGTCATCAACCCAGATGCCCATAGGTCGTCATTGTGCCGAAAAACGAAGATGCGCGGAATGGCGCCACACGCCGATCATTGCTGGTCAGGAACGCGGATATCCTCGTCACGATGGACGCACAACGACGCGAGATCCCCGGTGGTGGGGTCTACATCGTCGACAACATTATCCAAGCCGTCGGCACCGGTGATCAATTGCCCGCGACAGCGGATGAGATCATCGACCTCACGGGTCATGTCGCGATGCCGGGGCTGATCAACACCCATCACCACATGTTCCAAAGCCTGACCCGGGCGGTGCCGGCAGCACAGGATTCCAGCCTGTTCGCCTGGCTTGAAGCGCTTTTCCCGTTATGGGCGCGGATGACACCGGATATGATCCAGGTGTCAACGCAGACGGCGATGGCGGAGTTGCTGCTGAGTGGCTGCACGACGTCGAGCGATCACCTTTACCTCTATCCAAATGGCTGCCGGCTCGACGACAGCATCGCGGCGGCCGCCGAAATCGGCATGCGCTTCCACGCCGCCCGTGGCAGCACAAGCGTCGGACGAAGCCAGGGCGGCCTGCCCCCTGACGCGCTGGTCGAAGTCGAGCGCGATATCCTGAAAGACAGTCAGCGCCTGATCGAGACCTATCACGATCCCAGCCACGCAGCGATGCTGCGGATCGTCCTGGCGCCCTGCTCGCCCTTTGCCGTCAGCCGCGAGTTGATGCGCGACTCCGCGATCCTTGCGCGCGAACATGGGGTTGGCCTCCATAGCCATCTTGCCGAGAATGACGACGACGTCGCGTACAGCCTGGAGCGCTTCGGTGAGACGCCGGCGCAATATGCTGAGCGCCTTGGCTGGGTCGGCCCGGACGTGTGGCATGCGCACTGCGTCAAACTGGACGATGCGGGGATCGGTCTGTTCGCCAGAAGTGGCACCGGCGTGGCCCACTGCCCCTGCTCCAACATGCGGCTTGCGTCGGGCATCGCCCCGGTGAACCGCATGCGTGCGGCGGGAGTTGCCGTGGGTATCGGCGTCGACGGCTCGGCATCGAACGATGGCGCACATATGCTGGGTGAGGCCCGCCAAGCCATGCTGCTCCAGCGTGTTGCCTTCGGTGCCGCTGCCATGACGGCCCGCGAGGCACTGGAACTGGCGACCCTTGGCGGAGCCAAGGTCCTGAATCGGAACGATATCGGTCGTCTGTCTCCTGGCATGGCGGCGGATATCACGGCGTTCGACACGAAAGGCATCGGCTTTGCCGGCGCGGGCCATGACGCCGTCGCCGGCCTCGTCCTCTGC
>CAIXXC010000335.1 GCA_903923205.1 uncultured Rhodospirillales bacterium | reverse complement strand
CCAATGTTCTGGCGTTTCTCAACCAGAACAGTGACGCGCCGGTCGATCTTGTCAAGGAAGGTGCCAAGCCATCCGAAGCTGCCGACGGCAGCGCGAAGTAGCCGCCATGGCCTCCCTTCGCGATCCCGCGGCAATCCGCGAAGTCGAGGCCGCCGCGTCGTTGGCTTCGCGGCTGGCCGATGCAGCGCGGGAGGTCATCCAGGGTTATTTCCGGCGCAGCTACGCAGTCGAGGACAAGGCTGACGAAAGCCCTGTCACGATCGCAGATCGCGAGGCCGAGGCTGCCATGCGGCGGTTGATTGGGCAGACCTTTCCCCACCACGGCATTATCGGTGAGGAATACGGCGTCGAGCGTGCTGACGCGGAATATATCTGGGTTCTCGATCCGATCGACGGCACCAAATCGTTCATTTGTGGGGTTCCGCTGTTCGGAACCCTGATCGCGCTGCTCCATCAGGGAAGCTCGGTCCTTGGCGTGATCGACCAGCCGATATCACGCGAACGTTGGCTGGGTGTGGCCGGCGGGCCATCGACATTGAATGGCGTGCCGATCAGGACGCGTGCCTGTTCATCAATTTCCGCGGCGACGCTCTTTGCAACGGCTCCGGAAATGTTCAAGGGACCCGACAAGGCGACTTGGGAACGATTGGTCGGCGCCGTGAAGCTGCAGCGCTACGGTGCGGATTGCTATGCCTATGGTCTGCTGGCTTCCGGCTTCTGCGATGTGATCGTCGAAGCCGATCTAAAGCCTTATGATTACTGCGCGCAAATTCCGATCATCGCCGGTGCCGGTGGGATCGTGACCGATTGGCAGGGAAATCCCGCAGGGCTTGGCGGCGACGGGCGCATCCTCGCTGCAGGCGATCTCGCTCTCCATGCCGAGATGTTGAGGCTGATCAACCAATCCTGATCAGGCGAAGCGCTGTCTGATAAGACCGTAGACGGCGCGCAGCGCGAGAGCCTCGCCGCCTTCGGGACGGCCGGGTCGGGCTGATCCATTCCAGGCATAGGTATCGATATGAGCCCAGCTTAGGCCGGGCTCGACGAAGGCCTCAAGAAAGAGTGCCGCCGTGATCGCCCCCGCCATGCCACCATCGCCACCGGCGTTGTTCAGGTCGGCATTTTTGCTTTGAATCTGCTTGAAATATGGCTTCCAGAGCGGCAGCCGCCATAGCGGATCGCCGCACGAGGTGGCGGCGCGAAGCAGGTCTTCACCAAGCGTATCATCTGGAGTGAAAACGGCAGGGAGGTCGGGTCCCAAAGCGACGCGAGCCGCGCCGGTCAACGTGGCAAAATCCAGCAGGAGATCAGGTTTCTCACCGGCTGCTTCGGTGAGCGCATCCGCCAGGATAAGGCGACCCTCTGCGTCCGTATTGCCAATCTCGACGGTCAATCCCTTGCGGCTTTTAAAGATGTCGCCAGGGCGAAACGCGAGACCGGAAATTGCGTTCTCGACTGCCGGGATCAGCACCCGCAGTCGGATATCAAGTCCAAGATCCATCAAGGCGCTCGCGAGACCCAGAACAGTGGCGGCACCGCCCATGTCCTTTTTCATCAACCGCATGCCGCTCGAGGGTTTGATATCGAGCCCGCCCGAGTCGAAGCAGACGCCCTTGCCAACAAGGGTAACCTTGGGTCCAGCGGGATTACCCCATCGGATATCGATGAGCCGCGGAGGTCGGATGCTCGCGCGGCCGACAGCGTGGATGAGAGGGTAATTATGAGACAGCAAATCGTCGCCCGTGATCAAATCGATCGAGGCTCCATAACGCCCGGCGACATCGATCGCGGCTTTGGCGAGTTCAGCGGGGCCCAGATCTTCCGCCGGGGTATTGATCAGATCGCGGGCCAAGCAGATCCCATGGGCCAGTCTGCAGACTTCACCCCGATCGGCGAGTTCCGGCCAGATGAGGTTTGCAGGCGTCGTTTTGCGTTCTTTGTAACGGACAAAACCGTAGCTGCCGAGGCTCCACCCCAAGGCGGCGGACGTTGCGTCGTCGACAGACAGAAGCAACGGGCCTGTCGGGTCGATGAAATAGGTACCTGCAGGCATCGATTCGGGAAGGGCGGCTATCGCCCAGAGCGGTTCAGCAATTGAAAAGCCATGCAGGACGCACAGCCGGGAACCGTCGGGTCCGGGTATCGCAAGAGTTGTCCCGGCAGCAGCGGTGAAAGCGTGGCTTTTGACCCAGTTGCCGATCGTCGCGTCCTGGTGTTGTAGCCAGATGGAAAGTGTTTCCGGGGTAAGCAGCACCAGGGGAGTGGCGGAAGCCGCTGAGTCGAAGACGAGCGCGGGCGCTGTCGTCATGGGTTGGTTCTTATAGACATTTGAATTTCATAACTTTCGTGCCGTCACTGTTGCTCTGCAAGCCCAGAGGCATGAGCTTGCGCCCCAGTTCCGAACAGACTTGACCTGCGTGTGTTGCCGCCTGCGAGTCATCGCCCGCATAGCTCAAAAGCGTCTCTGCTTGGGCGTTCAGAGCCTGAGGCGGGGCGTGCGAGCAACTCGACAGTATCGTGACGGTGCCTAATAGGATCATCGATAGGGACAGGCGAGACATAACGGGTCGATCTCCAAACAGCTACCACCCAAGGACGATGTGATCATCCTCAGCGTACAGAATACAGTTCTCCATCACGAATTGGCATCGGGCAAGGGCCTCTTGACTGGCTGCCGCCTGGGTTGGACCGGTACCAATGCTGATCTCATCATGGCTAGGGCTCAGGGCCAAAGCCTTCGGGCCTTTCATCGCGGTATAGTCCAGAATCTGGCTGCGTTGATCGTCGCGGATGAAAGGCACTATATCGGCGCGCAACCGGCCCTCGCGAACAAGAATCTGTGGATGGAAGGGCGGCAGGTCAGAGGCCAGCAACGCCGTCGTCTGGGCATCGCGCGCGTAGAGCACACAGCCTCCCCCGGTCAGCCATTCACATCGCTGCAACGCAATTCGTGCGACGTCATCTGCCGTGCGTTTCCCCGCACCATCGGCCGCCGCTTCGGGCGATGGGTGAGCGTCTACCACGGGCCCGTCGAGTGCGCGGGCCGGATCCAGAGAGAGGCGGCACAGCCATGAGCAAACCACACGGCTGACCTCTTCTGCAGCAGCCCGCCCTGCCCACCAACGACAGCACCTTGTGCTCCACAGCCGCCATCAGCCCGACCGGTGTCAACATCACAAT
>CAIXXC010000334.1 GCA_903923205.1 uncultured Rhodospirillales bacterium | reverse complement strand
CGGCACGCGGCGCGCGTAGCCGACGATGAAGAGCGTGGCGCGCTGGGCATGCATTACACCAGCGTGCCGAACATTCTGAAAGTGCTCAATCCACTGTTCCTCGACGACCTGCGCGCGCAGTTGGAAGAGGCAGGCGATAACGGGCGCAAACTGCTCAACCTGCGCAACCGGATGGCAAAAATCCGGGTGTTCGATCCCGCCTGCGGATCGGGCAATTTCTTGGTCATTGCGTACAAGCACATGCGCGAAATCGAATCGGCCATTAATCGGCGCCGGGGTGAGCCGGACCGAAAAAGCGACATCCCACTGACCAACTTTCGGGGCATCGAATTGCGCGACTTTCCGGCGGAGATCGCGCGTTTGGCGCTGATAATCGCAGAGTTTCAATGTGACGTGATCTATCGTGGGCAGAAGGAAGCGCTGGCAACCTTCCTGCCTCTCGATAACCAAAACTGGATCACCTGCGGGAATGCCCTGCGGCTTGATTGGTTGAGCATTTGTCCGCCAACAGGGACGGGCGTGCGTCTGCAGGCCGATGATCTGTTTGGCACACCGCTGGATCAAGCCGAGATCGATTTTGCGAATGAGGGTGGAGAAACATATTTGTGCGGTAACCCACCCTTCAAGGGCGCACGCAAACAGTCGGAACATCAGAAGGATGATCTAAGGCGCATTTTTGGCGATGGAAATGACTACAAGGATTGCGACTATGTATCGGGTTGGTACCTAAAGGGATCAGAATTCTTAATATACAACAGTGGAGCACTTTCATTCGTTTCCACAAGTTCGATTTGTGAGGGAGATCAGGTTCAGCATATATGGAGTCGAGTTTTTTCAAATGGGGTCAACATCATTTTTGGGTATCGTCCGTTTTTGTGGACCAACAATGCAAGCAACAATGCTATGGTCACCTGCGTGATTGTTGGACTCGCGGCGAACGGCGTTGCAGTTAAGGGTGTTTTTGAAGATTCCATATTTAGATCGTGCGAATCTATTTCCCCCTACCTTGTCCCTGGAAAGCAGGAATACGTCACTTCAGCAAAGCTTCCTATTTCACCAGGGCTTTCGAACATCGTGTCGGGAAGTATGCCAAGGGATGGTGGGAATTTAATTTTGGACAGCAATGAGCGATCAGAATTACTTGAACGCTTTGCGGGTGCGAGATTTCTTCTAAGAAGGTTTTCTGGGACTAGCGAATTAACGGGGGGCGCTGGCCGATGGTGCCTCTGGATCGAAGACGATCAGCTTGAATTCGCCAAGTCTGATTCAGAAATTAGACGCCGCATCAATGCTGTGGCCGATTTCAGGCGCAATTCGAGTGCTAAGACCACAAACGAATACGCACGAATTCCTCACAAATTTGCACAGCGATCCCACAAAGAGGGAAGCGCGATCATTGTTGGCGCTACAAGTTCTGAAAATAGAAACTATCTCCCTGCTGATTGGTATAACTCGAATACCGTAATATCTAACGCAGCCTATGCAATATATGGCGGTAAATTACATGAATTTGCCATTCTTGTTTCGAATCTGCATACAATCTGGATTGCGACAGTTTGTGGCCGCATGAAGACAGACTACCGGTATTCGAAAACTCTTGGTTGGAACACCTTTCCGGTGCCCAAGCTGACCGAGCAGAACAAGGCCGATCTCACCCGTTGCGCCGAGGACATCCTGCTTGGCCGGGAGGCGCATTTCCCGGCGACCATCGCCGATCTCTATGATCCGGGGACGATGCCGGAAAACCTGCGCCACGCGCATGAACGCAACGACGAAGTGCTGGAGCGCATCTATATCGGCCGCCGCTTCAAGAACGACACCGAACGGCTGGAAAAGCTGTTTGAGCTCTACACCAAGATGACCAGCGCAAAGGCTGCATGACAATGCGCTGCGCTCACCGCGCCGTGTAGGCCGGCACCATGTCGCTATGCAAAAAATGCGGCATGCGGGTCGAGTTCCGCGTTATCGACGGTCAGCGAATCCCCTTGCACCTTGATGGCGCTTGTTCGGGCACAGGCGGGGTCGATGGTGGTGCGCAGGTTCAGCGGAGCGCTGAAAGCAGTTGCGTCAGGACTCTGTGCCGCACCTGCAAAAAGCCGGTTTATTTCATTCGATACAATGGAGGTAGCGTGTGGATCGATCCGCCGCTTGGCCCGCCGTGGGATCGTCACCCCTGCATGGAAAGCCGCACGCTTCGTTCCGGCGCGATAGTGGCCAAATCGCTTGGGGCTGAAATCGGCCCGGATTTGGCGGGTATGCTTGGCGGGAAAGGTCGCGCGATCATCGGTGTGGTGGTCAAATCGGAAATCAGCACGGGCCGCAAGGAAACCATTCTGAGTCTTGCCGTTGCGCAGCCGGAAGAACTGGTTTTGCTGATCAAGGGCGGCGCAGATTCGTTCCTCGGCAATATTGTCGTGGTCGACGGGGCCAAGTGTCAGATCTACTGCCTCGATGCTCCCCGATACGCGCTTACGGTCACGGCGACGCTCTATGCTCCCCAGGCGTTCGTCGACGGCGGTATGGATTTGCCCCCTGCTCTGTCGGGTGGGAGCGCCATTCCGTTTCGGAAAGATAGGGCCCCCAAACCGGGTGATGGACTGTCGGCTGCGAACGCCAAATTGATGGGAAAATTTCGCACCACTGGTCTGACGGGCAAATGGTCGCTGCCTGATTTAATTGCGCTTGTGCCTTTGCTGCAGGGCACCGAACAAAATGTGGTCATCCATCACACAGCTGTGAGGATTTTGGAACACGCAGAAAAGCATAGCGACTGTTCTGGCGCGGCACGGTTGGTGGCCCAGGCGCCGGTCGCAAAGCGTTTCAAACTCGGCGCATGGTTTCGCAAATTCTCACCTATTTCCGTGGATATTCAGCGAAACGTGGGCAAGGCACATTTGGTCAAGGACGCCGAAGGAAACAAAAAGCCATACGACATCGCGGCCGCAAAGCGCAGCCCGGTTTATGCAAACACTTGATCTTGCCGAGGCATCCTTGACTTCGAATAAGGTCGCGATCATATATCTCAAATGAGATACAGGAGGGTCTGATGAACGCGCCCAGCTCCATGCTCCACGTCCGGCTGGATAATGAATTGAAGGCAAAAGCGACTGAGGCACTGGCGGCCATGGGGCTGTCGGCGTCGGATGCTGTGCGACTGCTGTTTCACCGCATTGTCGCCGATCAGGCCTTTCCGCTGGAATTGAAAGTGCCGAACGCCGAAACCCGCGCGGCATTGGAAGAAGTCGCTGAAATGAAGGCAGAGCAGCGCACCCGCTTTGCCAATGCTGACGCAATGTTTGCGGCGCTCGATGGCAAAGCCCGGTAAGCGCGCCGTTACGCCTCGCGCCGTCGAATACGCCAAGGCTTTTCACAAGGATTGGGAACGTCTGTCCCGCTCTGGGCGCTATGATATGGGCCAGCTTAAGCACGCGATGCTGCTGCTGATCGCCAATGATGCGCCGCTCGGGCCAGAGTGGCGCGATCATGCCTTGAAAGGCGAGTGGCAGGGAAGCCGCGAATGCCACATCGGCGGCGATTTTTTGCTGATCTATGACATCGACGACAGCGCCGGTAAGAGTGGTACCATCTACTTCGTGCGCGTTGGCACCCATAGCGAGCTGTTCAAATGACCACCAACGCCACCATCATCCCCGCCGTTACCTTCCGCCCTGCCGGCACCGGCGCGAGCGCGAAGGCGAACGAGCTGGGCATGCGCCCGATGCAGGCACAGGCGTTTGACAAGCGCGGCGAGCAATATTTGCTGATCAAATCGCCGCCTGCCTCGGGCAAATCGCGGGCATTGATGTTCATCGCGCTGGACAAGCTGATCAACCAGGGCGTGAAAAAGGCGATCATCTGTGTGCCGGAGCGATCGATCGGCGCCAGCTTTGCCAGCGAGCCGCTGAGCAAATACGGCTTTTTCGCCGACTGGGATGTCGCCCCGCAGTGGAACCTGTGCAACACACCCGGCGCCGATGACCCCAAGGTGGCCAAGTCCAAGGTCAAGGCCGTCGGCGAGTTTTTGGCAAGCGATGCGCGGGTGCTGGTTTGCACGCATGCGACATTCCGCTTTGCCTTTGATGAGCTGGGCGTTGCGGCGTTTGACAACACGCTGGTGGCGATTGACGAATTCCACCATGTTTCGGCCGATGCCGGCAATCGGCTGGGCGCGCAGCTGGCGCAGCTGATCGGGCATGACAAGGCGCATATCGTTGCCATGACCGGCAGCTATTTCCGGGGTGATGCCATCCCGGTGCTGGCGCCGGAGGATGAGGCCAGGTTCGAAACCGTCACCTACACGTACTACCAGCAGCTCAACGGCTATCAATACCTGAAGGTGCTGGATATCGGCTACAGCTTCTACACCGGGCCCTACACCGAAAAGATCGAGGCGCTGCTCGATCCGACGGTCAAGACCATCATCCATATTCCCTCGGTCAATTCGCGTGAAAGTCTGAAAGACAAGCACCGCGAGGCCGAGGATATCATGAACCACCTGGGCGAATGGCAGGGCATCGATCCGCAAACCGGGTTTCACCTGATCCGCACCATTTCGGGCAAAGTGATCCGGGTGGCCGATCTGGTCGACGACGATCCGGCCAAGCGGGACCGGGTGGCAGGGGCGCTGAAATCCCCCAAGGCGCGCGATGATCGCGACTTTGTCGACATCATCATCGCGCTGGGCATGGCCAAGGAAGGGTTTGACTGGATCTGGTGCGAACACGCGCTGACGGTTGGCTATCGATCCAGCCTGACCGAAATCATCCAGATCATCGGCCGTGCTACCCGTGATGCACCAGGCAAGGCGCGCGCCCGGTTCACCAACCTGATTGCGGAACCGGCGGCGGATGATCCGCTCGTGGTCGACGCGATCAACGACTACCTGAAGGCGATCGCCGCCAGCTTGCTGATGGAACAGGTTCTCGCGCCGCGGTTTGATTTCACGCCAAAGGATGCCGGGCCGAAACCGGGTTTTGATTATGGCGATGAGGGCTATCAGGAAGGCAAGCTGAACGTCGGCGTCGGTCCACAAGGGCAGATGCATTTTGAGATCAAGGGCCTGAAGCTGCCCACCAGCATCGAGGCCACCCGGATCTGCCGCGAAGACCTGAACGAGGTCATTGCATCGTTTGTGCAGGACAAGGCGGTGCTGGAACGGGGCATGTTCGATCCGGAGGTCGTGCCCGAAGAGCTGACCCTGCTGAAAATGGGCAAGATCGTCCGCGAAAAATATCCGGAATTGAGCGACGAAGATCAGGAAGCGGTGCGCCAGCACGCGGTGGCGGCGATGACGCTGACCCAGCAGGCGAAGGCAGCTGGCGTTGTTGATACGTCAGACACCGACTTGAAGGGCAGCACGGCGTTTATCGACGGCGTGCGCAAATTTGCGTTGAGCGTGACCGATCTGGACATCGACCTTATCGACCGCGTGAACCCGTTCAGCGCCACATACGCTGTGCTGGCCAAGGCGATGGACGAAAAGACGCTGTTGCAAGTTCAGGCGGTGATCAACGCCAAGAAAAACAAGATGACCTATGACGATGCTCGCGCCCTGGCCGAGCGTGCATTGGAGTTCAAGCGGGAACGCGGTCGTTTGCCATCTCTGACGTCTCAGGACGCCTGGGAGCGCGAGATGGCGGAAGGCGTGGCCTTCCTGCAGCGCCACGCCACAAAGGCCGCCAGCGATGTCTGAGCTGAGTGATCTTGAACTGCTGGCCGAGCTTGGCGTCGAGACCGCGGCAGAGCCTGTCCGATCGCTGACGCCGCTGCAGGAACGGATCATTGCGGGCTTTGAAGATATCCAGCGGTTCGTTGCCGAACATGGGCGCTTGCCCCGGCATGGCGAGGATCACGATATTTTTGAGCGGCTCTATGCCGTGCGGCTCGATCGCTTGCGCGCCATGCCCGATGCGCGCGAACTTTTGGCGGGGATTGATCGCGACGGGATCCTCGACGGGGATGCGTCGTCAACGCAGTTGCCGGTGAACCTCGATGACGCCGCACTGCTGTCTGAACTGGGTGTCGAGCCCGACTCTGGCGACGATATCTCACGCTTGCGCCATGTTCCCTCGCGTGCCGAAAAGCGGGCGGCCGAAGATATCGCCAATCGCGAACGCTGCGTTGAATTCGAAGCGTTTAAGCCGCTGTTCGACCGGGTTCAGATCGACCTGAAGGCGGGGCTGCGCGAGGCGAAGGTTCTCGGTAATTCCGAGGTCACGCTTGCCGAAATCCAGCCGGGCAATTTCTTCATCGTTGGCGGGCAACTGGCCTATATCGTCGCGTCGACGGAGGAATTCACGACTCAGTACGAGCGCAATGATCGGCGTGTGCGGGTCATTTATGACAACGGGACCGAGTCCAGTGTGCTGTCCCGGTCGTTCCAGAAGGCGCTCTATCGCGATGAATCGGCACGCCGGATTACCGAGCAAGAGGCCGGGCCATTGTTCGGCAACTTTGCGGAGCCCGATGATCTGGCCAGCGGCACGATCTATGTCCTGCGCAGCAAGTCGGCGCATCCGTTTGTCGACGAACACAGGGACCTGATCCACAAGATCGGCGTCACCGG
>CAIXXC010000333.1 GCA_903923205.1 uncultured Rhodospirillales bacterium | reverse complement strand
CAATTTCCGGGGCGGAAATCTCTAAACTCCTCCACGATTGTCACTCGTGATATGATCGCCAGGCCGGCTCTTCTTGTTCCATGACAATAACGGCACCGATGATTGATCATCATTACACTTTTTGTCACCCGTTTGCCTTCCAGGCTACACCTGCCTCAGTGCCGATTACAACTCCTGCTCGCTTTGCCCCTCCTCGCCCGGTAGCGTCCAAGCGGAATTAATCTGATAGAATCCAATGTGGTCATCCTGATAGACCGCCAATTGATTGAGCCGCCCCTCAGAGAGCAATTGTTCGACCCAGGCAGTCACGGAGGGCGCCTCGGGGCGGCCAATATCGTCAATACCGATAATGCTGTCCTCGTCAAGATGGCGCCATAAACCGTCCAATACCGGCCCAAGGAGTGCCGCCATATCGAGGTTGAGCCAGACGAATGACACTGGCCTGCGCAGCGACAAGCAAGTGCGGGCCGGATCGCCCTTCACCGGAATCACGGGCAGAAACCCCGCCCATTTGCTTAGCTCCGCGAAAGCATCGCTGCTTTTTGAATGACCACCAATTCGATCGTCGCCTGCCCCAAGATCTGTTATTCGGGTGCCTTCGAATGCGTCGAAAGCATAAACTTTCTTGTTCTCGACCTTTAGCGCGCTCAATACTGCTGCGAGTTTGATCGACAATGTACCCTTGGAGCAGCCGAACTCGCATATATCTCCAACAGCCGCAAGAGATTTGAAAAACCACGGTTCTATTACTGCTGTACGCGACTCCGTTTTTAAATCTCTAATGGTCTTTGGCAGATAATGCGCGAAAAGATTCCTCCCACCAGATTGTATTATTGAAAACTCTGTACTTGCCTCCGCCATTTCTTCTTGTATGTCCAAGGAATAACCAATAATCGCAGAACAATGTTCAATTAACTCCTTAACGCTTACCTCAATTTCGGACAAATTCTCAATAGTCGGATCATTGAGCTTGATGCCCTTGGTCAAATAAGATAGTGGCGTAGAACTAAACCCTGCTATGCGAGCGCTATGGTACTCAACGTGACGCGCAATCTCGACACGTTTGCTTGCGTCGTATTCCTTCTCTCCCAACGCGATCGCAACGAATTGTTCGATCAGACCAGCAACAACCTGATGCTTGGTCACGAACAGGCTGGCGTCGCCTTGCAAAGTGGTGAGAAGATCCTTCAGTTTTCTAAAAAATACATCTTCAGTTACAATAAACAGCGCGTTGTCGCTGCTTCCGTCAAATGTAAGGGTTATCATATCGACCCATTTCATGTCGGCCATCATTCGATCCTCGAAGTGGGTGACGGCATTCCGATGCGGCGGTTCGGGGTCGAATTGCCATTCTCCCAATGCTCTAAGCCGCTCGCGCACGATCCGGGGCAAGGTATGGAGCAAGCCACCAACCCGCCCCATCGAATCTCCAAGATGAGTCTGGCGCAGAAGCGTTGTCTCCTCGACCTTTTCCGCCATCGCGCTGACCCGCGTCCATGTGCGTTCCGGATCAATCGCAAGCGAGACCTTTTTGATATCCTTCTCGGTCAAACCGACACCAAGAAGGTCACCCAAGTTTGATACGAGCCCACCAATGTTTTCTCGATATAACTCGTAGTCGATGACGTGCGTCCTCTCGTCACTGGCGACGAAATCATTGAGAAACTTCTGGTTTTCAACCTCAGTTATAATCCCGAGTGCATTAAAATGACGGGCCCTGGTATTGGCGAGTGTCCGAATCTTGGCATTTCGTTCCCAAAGCCCCAGTGATGAAGCCGCGACATCGGCAAGATTTCGACGCGTAAAGATTGGGATCACGTCGGCAGAATGCTGACGCGGGAACCAATTATGGGTTTTCAAGAGGAGCCAATGCCCCGAATAGGCGCCGTCCTGGAAGTCTTTAATCAGGCGGTCCACATGAGCCCAATCAGACCCTCGCGATCGAACACTTTCCCCTGCCGCCTCAAGGAGCCCCCTGATGGCGTTATAAACCAACGTTGAGCCGGTACGGTATCTGCCGTGAACAATTATGACTTTCTTCTTCGGCCCGTCGACGGTGTCCAGAAAGCCGCTCTCTTCGAGAAACGCTTTGACGTTCGCATAAATCTCGATCAGCGCGCCGCGCACGAACCAGAGATTTCTAGGGTCGAAAAGATCGGCGCGCTTGGCACCCAGGGCTTCCAGGCCGCCTGAAACATAATTTCCGGCTTCCCTGTCGAAGTGAGCCAGCATCGATCGAACGCGCTCGCCAAGGGAGTAATTCGATCGAACCGCCGCCCGTCTCGAGGCCTCAATAAATGCCGCAAGGAGGTCGAGCGGATCATGACCATGAGTCACTTCTGGATCATAGATCTCCAGGACCCTCCGCATCACCGGAATATCGGGACATGGCAGAGTAGATGGAATGAACCAGTGACTAGCGGGATCGTACTGACAATCAGCAAGCCAATCGGCGAGTGTGAATGCCGCCTCTGCCCCGAATGTCACTGAAGAATCCTTAGCCTGATCGAGACCAATGGTCTGTTCGGATATCATTGTACCCCAATCAAACCGATTTCGAACCAATCATTCGACGATACGTGGCAACCATATTGGCCGGGTTATACGTCTCCAGCGCAGTCTCTCGGTGAGCGGTGAAATCCTGCTCCTGCTGTGGATAGCGCGTCAACGCATCCGCCAGTTCGACGAAATTGCCGACATTGAAAAACGCCATGCCCTGGGAAAAGTATCGCCCCATTTCACGAAATACCGGTGCATTGGAAAAGAGCGCACGGGTACCGAATTCCAACGCGAGGGTCGCCGGGCCGGAACCGCTCTGACCGGATTTCGTTTTCATGTAGGGGTGCACGAAATAATCCAAGACGGTGTAGAATTTGGCCATCTCTTCATCTGAGACTTGACCAACGAACTTAACGCGTTCCCTGATTGGATTGTTCGGAAAATAATATTTGAATTCCGTCTTCTTGAATACTTTCTGTTTTATTTCCTGCTTCTCAAGATAGGACGATGTCATCACCTTGCCGGCAATACCTTCTGTCACCAAATCCGCTTCGCCCGCAGCACTACTTTCCGGCATGTGCAAAAAGTTCAAAAGTTGATTGAGGTAACCGCCGATATCAAGGTCGGCTTCGATGGCGTGCGGATGCTCTCCTCCAAGGACAACCAGGTTCCAGTCCTCTGGAAGATACTCTAGGGCCTTCATCGCTGTCAGGTGGCCCTTGTATGCCGCGAGAAAGCCGCAAACCGCGAAGTGTTTCTTGCTTGGATCAAGCCCGTAGCGGCGCAGGAAGGTATCCCGATCGATACTATCCCGGATGGCCTGCACTTCTTCCCGGTCATAGTACGCGATGGGGAAGTTATCGATCCGGCGGATATTATAAAGCCGCTCCAGAAGGGTTTGATCCGCGCGACAAAACGTCAGGATCTGGACGTGCGAGGCCTTTTCGACATAGCGCCAGAACTTAGTCGTTTCCTGGATTCTTGAGGCCCTGAAAATCGTATAGATCGCCTCGAGGATTTGCCCCCGAAGCAATTGCCGGACGGCCGAGAAGTTTATGCCGCGATCGAATCCGTGGATAGTTATGATGACCTTCTTTGAGGCGCGCAGGAGCTGCCTCACTCTCCGATACGATGCCTTCGCGCTCGAACCATAGAGACCGGGCTCGAACTGGAGCAGGACCGCATCATAATCCGCAATCTCCTTGGCGATCCGGGCAATCTCCGCGTCGCCCTTCAGACGAATCGAGTAGGGTTCATTGATGCGAAGAAGCGAGACCGGTAGCCTTTTGACATCGACCTGATAGCCCCCCTGCTCCAGGTGATGTTTCAGTCGAGAGCTATAAAACGCGGCTCCGCACTCTTCGTCGTAACTCGAGACAATAGCTAACTTTTCCACGAAAATTCACGCCCCTTTAAATTGCCAAGAAGACCTATCTTATCTTCGATGCGTTACTCGGCAGCCTTGCCCAGCAATTTTTGCACCACTCGAAGTTCATGTCGCTACTGATTGCCGACATTCTTCCCCGTCTGAATCGACGTGCCAAACCCAGAAACCAACTGCAGGAATTTGGCGAGTTCTGCGATCCGCGCATTCGATACGTAAAGAATATCGCCGGGCTGAACAGGGAACGTGCTCAGCACAAAGAATGATTGCGGATCGCGCATGTCCAGACGGTAAACAACCGGCTGCGCGCTGCTGACCTTCTCGCTGCTCGGCTGCAGCGCGGCAACAAGTGACGCGGGCTCATACCGAAATATGAAAAACCCGGCAGGATTGGCTCGCGCATCCTGAAGTCCCTGCATGGTGCCGGCCACTTCCGCGAGGTGCTGGTTTGTCGAACCGAGTTCCTGGACACCAGGTCGATTGACCGCACCGAAGGCGTAGTAATGCGTCGGACGCAGGCTGACAGTAACCGCGTCGCCGGGCGAAAGAGGTATATTGGCTTGCCGATCTTGTATGGACGCGATAAGTGGCCAACTTGCCGTTATGTGCCCGCGCTCTACCGTCACGACGAGGGCCGGGTCGGGGTCTTTGGATCCTCCGGCCAAAGCCAAGCCTTGCAGCAGGCGAAGTCCTTGCGATTGCAACGCGACGCGGCCAGGGTGCAGGACATCGCCCTCGAAGAAAACCGTATTCGCGATATTTTCCTTCACGATAACGGAGGCCTGCACATCCACAAACTTCTGCCCGAGCCGGCGTACGAGTTGCTGTTCGATTTGCGCCGGCGTAAAGCCCGCGACAAGCCATCGACCAGCATAGGGAACCGAAATCATTCCCGTCGAGTCGACGGCCGCGACGACAGCGAAACCCTTGCCCTGACTTGCCGACAGCGAACCAGGCGTCAATTCCTCGCCCCCCTGTCCGACATTGGCATCCCAGATGGTTATGTCGAGGACGTCGCCCGACGCCACGGCTCCAATGCTGCGCGCCGGGGGCAGATCCTGCCAAACAGGAGACTGAAGTCTTGCGTCATAAAAGGCCGCAACCTTGGCGGCGGTCGGGCTGTCGAGATCAATCAGCGTGTAGTTGGCACTGCCTTTCTTGGCAGTCGCGCCATGGATAACGCCGCGTGCGGAGGGGCCCTCATCTGGCATATACGCGCAAGCGCCGAGCCCAGACGCGAAGGCAATAGCTACCCATGAGCGGACAATGTTCCGCCCAAAACCGCTAAACTTCAGGCGCACCTTCGGATCGCTTCGATTTATGCAATGCGTCTGTTTCGTTTTAATCACAAGCGTTAACGCCAAAACCAGAAGCCATCTCAATTGACGCTTTCACCGCAAGCAGATGCGCACCGTTCAGGGGTTGGGAAATAGGGGAATTTCGTGAACATCGCGGTGCGCAGCTTAAAAAAACGACACACCTTAAGCCACCCCCCAAGCGGATCACGATATGCGCCTAAATTATCACAGTTTTTAACCATCACGCAAAGAAATTACGAGGCAATGCCATTATTGCCACCTGGGTCATACGGCGCTCGATAAATTGACAAAAATCTACCTTTAGCAGAGCTCTTCTTGCGTCGTTGCTTGCCAGAAAATGTGCGATGAATCCCCGATGTGCCAACAACGCATCGACTTCAACGCTTTCTCGGCCTTGATCGTGGGAGTCTACCGGTCTCTAGCTGCTTCTGATCGAACTAAAGGCCGAGCAGGACCAGCATCCTGCTCGGCCTCCGTAGGGTAACCGACTATTTTCCAGTATGTCTCAGGATGAACGCGCCCATCCGATCGATTGCTGCGACACCTTCATCAAGACGACTTGCGAAGATCTGGAACACGTGGATCTGCTTTGGTTCGATCTCGAGTGTAACCTCGACCCCGGCCTTCCTGGCGATGGCCGCGATACGGACACTATCGTCCAGCAGGGTCTCGCGTTCTCCAACCTGTATGAGCAGCGGTGGCAGTCCGGTCAGGTCGCCGTATAGGGGCGATGCCAATGGGTCACGAAGATTGCCGTCGGTCACATAAAGGTCCGATAATTGCCGCGTCAGCGGTCGCTGCACCATCGGATCGACCGCAGCCTTTGACTCCATTGTCTCTCCGGTGCATTCAAGGTCGACCCACGGAGACAAGGGCACCGCGCAGGCTGGCATCGGCAATTTGTGATTCCGAATGCTGAGCAAGGTGGCGACGGTCAGGCCACCGCCGGCGGAGTCCCCGGAAAGCGCGATATTGCCGGGCTTGAAGCCGCCCTCCAGCAACCCACGATAGGCTGCCGTCGCATCATCGACGGCTGCTGGAAATGGATTTTCAGGTGCGAGGCGATAGTCGAGCATATAGACGCTCGCCCGCGCCGCTTTAGAGAGATACTCACCGAGGTCGCGGTGAGAGACCGGCGAGCCGAAAACATAGCCCCCGCCGTGAAGGTAAAGGATCGCCCGGTCAGCATCGACCTTCCCGGCGCTTATCTTGACTGCTGGCACTCCCCCCAGTTTGATCGGCTCCAGGATGGCGCCAACAGTGCAGGGTTTCTTGGAAAACACCTCATCCCAATCCTGGCGCATTTGCTGTAAGGGCGTCTCCGAGGTCCAAGAT
>CAIXXC010000332.1 GCA_903923205.1 uncultured Rhodospirillales bacterium | reverse complement strand
GATGGAACAGTGGCTCTTACTCGGCAAAAATTGCCGGATGGCCGCTTGTCTTCGGCAAGAACTGCGATGGCATGGCTCGCGATCTCAGATGCTGCGGCCCTGCCGAGGACCCTCGCGCGTGTTTCGCCATTGGGTCGACCGTGGATCGGCGTGTTGATGCCGTGCAGCTCGGCGCGGATGCCGTCAAAGTAATTGGGCGCAGCCTCGATCCGCGCACGCCGCGCGATCCGGGCTTGCAGGTTCAGGAGCGCGTTGCGCTTTTCGATCTTGGCCTGCAGCGTGACCTCATCGCCGATCTCGCGAGCGGCTTGTGCCATCGCTTGCGTCGTGCCGAGGCTTTGCTGGCCTTGCAGGAACCGGGTGCGCGCCTGGATGCGGGAAATGATTTCCTCGAGCTCGTCATCCGACAGGATGCCGCCGGCGGCGTTTTTGATGGCTGTGGCGCATGCTGACCAGCCCATCAGAGACCTCCCTGCCCGAGCATGCAGGACACGGCTTGAGCGAGCGCTTTGTTAAGCGCTTCAGCGCGAGTGAGCTGTTGTTCAGCGTTACTAAGTTCGTTGTCGAGTTGAGCCGGGTTCAGCGCGGATGCAACGTCAAGATTGACGGGTTGGTTGCCCGGGTTTATTTCTTCGGTTGGAGCTTCTCTCGTGGCAAGACCGCCCGTTCCTTCGATTGAAGGTTCCGGCACTTGAGGATTTACCGAGGGAAGTTCCCCTTTTTCCAGATCGTAATAGAAATTGCCGTTGACATCTTTGCGGACGACCACGCGCGCACGCAGGTCAGTAATAGAGACGGCGTTTGCCGTGCGAGCAAAATGCGCTACTGTCTGCGCCCGGTTGCGGAAGGCCGGGGGGTGTAATGCCAAAGGATGTGACGACGATGACGACCGCTAAGACTGCCCTGCCCGCCGTTTACCCGGTGATCCTGTCCGGTGGCTCCGGGACACGACTTTGGCCGATGTCGCGCTCTGCCTATCCCAAGCAGCTCTTGCCCTTGGTCTCGGATAAGAGCCTGCTGCAGGAAACGATCCTTCGGGTCACCGATCCGGCTGTATTCAAGTCGCCGCTGGTCGTCACGAATGAGGATCACAGATTCGTGATCGCCGAGCAGTTACGTGAGATTGGAGTTCAGGCTCAAGCCCTGATTCTCGAGCCCGTTGCCCGAAACACGGCGCCGGCTGCAGCGGCGGCGGCGCTTTGGTTGGCCGAACGCGATCCCGAAGCGTTGATGCTGTTGCTGCCATCAGACCATGTGATCACCGACACTGGCAGCTTTCACAAGGCTGTCGCGCTCGGCGCACAGGCTGCGGCTCAGGGGCGGTTCGTTACGTTCGGGATTCACGCGGATCGACCAGAGACCGGATATGGCTATATTCGGCGCGGCGCCGCGCTCGGGGCGACGGCGGAAGGCGCTTATGATGTTGCCGCCTTCGTCGAAAAGCCGGATCGTGCCCGCGCCGAGACTTATATCGCGTCGGGCGACTATACCTGGAACAGCGGTATCTTCCTCTTCCCGGTGAAGCTGTACCTTGAGGAATTCGCCGCACGTGAACCGGATAGTGCGGCGGCGGTCGCAGAGGCCGTCGCCTCGGCAAGTGGCGATCTCGATTTTCTGCGTCTAGGGCGTGATGGTTTCAGTCGTTCGCGCAATGATTCGATCGATTACGCGGTCATGGAACACACGAAGCTTGCCGCGGTGGTGCCGGTCAGCATGGGCTGGAGTGATCTTGGAGCCTGGGATGCGCTGTGGGATGTTGCCGCCAAGGACGGCGACGGCAATGTTCTGATCGGTGATGTTGCTGCGGTGGATTGCCACAATTCGTATTTTCGTGTCGAAGAGGGCATGGTCGCCGCTGTCGGCATCGACGACCTGATCGTGGTCTCGACTGCGGATGCCGTTCTCGTGGCACCACGCGACCGGGCGCAGGATGTCAAATTGATTGTCGACAAGCTAAAGCGTGAGAAGAGAACCGAGGCGGTTCATCAGGCGACCGTGCATCGGCCCTGGGGCACCTATCGTTCGATCCACACTGGCGATCGGGTCCAGGTAAAGCACATCATGGTGAAACCCGGCGGGAAGCTCTCCCTGCAGATGCACCATCATCGTGCCGAACATTGGGTTGTTGTCAGCGGAACAGCCCTCGTGGTTCGCGGAGAGGAACATCTCCACCTGACTGAAAATCAGTCGACCTATATTCCTCTCGGGGTCAAGCATCGGCTTGAGAACCCGGGTCGCATCCCCTTGCACCTGATCGAGGTGCAGTCTGGGTCTTATCTTGGCGAAGATGACATCGTCCGCTTCGAAGATACCTATGGCCGTGTTTAATTGCGAACCGCTCAGTTCGCGTCATGGTAGTTATCGGGCTGCCTCGACCTCGATATGAGCTCAGCTCTAACCGCTCGGGGCTCCTTCGATCGCGGCCTCGACATCGGAGAAGCTGGGCTGATTGTAGGATTTCAGAACCATCCGGGCGCTTTCCACTGCCATGATGGGGGCATAGCCCTGCATGTAGGCGATGATCCCGCCTTTGATGCAGGCCATGTATTTGGCATCCTCCTCGACGATTCCCTTGAGTGAGTTGGCGATCGGGGCGAGCAAACCGTACGAAAAGAACACACCGAAGAAAGTGCCGACGAGGGCGCCGCCGATCAGATGGCCAAGCACCTCTGGCGGTTCCGTAATCGAGCCCATGGTATGGATGACGCCGAGCACGGCGGCGACGATGCCGAGCGCGGGCATGCCGTCTGCCATGGTCTGCACGGCGTGGGCAACGACATGTTCCTCCTGATGATGTGCTTCGATGCGGGCATCCATCAAGGCTTCCATCTCATGCGGATTGTCAGCACCCATGATCAGCATGCGGAAGAAGTCGCAAAAGAATTCCAGGGTATGGTGGTCTTTTAGAAAATTCGGGAACTGCTGAAACAGTTGGCTCTCTTCTGGCTTTTCAACATGCGCTTCCAGCGCCATCGCGCCCTTCGCCTTTGCCAGCTTGAACACCGCATTGAGCATGACCAGCAACTCTACATAGGCATTTTTTTTGTATTTGGCGCCTTTAAGGATGCGTGGCAATTGCTTCATCGTCGCCTTGAGAACGTTGCCGTCATTGCCGATGACATAGGCACCGACGGCGGCCCCGAGGATGATGATGTACTCGAAGGGTTGCCACAGCACGAAGAGATGGCCGCCATTCAGCGCGTAACCGCCAAACACACACCCGAAGACTATCGCCGCGCCAATCAGTAGGAACATGGATCACAAACCCTTTTGAGTCCCATTGTCCGGGCGCCGTCGCACGATCGCGGGCGCCAAATTTTCCTCAGACCTTATCATGCGGGCGCTGTGTCGGTCGCGGATCCTATGATCCTTTTCGACCAAAACAATCGTCATCACGACACAACTTAGCAAGAAGTACTCCGGATTGGGATAATTTTGCGATAAGGTCCGGCGCCTCGGCTTGATGACATGATGGTTGCATCGCGGGCTTCATATCGTTAACGTCCGTAAATATTTCGTGAGGGCAGGTCTGAAGCGGTGTCTCCGGGGGCGGGACGCAGATCGAGCCCGTGTTTTGGTTATGCAAGCCTGTCGCCATCAAGTTGGGCTACGACTCTATGGGGAATGCGTTTTTGCAGAATCTGGTCCAAGAATTCCGCCGACATGGCGCGTGGGCGATTGCCTTTGCTCGTTCGCAGATGAATTCACTGAATGATTCGTGCCGTTCGCGCGGCCTCGGTCCAAAATTATCGCTCGCCGGTGGTGCTGTTTGTCTTGTCCTTTTCGGCGTCGCAGCGACCGGTCTTAGCGGTTGGCACGGGGCGTCAACGCAGGTGAGTCAGCAGGCGGCGCAGATCGCGCAAATGCAGCGTCAGATCGCGTCTATTGAATCAGATTTGGCCTCAACACGCAGCCGGCTTGCGGCGGCTGAAGCGCCCCGGCCCGTCATCGCGTCTGTCGTCCCTCCGGAGCTTGTGAAGAAGATCGCAAGGCTGCAGGCTTCCTTGAAGGACGTCAGCAAGGAGCGCCGGCTGGCAAAGGCCGAGTATGAGGCCGCTGCGGCAGCTTTGGTGAAGAGTGCCAAGGAACGTGAAGCCCTTGCCGCGATCAAGTCACGGCTTGAACGCAAGTTGATCGCTCTCAAGCAAGATAAGTCGAGCGTCTCTGCGCATGAGGTAGACGCTTCCGACGAACGGCCGTCGGCACAGACTGTATCGGGCGCAGGGCCGGCGGGGTTTGATCTGCGCCGGTTTCTGAACAGGCTTGGCGTGCGCGCGTCTGCCGAAGGCGGTCCCTTCGTCCCGGCGGGAAGCTTGCGTCAGCGTGGTGCAGACCCTCAGGCGATGAAGGTTCTCCGCTCGCTGCCACTCTCGGCGCCGCTTGCCCATTATGTGGTCGCCAGCCCCTTTGGTGTGCGCGCCGATCCGATCAACGAGCATGAGGCCTTTCATACCGGGCTGGATTTCGACGCCCCCTATCGATCTCCCGTTTATAACACGGCGCCAGGCGTGGTGGTGTTTGCCGGCTGGGCGGGGGCCTATGGGCGCATGGTCGAAATTGATCATGGCCATGACATCCACACGCGCTATTGCCACTTGAATCGAATTACGGTGGCGATGGGCCAGAAACTCAAGCGTCGGGTCCGTATCGGTCTGCTTGGCTCGACTGGACGAAGCACGGGTCCGCATGTTCATTACGAGGTGCGGGTCGATGGCGTGCCCCAGGATCCTGAGAAATTTCTCCGTGCGGGTCGCTCGGTTGTGCTTGTGAACGACGGTCAATAGACCGCACTTGGCCGGGTTTAGCTGGACACCAACGGCGCGCCTTTATCGCCTGAAATAGGCAGTTCAAGGGTCACTGTTAGTCCGGGGTTGGACGCGTTTGGGGTTGTATCAGTCAAGGCAACCTCGCCTTTGTGCAGCCTCGCTGCGGCCCTGACGAGGCTGAGGCCCAAGCCATTGCCCGGCGTTGTCCGGCTTTCCTCAAGTCGGTAGAAGCGATCAAACACCCGATCTCGGGATTCGAGAGGGATTCCCGGGCCAGTATCGGCCACGACGATACGAGCCATCTCCCCTTCCACCTGCAATCCAATCGACATCGAGCCCTCGGCAGGCGTGTATTTGATGGCATTTTCAAGGATATTGGCGAGCGCCCGCGACAGGAGCTGACGATTGCCGCGCACGATGATCGGGGCCGTTGGCAGATCCTGGTGCAATGACAAACCAGCCTCTTCTGCCGCCGGCTCGTATAGCTCTGCCAGCCCGGTCACGAGATCGGTCAGATCCAATGGCTCGATAACGGCACGCGGCGCGCCAGCCTCGACCTCGGCAATGTCGAGCAGGGAGGCGAAGGTTGCGAGCAGACGGTCGGCATCGACGATGCTGAGCTGCAGCGCCTCGTGATAGGAATCGAGCGATGGCGGCTCCAGTAGGGCGGTTTCGATCCGGTTGCGCAATCGTCCGAGCGGTGAGCGCAGATCATGAGCGATATTGTCCGTGACCTCGCGCATGCCGGCCATTAATTGTTCGATGCGGTCAAGCATGGCGTTGAGATTGCCGGCGAGCCTGTCGAATTCATCGCCTGAGCGTCGCACCGGGATTCGTCGCGAAATCTCACCTGCCATAATTCCGGCGGCTGCCCGATTGACTGTCTCGATGCGCCGCAGGGTACTGCGGCTGGCAATCACTCCACCGATCAGGCCAAGCGCGAGTGTCAACGCCGCCGACCACGCCAGCGCCGCGGTAATGCGGGCGTGAAATTCCTGGCGTTCCCATAGATCACGCCCAACGAGGAGCTGATAGCCGCCTCCGAGCAGGAAGCTCGTGGCCTGGGCGAGATGGCGATCCTGCAACCTGCCTCCAGGGGCATTGAGGCGAAAGCGCATCCATCCATCAGGATCAATATGGGCATCGGGCCAGCGGGTCAGGTTTCCCGAGATCGTGCGCCCATTCACGTCGGTCAAAAGGTAGAGCATGCTTGAGCCGCGCTCGGGGCTGCTCCGCTCCTCGATCACCTGAACCAGTCCGTTCAGGCCAAGATTGCGATATTGCTCCGACAGGCCGGTGATCTCGGCCTCGATGGTTTCTCCGGTCTGCCGGTCTGAATAGACGACGGTCTGCCAATAGATGAGGCCGAGGACAGCAAAGGCGGAGAACGCGAACAGTCCGAAATAGAAAATCGCAAGCCGGAACGTACTGGTCCGCAGAAGTTCAAGCACCGGGTTTCAGGCAGTAGCCCGCTCCGCGGATGGTATGAAGCATCGGTGTCGCGAAGTCCTTGTCGATTTTCTGCCGCAGGCGGCTGATATGGACGTCGATGACATTGGTCTGCGGATCGAAATGATAATCCCATACTTTCTCAAGCAGCATCGTCCGCGTCACAACCTGGCCGGAATGACGGGCCAAGACCTCCAGCAGCCGAAATTCCCTTGGCAGCAGCTCAATCGGGCGACCAGCCCGGGTTACCATTCTGGCCAGAAGGTCGATTTCGAGATCGCCAACACGCAGATGCGTCTCGCCGACCCGGCTGGCCCCGCGTCTCGTCATGGCCTCGATCCGAGCCAGCAGTTCGGAAAAGGCGAAAGGCTTGGTGAGATAGTCGTCGCCGCCCGCCTTAAGGCCGCGTACACGATCATCCACCCCGTCAAGCGCCGACAAAATCAGGACAGGTGTCGTGTTTTCCGAAGCGCGCAAGGCGGACAGGATCGTGAGGCCATCGATCCCAGGCAGCATACGATCCAGAATAATGGCATCGAAGCGTTCCGATGTTGCGAGAAAGAGCCCTTGGCGACCGTCCTCGGCTAGATCGACGGCGTGGCCGTTCTCGCGCAGGCCTTTGACGATGAAGGCCGCGGCGTCCCTGTCGTCCTCGACTACGAGAAGCTTCATAGCGTCCTCCGATAGCTGCAAATAAACAGCCAGACCTTGAATTGATAGGATGTCTGCCTGCCCTCAGGCAAGGGCAGGCAGACGGGTCGTGACTAGTTATTGCCTGCTAGGTCATCGCCGGGTGTGATCGCGACGAAGCGATTGTCGCCATGGCGGCTGATGAGGAGGAGAACGGCTTTGCCCTTAAGGCTGTTCAGACGGTCGATCGCTTCCTGCGGCTTTGTCACCTGCTGCTGATTGATCTGCACGATCACGTCACCGGCTTCGATATCATTATCTGCGGCAGGACTATTCGGTTTGACCCTGGAGACCAGAACACCCTGAACTGATTTCGGGATACCCTGATGCTTGCGGATTTCCGGATTGAGGTTCGAGAGATAGGCGCCCAGAGAGGTTGCCCGGTCGGTTTGATCATCGCTCGGACTATCCGGGCTCGCGGTGGCGCTGGCCACGTCGGTCTCCGGCAGCGCCTTGAGCTTGGCCGAAACCGTCATCGACTTGCCCATGCGAAGCAGGCCGATATCAACCGTTTTACCAATTGGGGTACTGCCAACCAATCTCGGCAGATCCCGCATTGTTGCCACCGGCTTGCCATCGAAGGTGACAATGACATCGCCGTTCTGGACACCAGCTTCAGCAGCAGGAGTATTCGGCTGAACGGTTGCAACGAGAGCGCCATTGGGGTGATCGGCATTCATGCCAAGACCTTGAGCGATTTCAGGCGTGATTTCCTGGATCTGGACGCCGAGCCAACCACGACTGACCTTGCCGTGAGCTTTCAATGTTTCGATCAGCGGACGAGCGGTATTGGCTGGGATCGCGAATCCGATGCCGACACTACCGCCATTGGGGGAATAGATGGCGGTATTGATACCGATCACGTTGCCATCGAGATCGAAGGTCGGCCCGCCGGAGTTACCTTTGTTGATCGCCGCATCGATCTGGAGGAAGTCGACATAGCTCGAGTCTGCGATAGGGCGGCCGCGCGCCGAGATGATCCCCTTGGTCACCGTGCCACCCAGGCCGAACGGATCGCCAACGGCAATGACCCAGTCGCCAACCCGCGCCTTGTCACTGTCGCCCCATTTGACATAGGGCAACGGCTTGTCAGCCTGGATCTTGAGGAGTGCCAGATCGCTTTTCTCATCCTTGCCGACGATCTTTGCCGGATGGCGGGAGTTGTCCTGGAAAATGACGGTAATTTTGTCGCCTTCGCCCACGACGTGATTGTTCGTCACGATATAGCCCGATGGATCAATGATGAAACCCGAGCCGAGCGACATGACCTTCTGGCCAGCCGGCGGCTGCGGCATGCCGCCGCCCTGACCTTGCTGCTGCTGTTCGAAGAAACGGCGGAGCAAATCGTCGAAGGGCGTGCCGGCGCCCGGGCCTTGTTGGGCCTCAGGGCCGCCGCCGTCACCGGGGTCCAACTGGTCGGCGTCCGAGGCCTGCGGCTTTTGCACGACAGAGATATTCACCACGGCTGGAATGATTTTTTCGACCATCGGCGCGAAGCTGGGAAGGGCCACGCCAGAGCCGGTATCCGCCATGGCAATACCGGATACGGGCGTCGTGACGGGCGCGATGGCAAGCGTCGCGACGAGACCGACCAGGGCGAAACGGCGCAAGCTGCCACGACGCTGGGGGATAGGGTGTAACATCAAGATCTCCTTGCCTGGGTAAGCCGCAATCGTCAGTCGTCTGGGCCGGATGACAATTGGATACGGCGCTGCCGTGAATTAGTGTGGCGATCCTATCGAACCAGACGTGACGCAGCCTGTTCGCGAGCGTTAAAAATTTTTCAGGATGGGCTCT
>CAIXXC010000331.1 GCA_903923205.1 uncultured Rhodospirillales bacterium | reverse complement strand
CGGGTCGTGCTGCCGGAAGACCTGATGGCCGCAGCGTTGGAACTGGCGGCACAGATCGCCTCGGCCTCGCCGGAGATGATTTCGCGCTATAAATCACTGATCGACCGTGGCGGCGCCATGACACTGGGCGACGCGATGGCGCTGGAACATGCCGAAGCTGTGCGCGATCATGGCACGATCGATGCCAGCGGCATCGAGGCAAGGCGCCGCGCCGTGCTTGAGCGCAATCGCAGCCAACAAGCCTAAAAGCAAAAGACGAGAGACAAGGAAGAGGGACGATGCTCAATACCGCAAAGCGCACCGGGTTCGACGATACCCACGAGATGTTCCGCGACAGCGTTCGCAAGTTCCTTGAGCAGGAATTCACACCCAATGCGGACCGTTGGGAAGAGGCCGGGAATTGCGATCGCGACTTCTGGCGCAAATCCGGCCAGACCGGGCTGCTTTGCGTCGGTATCCCCGAAGAGTACGGCGGGCCGGGGCTCGATTTCCGCTACAATTCGATCGTCAACGAGGAAATGGCCTATGCCGGCTCCTCGCTTGCCTTCTCGGTGCAGTCGGATATCTGCGCGCATTACTTGCTGAATTACGGCACGGCGGAGCAAAAGCAGCGTTATCTGCCCGGTATGGTCACGGGCGAGATTGTCGCCGCAATCGGCATGACTGAGCCCAGCGTCGGCTCTGACCTCAAAAATCTGCGAACCTCCGCCAAGCGTGATGGCGATCATTACATCATCAACGGCTCCAAGACCTATATCAGTAACGGCCAGCACGCCGATCTGCTGATCCTGTCCGCCCGGACGGGCGAGGCCGGCGGTCGCGGTGTGTCGTTGATCCTGGTTGATACCAGTACCCCGGGCTTTGCTCGAGGCCGCAACCTCGACAAGATCGGCCAAAGCGCGGCCGACACTTCCGAGCTTTTCTTTGATGACATGCGCGTGCCGGTCAGCCAGTTGCTCGGCGAAGAGGGTCGCGGCTTCGCCTATATGATGACCGAATTGCCCCAGGAACGCCTCGCGATCTGTAGTCAGGCACAAGCCGTCGCCCAGCGCGCCTTCGACGAGGCCGTGGCCTTCACGAAGGACCGCAAGGCCTTCGGCCAGACCATCTTCGATCTCCAGAACACCCGCTTCACCCTGGCCGGGCTGGCAACAAAGATCCAGGTCGGCTGGGCCCATCTCGACTGGGCGTTGGCGCGCCACGTTGCCGGCGAACTGACGACGGCGGAGGCCTCTGCCGCCAAGCTGTTCCATACGGAGCTGCAATGGGAAGTCGTGGACGCGGCGCTCCAACTGCATGGCGGTGCCGGTTACATGAACGAATATCCCATCGCCCGGCTGTGGCGGGACTCCCGCGTGGCGCGTATCTATGGCGGCACGTCCGAGATCATGAAGGAAGTCGTGTCCCGGTCGATCTGAACACAAGCACCACGGAGTTCGCATGAAGAATTGTTTCGGGGACCGGATCCTCGCTGATAAGGTCGCCTTTATCGCCGGTGGCTCCAGTGGGATCAATCTCGGTATTGCCGAACGCCTGGCCGAGCAGGGCGCCCTCGTCGCCCTGCTGAGCCGCAAACCGGAGAAGGTGCAAGCTGCCGCCGACGACCTGATCGCAAAGGGCTACAGGGCGATGGCAATCGCCGCCGATGTCCGCGACTACGCCGCGATCGAGGCGGCCTTTGTTCAGGTGAAAAATGCGCACGGCCCCATCGACATTGTCGTGTCCGGGGCAGCCGGAAATTTTCTTGCGCCCACGGTTGCTCTCTCCGCCAATGCCTTCAAGACGGTCGTCGATATCGACCTTCTGGGTACCTTCAATGTGTTCCGCGCCAGTTTCGACCATTTGCGCAAGCCCGGCGCCTCGCACATCGCGATCACGGCACCGCAGGCGGTCAATCCGATGGCCTTCCAGATCCACGCCTGTGCGGCGAAAGCAGGCGTCAACATGGTCACCAGATGCCTCGCCTTGGAATGGGGACCGGCGGGCATCCGCGTGAATGGCATTTCGCCAGGCCCAATCGCCGAGACCGAGGGCATGGCGCGACTATCGCCGACCCCGGAGGCCGAGGCCGCCTTCAAGCAGTCGATCCCCCTGCGGGCCTATGGCACGAAGGCCGATATCGCCGAGATGGCGCTCTACCTCGCCTGCGATGCCTCGCGCTACGTCACGGGGGCGATCCTCGACTGTGATGGCGGCTGGTCCCTTGGCGATGCCTCGGCGGACGCCTTGACGGTGCCGACACGCGGTTAAAGCGCGTCACACACTGGCAGGCCCCCAATGGCGACGGGCTTTGCGTGATCATCCGTGTGATAGTATAGTACACGATATTAATTCATCCCGCGTCGCTGCGCGCGGTGCGTCCCAGTCAGGCCGGAACAAGGCCGTTATCTCCATAGGGGATCAAGAACAATGCCCGAGGCACCCGATACCCAACCCCAGATCGACCCATCCATCCAGACGCTCGACGCGGTCGTCATCGGCGCCGGGTTTGCCGGACTTTACCAGTTGTATCGGTTGCGCGGCATGGGACTGTCGGCCCGTGTGTATGAATCGGGCACCGATGTCGGCGGCACCTGGTATTGGAACCGCTATCCCGGCGCGGCATGCGATGTCGAAAGCGTGCTCTATTCCTACTCCTTCTCGAAGGAGCTTGAACAGGAGTGGTCTTGGTCGGAGCGTTACGCCCGCCAGCCCGAAATCCTGCGCTACGCCCAGTTCGTCGCCGATCGTTTCGACCTGCGCAAGGATATCCAGTTCCGCACGCGCGTGAACTCGGCTGTCTTCGACGAGTCCACGGATCGCTGGCTGATTACGACGAACCATGGCGAGCGGGTTTCTGCGAAATACTGTGTCATGGCGACCGGGTGCCTGTCGGCGGCAAAGGACGTCGATATCCCCGGTCTAGAGCAGTACAAGGGCAAGACCTATTTCACTGCCCGCTGGCCGCACGAAGCGGTCGATTTCAGTGGCCAGCGCGTTGGCGTGATCGGCACGGGTTCGTCGGGCATCCAGTCGATTCCGATCATTGCCGAACAGGCAAAGCACCTGACCGTGTTTCAGCGCACGCCGAATTACAGCATCCCGGCGCGCAATGGCCCGATGACCGCAGCCCAGCAGCAGCACGTCAAGGATAACTACGCCGAGTTGCGGACCCGTCAGTACAATCACTATATCGGTCTCGTCGGCGGCATCGAAGCGGTACCTACCTTGACCACATCGGCCCTGGAGGTCAGCCCCGAGGAGCGCCAGCGAGAGTACGAATATCGCTGGGGGCTGGGCGGGCTGTATTACTACACCTGCTATGCCGACCTCTATTCGAACCTTGAAGCCAACGAGACCCTGGCAGAGTTCGTGCGCGGCAAGATCCGCGAGAAGGTGCGGGATCCCAAGACCGCCGATCTGCTCTGCCCGAAGGACTACCCGTTCGGGACGAAGCGACTATGTGCCGATAGCGGCTATTACGAGACCTATAACCGTGACAATGTCAGCCTCGTCGATATTAAGACGACGCCGATCGAGACCTTTACGGCGAACGGTCTGAAGGTCGGCGATCAGGAATACGCCCTCGACGCGATCGTCTTTGCCACCGGGTTCGACGCCATGACCGGTGCCTTGTTCAACATCGACATCCGTGGTCGCGACGGTGTGGCACTGAAGGACAAGTGGGCGGCAGGCCCCTACACCTATCTCGGCCTCATGACGGCCGGCTTCCCCAATATGTTCATCACCACCGGACCCGGCAGCCCGTCGGTGCTGTACAACATGATCATCGGCAACGAGATGCATGTGAACTGGATTTCCGACGCGATCGACTATCTGGAAAAAGATGACCGTCGAACGATCGAGCCGACGCCCGAGGCAGAGAAAGCCTGGGTTGATCACGTCAATGAGGTCGGCGAGACGACGCTCTTCGTGCAGACAAATTCCTGGTATGTCGGTGCCAACGTGCCCGGCAAGCCTAGGGTGATCCTGCCCTATCTTGGTGGCTTCGACGTCTACTGCCAGAAATGCGACGATGTCGTCGCCAAGGATTACGAGGGCTTCGTCACCGCCTGAGCCCACGCCATTCTCGTTTCTGCTTCCCCGCCGGGGCGCTGACTCAATCCGGGTCAATGCTCCGGCCGTTCCGTTACGGACCCGCCCTCAGCCCATAACCGTCCCTTGGGCGAGGGCGCGGGACAATATCCTGCGGGCGACCTTTCACATAGGAGGGATGGTTCCCCCTGTCAGCTGGCGGTCAGAGCGTTTCCTCGTAGCTCGGCAAGGTTGGGTATAATCGCACGTCCTGGAGAAATTCGCCGCTCTCGTGGGTAGCCTTGGCAACGCGCTCGCGGATTCGCCAGCCATTGCCATGACGGGCCAGCACATCGTGATAATAACCTCCCAGGGTCCAGCTCTGCCGTTTGCCATTGTGACAAACCTGAACATGAATCGCGTGGACGGCGCTGGTTGTCCGGGCGAGTTCGCCGTCGAAGTCGATAACGGGTGGCGAGACCACATGCTGCGTCGCATAACACCGGTCATGATATTGCTTCACCAACGCGATGCCGCCGGGCATCGAGAAATCGACGAACCGGCCCAGAAAATAATAATGCTGCTTCGCATCCGGCTCGAACGCCAGTGGCAGAAGTACGTCGTGCTGCTTCAGGTCATAGGCCCGCGCGATCAGCTGAATCGTGCGGGTAATCGCGAAATGGTCGCTTAGCTGTTCGTCCGACATCTTATTCTCCCCCAGTTCTGGCGCCGGGTATCAGGTTGCGTTGGTCAGTTTGGAACAATCACCGCCTTGATCGTCTCGAGCCGGGAAACCATGCTGAGAGCGATCTCCGCATCCTTCAGTTCAAAACGGTGGGTAACCGCCTCGGCCATGGGCATCTGGCGATGGCACTTCTGCGCAACGCCAATCGCCTGGCGAACATGTCTGGCCTGGAACAGCGCCGATCCTGCAATCGTCAAATTGCGGTTATTGAGGACGCGCGGCTCCACCGCGACGCTTCCCGGCGCCGACCACAGCCCGACAACAACATAACGACCGCCCTTGGCGATCAGTTCCAGTCCCTCGGCGAAGGCAGGCACAACCCCGGCAGCCTCAAAGACAAGATCCGCTCCCCGCCCACCGGTCAAGGCCAGCACACCCTCGCGCCGGCCCGCAACCGTTGTTTCGATACCAAGATCGATCACTTCGGTCGCGCCGATCCGCCGGGCATAGTCGAGCCGTCGAGCAGGCGTTCCGATCACGATGACCTGGCTAGCGCCGCACATCGATGCAACCAGGGTCGCCGCCAGCCCAACGGGCCCGCTGCCCTGAACCAGCACCGTTTCACCCACGCGGATACCGCCGATGCGCTCATAGGCTTGCAGCACCGTCGGCAAGGCGCATCCAAAGGCGATCACGGCCTCGGAAGGAGTGTCGTCGGGGATACGATAGAACGGCATCCGACCGGGCAGCAGCGCGAACTGCGCGTAGGTAGCAACGGGCGGCGCCTTGGCATCGCCGAAAAGTGCCGCTACCCATTCCTCGCATGAGGACGCGTCCTTCGTCACCGTGCAATGATGACAGCGCCCGCACGGCGTCATCGGGACCCAGTAGACGCGATCACCCGGCTTGATCTGCGTTCCGGCAAAATCCGTGGCGACCCCGGTGCCGAGTTCAACAATCTCACCGATACCTTCATGCCCCAGGATGCAGGGGCCGGGCAGTTCGACCTCGCCCTTCCAGAGATGCACATCGGTGCCGCAAACACCGCCGAACAGCGTCTTGAGCAAAACCTCCCCCGCGCCCGGCGATGGCACGTGGCCGTCCCAGATTTCAATTGGGGCATTCGGGGAGACCAGCACCGCGCGCTTTGCCAAACAACCATTCATTTGCTCATTCCCCCCCGGAGTTCCCAGCTTAGCCGCGTTCGCGGTGCCGGATTGTTACCATTCTCGACTGGACATGGCCGTAAAGACACTGTCGCGGTCACTCCTCTTCGTCACCAGCACCATCATGGCCAATCGCGGTAATGCTTTTTATCAGATGATCGATCAGGATCGTGATCTCGCGGCGGCTGGCGCCGGCAAAGCGGGCGAGCGCAATCGTATGACCGCCGCCTACGAACAGCCGGGCCGCCGCTGCCGTGTTCAGTTGCGGCGACAGCGATCCGGTCCGCTTGCCGCGGGCCAGCGCCTTGCGCACCGCACCATGCAATTTTTCCTGCATACGCAGGTAACCCGGCCAGACATCGGCCCGAAACCCGGTACTCCAGTCGAGCCAAACCTTGATGATTTCAGGGTCCTCCTGCGCCGCCTTGTCGAAGCCCATGACCATCATGGCCAGGGTTTCGTGGACGCTCGTGTTCTGGGCATCGATATTGACGATGATATCCATCAGCCGCGACTCGACCTCATTCAAGGTCGCGGCCACCAGATCCTCCCTCGTCCTGAAATACGAATGGACGGCCGAAACCGAAACTTCAGCGCGCTCGGCAACATGGGCATGAGTTGCGCGAGCAATGCCGTATTCGGCAAAAGCCGCGATCGCGCATCTCAGCAGTTGCGCGCGCCGCTGATCGGGGGGCAGCCGTGTCCGCACGAATTTGCCCTGCCCTATCAGGCTGTGAACGCTCACGACCATCAATCCCCTTTCTCAAGAATCGGCTTCGATCCTGATACTTGGAGTGTCGCCTGACCAGCGGCCACGGTCAACCCCAGCTATTGACCAAAAGCTCAACAACGACTATTATCTAAAAACTCAATAACTATTGATACTTGTATCAGTTAATAAACTGCCTGAGGAGAACGTCCATGACGACGGTGTTGCCCGACGAAGAGATCGCTCGTTCGCTCCCCATCGACCAGATCGATGTCAGCAAAGTCGATCTCTATATTCGTGAAGCCATGCACCCGTATTTCAAGCGGCTGCGCGATGAAGCACCCGTTCATTATTGTCCGCAGAGCCCCTATGGCGCGTTCTGGTCGATCACCCGGTTCAACGACTGCGTTGCCATCGACACGAACCACAAGGTCTTTTCGTCGGACGCCAGCGTCGGCAGTTTCGTCCTTGACGACGCGACCTTGAATCCGACCACGGAACACGGGCTCTATATGCCCAATTTCCTGGGCATGGACCCTCCCCGTCACGATGTGCACCGCAAGGTGGTGAGCCCGGCGGTCGCGCCCGAGAATCTTGAGAGGCTTGAGCCACTAATCCGCCAACGCACGCAGAACGTTCTGGATAACCTCCCGGTTGGTGAGACATTCAACTGGGTCGATCGCGTCTCGATCGAGTTGACGACCCTGATGCTCGCGACCCTGCTCGATTTCCCACTGGAGCAACGCCGACGTCTGACCCGCTGGTCCGATGTCGTCACGGCGTCACCGGGTGACGGCTTTATCGACAGTTGGGAACAGCGCAAGAACGAGTTGCTCGAATGCGCGGCCGTCTTCCAGGCGATGTTTGACGAGCGCAAGAAAGCTGCACCGAAATACGATCTGATTTCGATCATCGCCCATTCGCCCGGCATGACCGACCTCACGCAAGATGAGTTCCTGGGGCTTCTAGTGCTCCTGATCGTCGGCGGCAACGACA
Source organism: uncultured Rhodospirillales bacterium (assembly GCA_903923205.1). Taxonomy (GTDB): domain Bacteria; phylum Pseudomonadota; class Alphaproteobacteria; order ATCC43930; family CGMCC-115725; genus CAIXXC01. The sequence continues at coordinate 7,518 of CAIXXC010000331.1, read as the reverse complement.
CGACGCGCAACTCGATGTCCGGGTCGGCCATCGCGGCATCCCTCTATCCTGCTGAGTTCGAAAAGGTCCGGACGAACCCGAAACTGCTCCCTGGGGCTGTCTCGGAGGCGATCCGCTGGCAGACGCCGATATCGCATATGCGGCGGACCGCGCTTGCCGATATCGAGTTCGGTGGCAAGCAGATCCGCAAGGGCGACAAGGTGGTGATGTGGTACATCTCCGCCAATCGGGACGAACGCGTGATCGAACGCCCCTTCGACTTCGTCGCCGATCGCCCCAACCCCCGCCATCACATGTCGTTCGGCTTCGGCATCCACCGCTGCGTCGGCAATCGCCTCGCCGAAATGCAGGTGCGCATCCTGTGGGAGGAGTTCTTCAAGCGCTTCTCCACGGTCAATGTGGTGGGCGATGTCAAGCGCATCCCCTCCAATCTGATCCATGGATACAGCGAAGTTCCGGTCCAGATCGGAAAGTGATCGGCCGGCTCCGGCAAAACTGTCGAGGAAACCTCAATGCCTAAAATCACGTTTATCGCCCATGATGGCGAAGAATACACGGTCGAAGCTGCCGACGGCAGCAATGTCATGCAGGTGGCAACGGCAAACGGCGTGCCTGGAATCGATGGCGACTGCGGCGGTGCCCTGGCCTGCGCTACCTGTCATGTTTTCGTCGGCGACAGCTGGGCCGCCAAGCTGCCGCAACCGACCGAAGGCAAGGAGTTGGAGATGCTCGAGCTGCTTGACCTCTACGCCCCAACCAGCCGCCTTTCCTGCCAGATCGTCATCACCGACGCCCTGGACGGGTTGGTCCTGAAGATGCCAAGGGGCCAGCACTAATACGACGCCCATGATTCCCGGCGACGACACGTTTCCATTGTGTCGTCGCCATCAAGCGCGCGGCCTTCCGGTGTGTGCCGTTCGAGCAACTCCAGGCTCCTGAGATCCCATGTCCGACTTCATCATTATCGGCGCCGGTTCCGCCGGTTGCGTTCTCGCGAACCGACTGAGCGCCGACCCCTCCATCAAGGTCACCCTGCTTGAAGCGGGCGGTCGCGACGGCAGTCTTCTCTATCGGATGCCGGCAGGGTTCTTCGGCTTGATGCGCTCGGGCAAGGGCAACTGGAATTTCGAGACCGAACCGCAACCAGGTCTTGGTGGCCGCACCATGTACTTCCCGCGCGGCAAGGTACTGGGTGGATCAAGCTCAATCAATGGCATGGTCGTCTCGCGTGGAAATCAGGCTGACTACGATCACTGGGCACAACTTGGTAATCCGGGCTGGTCGTTCCAGGATTGCCTGCCCTATTTCAAGAAGATCGAGAATTTCCCTGACGGCGATCCTGCGTGGCGCGGCCTGGGTGGCCCGATTACCGTCAGCTACGCCCCATCCCTGGATAAGATGAACCCGATCTCGCGCGCCTGGATCAAGGCAAGCATGGAGGCCGGTCACGCCTTCAATCCCGACGTAAACGCCGCCACACCACAGGGCGTGGCACTGATGCAAGGCAATTATTCCAAAGGATTACGGCAGAGTGCGGCCGCCGGCTATCTCACGCCTGTCCTTAACCGACCGAACCTGACCGTCGTCACCGAGGCGCTCGCCCAGCGCGTGGTCATAAAGTCAGGCCGGGCTATCGGGGTCGAATATTGGCGCAAAGGCCGCAGCGAATTCCTGCCGGCAAGCCGAGACGTCATACTCGCGGGCGGCGTCGTCAACTCGCCGCAGCTCCTGCAACTTTCCGGAATCGGTGATCCCGCTGATATCCTGCCCCATGGCATCGCCATGCAGCATGAACTGCCGGGTGTGGGCAAGAATCTGCGCGACCATCTTGCCATCTCGCTGAAGACGCGCATTACCGAGCCAGTCTCCGTGCTTGGCAGTCTCAAGCCGGTGGCGATGATCAAGGCTCTTGCCCAGTATGCGCTGTTCAAGAGCGGTCCGATGGTCACGAGCGGTCTCGAAGCCTGGGCGCATCTGAACACGCGGGCGGGGCTCGACTATCCCGATCTCCAGGTCTATTGCGTGCTGCTGATGTATAATGACCACGGTCGCGACGTGATCCCCGAGGAAGGGTTCATGGCGACCATGAACGGCAGCCGGCCGCAGAGCGTGGGCAGCCTGAAAATTCGCTCCGGCGACCCGACGGTGGCACCGGCAATTGATCCCAACGACCTCTCCGATCCTGAAGACCTGCGCGTCTTGCGCGAGGGCCTACTGTTGTGTCGCGAAATCGTCGGACAGAAAGCCTTCGATAGTCTCCGGGGCAGCGAATATGCCCCGGGCGCGGACGTTCAGTCTGATGGGGCGCTCGATAGATATATCCGCGATCAAGCTTTCACGCTCTACCACCCTGTTGGTACCTGCAAGATGGGTGTGGATGCGATGGCGGTGGTCGATCCTGACCTCCGGGTGCGCGGCATCGATGGGCTGCGTGTCATCGACGCTTCGATCATGCCCAACATAATCAGCGGCAACACCAATTTCCCGACGATGATGATCGCAGAGAAGGCCGCCGATAAAATCCTGTCACCCGACCGCGCTGTCGCCGCCTGACAGACGGCATTCAATCCCGATTGATCGGGTAGCCGAGCGCCAGCCAGCCGAAATCGAGCAGCGGCAACGAGGCAACGGCGAAATCGGCGAGCCGGGCAATAACGGCCGGCCCAGAGACTTCTTCGGCTGACAAGGGTTGCCGCAGGATCAGGGACCGTCTGCACAGGGCCTCGATCAGATCTGGATCGGTGACAGCGTCGAATCCTTTGGGCTTGCGCTTCAACGCCTCCTCGTCGGGCGACAGGACAAGGGCGTTCTTCTCCAGCGCGCTCACCATCTGGCGGAAATCCTTTGGCCGAGTGGCGATCCGCGTTCGCATCGCTGCCAGGGCGTCGTCCGGCAGATGATAAAACCCCGAACCGCTCCAACTTCCGGTCGGATCGATATGGACATAAAGCAAGCCGGGCGACTGCTTGCTGCCGTCGCGTGTCAGGACCGCGCCGATATGGGTCTTGTAGGGGCGTTTGTCGCGGGCGAAGCGGACATCGCGGTGAATACGGAAGATCGACCGCTTCGGGTCGGCCAGCAGGGGCACTTTGCGCCGTGCCAGTTCTGCGGAAAGATCCGCCAGAAGGTCGAGCATCGGCGCCTTTACGGCCTTGTCGTAGACCGATTTGTGCGCCTGGAACCAGGCGCGCTCCTGGGTGAAATAGAGCTCGTTGAAGAACTCGAAGGCTTCGGGCGTGAAGCCCTTGAACCGCGATGCGCCCATCTTCTTACCCCCATGCCCCCCAAACAGACCCGACGGATCCGGCCGACGGTGCTTTTCTCGCTTTATATACCACGCGCATCTTGACTTGGAGGCATGCCAACCCCCATCTCTAGCACTCACACCGGTCGACTGCTAACAACGCGTGGCGGCCGGTCCCTCACTACGTTCGATAAGAACCAAAAGATTAAGGATTGTCCTCATGAAATTCCGCCCGCTCCATGACCGTGTTGTCGTGCAACGTATCGAAGCGGAAGAAAAGACCAAGGGTGGGATCATCATCCCCGACACCGCGAAGGAAAAGCCCCAGGAGGGCAAGATCGTCGCGGTTGGTCCCGGCGTCCGTGACAGCAACGGCACCGTCAACCCGCTCGACCTCAAGGTCGGCGACCGGATTTTGTTCGGCAAGTGGTCGGGCAGCGAGATCAAGCTCGACGGCGTCGATTACCTGGTCATGAAGGAAACGGACGTCATCGGCGTCGTCAACGCTTCCTAAGCCAAAACAAAGATCGCAGCCGTGACCATAGGGCTACGGCGCTAAAACATTACGCAGGGATACCAAGACATGTCCGCCAAGGAAGTAAAATTCGGCTCGGATGCTCGTGAGCGCATGATGCGCGGCATCGACATCATCGCTAACACCGTCAAGGTGACGCTCGGCCCCAAGGGCCGCAACGTCGTCATCGACAAGGCCTACGGTTCGCCCCGGATCACCAAGGACGGCGTCACCGTCGCCAAGGAGATCGAGCTTTCCGACAAGTTCGAGAACATGGGCGCGCAGATGGTGCGCGAAGTGGCCTCGAAGACCAACGACCTCGCCGGTGACGGCACGACCACCGCGACCGTCCTGACCCAGGCGATCGTAAAGGAAGGCGTCAAGGCCGTAGCCGCAGGCCTCAACCCGATGGACCTGAAGCGCGGCATCGATCTGGCCGTTGCTGCCGTGATTGCCGATGTCGAGAAGCGCTCGCGCAAGGTTGCCACTAACGCCGAAATCGCTCAGATCGCGACGATTTCCGCCAATGGCGAAACCGCCATCGGTGAAATGATCGCCCGCGCGGTCGAGAAGGTCGGCGATGACGGCGTCATCACGGTGGAAGAGGCCAAGGGCCTCGAGACCGAACTCGATGTTGTCGAAGGCATGCAGTTCGACCGTGGCTATCTCTCCCCCTACTTCGTGACCAACGCGGAGAAGATGATCGCCGAGCTTGAGAACCCCTACATCCTGCTCCACGAGAAGAAGATCACCTCGTTGCAGGCGATGCTGCCGGTGCTCGAAGCCGTCGCTCAGTCGGGCCGTCCCCTGCTGATCATTTCGGAAGACATCGAAGGCGAGGCTCTGGCCACGCTCGTCGTCAACAAGCTCCGTGGCGGCCTCAAGGTCGCGGCCGTGAAGGCGCCGGGCTTCGGCGATCGCCGCAAGGCGATGCTCGAAGACATCGCGATCGTTACCGCCGGCCAGACCATCAGCGACGAACTCGGCATCAAGCTCGAGGATGTGGGCCTGGAAATGCTCGGCACCGCCAAGCGCGTCGTCATGACCAAGGAAACCACCACCGTTATCGACGGTGCTGGCCAGAAGGTCGATATCGATGCCCGAGTCGCTCAGATCCGCGCCCAGATCGTCGAAACCACGTCCGATTACGATAGCGAGAAGCTCCAGGAGCGCCTGGCAAAGCTGTGCGGCGGCGTCGCCGTGATCAAGGTCGGCGGCGGTTCCGAGGCGGAAGTCAAAGAGCGCAAGGATCGGGTTGACGATGCGGTCCATGCGACCCGCGCCGCGATCTCCGAAGGCATTGTTGCCGGCGGCGGCGTGACCTTGCTGTATTCGATCAAGGCGATCGAAGGCCTGTCCTCGGCCAATGCCGATCAGCATGCCGGCATCAACCTCGTCCGCAAGGCGCTGCAGGCACCCGTGCGGCAGATTGCTGAGAACTCGGGCGTCGATGGCTCGATCATCGTCGGCAAGCTGCTCGACTCGACCGACACCAACTGGGGCTACGACGCCCAGAAGGGTGAGTTCACCGACATGATCAAGGCCGGCATCATCGATCCGGCAAAGGTCGTGCGTGTCGCGCTTCAGGACGCGGCATCGGTTGCTGGTCTGCTGATCACGACCGAATGCATGATCGCCGAAAAGCCGAGTGCTGGCGGCGATGCCGGCGGCGGCGGTGGCGGCATGGGCGGTGGTATGGGTGGTATGGGCGGTATGGGCGGCATGGGCGGCATGGGCTTCTAAAGCTCTCCCCCAACCCGTCTACAAAACGAGGGGTTCCGGTCCGTAAAGGTCCGGGACCCTTTTTTTATGCTCGTCGGCGCAAGGCTTCTCATGCGCGGCGTACAAGGCTCTAGCCTTGTCGACATCGGCGCAATGCTTCGATCAGTTTTATTATTTATAAATTAAAGGCTATTGCTGACATTATAGAGACAAAAATTAATTCTACTTATAATTTCTCAGTTATTATTTATTAAATTCAGGTTATAAATACGATTAGGTGCGTACTCTCACACGTCGATATAGTCTCCTGATTTTTTGCTTGTGAGAGTCTATTGGTGCAACGCTTGGCGAATAATTCCTTCGGTTAGGTTTGCAAGCAACTTTCGTAATGATGACCGAGTAGAAAGCCCTTGTTGTGAGGAGCCCAACGATGGATGTCGGAAAGCGGGGCCTGCGGGTCGTTCCCCATGTTCTGGTCGCCGAGGACAATCCGATCAATGCCAAGGTCATAAAGGCCTATCTCGCCGCGCGTGGGTATGAATTCGAGATCGTCCAGAATGGCCAAGAGGCGATTGATGCCGTTGCCACCGGCGACTACGACATCGTCTTGATGGATATCCATATGCCAGTGGTTGACGGCCTCATGGCAACAACAGCAATTCGCGCACTCGCGGGGCGGGGCGGTAGAATTCCGATTGTCGCCGTCACTGCCGTCCAGTTAAAGGCCGATAAGTCAGCGCTGCGCCTTGCGGGCCTTGACGCCTGGGTCGCCAAACCAATCGATCGAGAACAGCTCTACGCGGTTATAGATCGTCTCGTCAGCGTCGAGGTTGATTATCACGCAGCGCCACAGCAATAGCGCTTTCCAAACAGCCCGCGGGACGACCGCTATCGGCCTCGTCTGTCGGTCAGTCCTGGGCTTTTCGTCGGACAGCGGACGGAGTCAGGCCGAAGTTCTCTCGAAAATCCTTGCTGAAGTGACTGGCGCTGTTCCAGCCACAATCAAGCGCGATATCGGTAACGCTTGCATCGTCAACGCCTAGCCGTAACCGAGCGAATGCGCGCTCCAAACGCAACCGTTTCAGAAATTCGAGGGGCGTGTAGCCGCGAAACTCCCGGAACAGACGAAAGAGATTCCGCGGACTGGTCCCCGCTGCTTCGGCAACATTCTTGGCATCGAAGGGTATCCGCCAGTTTTCAACCAGAAACGCTTCGGCGCGACGAACCCGCGCTGGCGCTACCGATCTTGTGCCGAGATTGGCAATCGACGGAATCGAGAGCGGCGCTGCCAGTAGAAGCGCGGTAATAAGAGCCTGTTCCAGCTCTTTGATCAACCCGACGGTTGTCGCGTTCGTCGTCTCCGAGAGAAGAGCCAGCATACTCCGCATCGTGTGGAGGAAGTTCTGGCCGACCAAGGTCGTGAGGTCGAGACGGTGATGAAAGTCTAGTACGCCGGAAGGCAACCCATCATTCAACATCATCAGCTTTTCGCTTAGATGCTTCTTGGAGACCAGATAGCTGAGGATGGTGACATCGGTAGAGCTTTCGGTCGTGATGGCTCCGGTAGAAATACTGCCGGTGTTCACATCGACACGCGTCGTCGCACCTTTGCTGGAGACAATAAACTGTCCTGCCAGTGCGATTTTCACCCGGAGAAAATCGCTTTCGGGATACTTTAGGGTGACGCCACGACCGAAGGCCGAGACACCGTACTGGCTCTGCCCAAGCGACACCCAGTTCACGATGGCTTCTTGATCGGCTGGCGTCTGGTCAATCTTTAAGGCCTCACCGCCATGATACTTTGGCATGAAATCTTCGATCGCCGTTACGTCGGTCGTGCGCAGGACGGGGTAGTTGCTTAGCGGAAAGTCTATTGTCATTACGCTCGGGATAAGTCGGGTATCGAGTGAACCCGCACAGGAGGGGATACCTTCCAATGGCACCCTGTCTTGGATTGAGACAATACGGAAACAATAAAATTGGAATGCTTCGTCAGACAAAATGTCGTTATTATTAAAAATTGTCTTTATTTTTATAT
>CAIXXC010000330.1 GCA_903923205.1 uncultured Rhodospirillales bacterium | reverse complement strand
GTGCTCTTGCCGCAGCCGGAACTGCCGACCAACGAGACGAACTCATTCTCGGCAAGATCAAGGTTGATGTCGCGCAAGACCTCGACGGCTTTCGCCTTGGTCCCGAACACCTTGGAAAGCCCGGCAATACTGAGCTTCGAGGCCGTCATTCACGCCCGCCCTCGGGGCCGAACATCACACGCTCCAAGGCTTTCATCACCTGGTCGGTGATCAGGCCAAGCAGGCCGAGGAAAAGGATATAACCGATGATCGTCTGGGTCTGAAAATAGCGCTGCGACACGGTGATGCGATAGCCAAGGCCGGAGGTGGCGGCGACAAGCTCGGCCAGCACCAGCCACGTCCAAGCCCAGCCCAAGCTGATCCGCAAGGTGTCCCAAATACCGGGCAGCGACCAGCGCAGCACGATCTTCGTCAGGATTTTGCGCTCCGAAAGCCCCAGCGTCCGGCCAAGGCCGACAAAATCGCGTGGCACCCGCTTGACGGCGTCCATCACCAGCAGGACCTGCTGAAAGAAGGTTCCGATCCAGATGATCAGGAATTTCTGGGTATCATCCGTACCGGACCACAGAATTGTCAGCGGCACGAAGGCCACGACCGGCATATAGCGGATAAAATCGACCAGCGGCTCGATCGCAGCCTCCCAGGGGGCAAAACATCCGATCAGCAACCCAATGGGAATCGCCATGGCCGAGGCGATCCCGAAACCGACCGCGATCCGATAGATACTGATAGCCGCGTCCTGCCAGAGGGTGCCATCACCCGCCAGCGACCACATTTTATCCCATACCATCATCGGCGACGGCAAAAAGATCGGCGCAACGAAGCCACGCGCCGTTGCCGCCCACCAAGCGGCGAAGAGCACGAAAAAGACCGTCGCGCCGATCACGACAAAGGTCAGCCGATCGATCTCCTCGCCGATCCGAAACAGCCCACGGCGGCGCTTTCGCGCCGCCGCCTGTTGCCTGATCGACGATTTCGCCAATATCTCCGAGCCCTGCCCCACGATCAGGGGGTAGCGCCGACGAAGCGGGGGTCGATCATGTCCTTGGCCGAGACATCCTTGGTCAGAATACCCGCAGTCTTCGCTGCAGCCTCGACCTCGACAAAGGTCTTGGACTGGAAGGGGCCGCTGAAGGCGGATTTGTTTTCGGCGACCGAATAGAACTGCACGCCATCGAACGCCGTCGCGAGATCAGCCGGGGCCGAGCCGACGGCCTCGGAGATGATCTTGCGCCCATCCTCGGTATTGGCCTTGTAGTATTTCAGCGCATCATCCCAGACCCGGACAAGCGCCGCGACCTGGCCGGGCTTGGCTTTCAGAAAATCCTCGCGAACCACAAGCACGTCGCTGACCAGGCCGGGATTGACGCCCGCCGTGAAGAGCAGCTTGGTATCTTTGTTCTGGTGCAGCGCCGTCGTCAGATAAGGCTCATAGGTCACCGCCACGGGCACCCGTCCGGCGATCAAGGCGGCCCCGGCGTCGGACGCAGGCATCGGCACCGGCTTGACGTCAGCAATGGTCAATCCGGCGGTCTTCAGCGCGTAGTTCAACAGAATGTCGCTGGTCGTGCCTTGTTCAAAGGCGACCTGCTTGCCCTTGAGATCGGCAACGGTGGCGACGTCCTTGCCGGCGAGGATCGCGTCGGCTTTCAGGCTGAAATCCTCAAGCATGACGATCTTGATCGGCAGTCCCGCCGCGACCATCGCCATGGCGGTATGCGTTCCGATATTGGCAACGTCAAGCTGCCCGCTCGCCAGCGCCGCGTTGATATCCTTGTCTTCGTTGAAATTGACGATAGACACATCGGCCAAACCTTCAGTCTTGAACAAGCCCTTCTTGTTGGCGATGTGCCACTGGCCATAGCCGAGCCAGGGCTCCAGGCCGATCTTTATGGCTCCGGCCTCCGGCGTTGCGGGAATCGCATCCTCCGCACGCGCCGACGCTGTGGCGAGAACAAGACCCACGGCTGTAGCGGCGGCAAACGCCTGACGAAGAGTCGAATACGCAGCAAAAGACATCCCTGATCCCCCATTTTTCTTAAAATTAATCCGGCCTGGATGGTCACGGCAGGCCGAGCGCGCGTCAAGATAAAACCTTTACATGTACATACAATCGATGAGCATAGCCCTTGAGGCTTCAAATGGCCGCGAGATAGCCGCCATCGACGGCGAGGCACTGCCCCGTGACGTATCCGGAAGCCGTCGACGCGAGAAAGATCGCGACCCCTTTGAGATCGTCCAACCGGCCAAAACGCTGCAGCGGGATTTTAGCCTGCATCGCCGCCTCCCACGCAGCATTGCTGTAGAACACCTCTGTCATGGCGGTGCGAAAATACCCCGGCGCGATGGCATTGACGCGAATACCGAGTGGTGCCCATTCCGCCGAAAGGGCGCGCGTCATCCCCAGCAAGCCGGACTTTGACGAGCCGTAAGGGGTCGCTGTCGGGACGCCGACCTCCGAGGTCAACGAGCACATGTTGATGATGCTCCCGGCCACGCCATCCGCCTTCATCCGTCGGGCGGCCGCCTGCGCGCAGAAGAACGCTCCCTTCAGATTGGTGTCGAGAATGCGATCCCACAGCGCCTCGTCAACCTCAAGCGAGGGCCGCACCTCCTCGATCCCGGCATTATTGACAAGGATATCAACCCCGCCGAGTGCTGCAGCCGCCTGATCGATCGCGATCTGCGCCGCCACCACGTCACGGACATCGGCTGCAACAGCCACACCGCGTCGACCCAGCGCCTCGATCGCAGCGACGGTTTCGTTGAGCGCGCGCTCATCGCGGGCGGTCACGGCGACGTCGGCACCTGCGGCGGCCAGCGCCTCGGCGATCACACGACCAATGCCGCGACTCGCCCCCGTTACCACGGCCCGCCGCCCCGTGAGATCGAACAGGCTCAGATCAACCCCTGCCATGGTTCCTGCTCCCCGCCCTTTAAAGCCAGACCGCGGCATCACCGCAGAGCCACGCGGTCACTTATGGGCATTATGAGCCATAAATGATGGCGCGTCCCGTTTACACGAGGATTTATGCCAGCTTATGCAGGCCGCTCAACAGGTTGCTGTAGAGATCGGTCAGGATGGCCTTGACCTGATCATCCGTGATCCCCTTGGGGTTCCAGTTGCTTCCCCAGCGCGCCACCGTTTTGGCACCATCGTCTTCCAGGGTGACGACCGCGCAATAATTCTCGAAGGGCAGGGCATCATTGAAGGTGATGCTGTAGGCGAATACACGGCCGTCGTAGGCAACGTCGAGGCGTTCGGTGACGCGGCCACCACCCTTGAGCACGATATTGCGCAGCGCACCAATGCCGCTGCCGACCAGTTCCAGGGATTCGATCATATCCGGCAAAATCTTATCGAGCCCGCCGAACTGAACGAGGATATCGAAAACTTTCCTGCGCGGTAGGTCCAGCGTCTTTTCAACCAATACCTTGTACATGCCGTACTCCATCCATCTGTCGGCGCACCCGTCCGGGCCGCTTTGATCGACATTTCGCGAAACGGGGCCTCAACAGCCCCGAGCGGCGGCATGTTGGCGCAACCCGCTCCGGAGGGGAAGAGCTTTGGCGGCAGATCCGCCCTTCAAGCGTCCCATGCGCGTTATCATGCCGCTGGATTAATTGATCCAGATCAAAGCGTTCCACGGTTGTTCGCGGTTAAGCCTCGACCAGCAGGAACATCCTGTTCGTGCTTGAGAAAGACAGGGGTTGGGCGATCATGCTGAAGATGGCAATGATCTTGTGGATCATGGCGGGAACCGTACTTGCAGGACTTACCGTGCTCGTCGTGCTTCTGGTCCCGAGCCTTTCCGATCAAGCGCTGTCGTTGATGATGCCGCTGGCGGGCGCCGCCTTCATCATCGCGTTTCCATTCGCCTTCCTTGTCGCCAAGCGCATCGACAGCAAGATCGTCCACCGATAGGACTTAATGCCTCCTGCCGGGCAAGTTCTGTTTGCGGAATTCCCGTCTGACGGAAGTCCTTCCTCCCTAGAATCCCACCACCTTGCCCGGATTCAGGATGTTGTTCGGGTCGAGCGCGCGTTTGATCCTGCGCATGATTTCGACCGTGTCGGTACCGTGTTCTTCGTCAAGATAGCCCATCTTGTGCAGGCCGACGCCGTGCTCGCCGGTGCAGGTGCCATCAAAGCGCATGGCGCGGCGCGCAAGGCGATGGCTGATACCTTCGGCGGCCTTAACCTCGTCCGGGTTATCGATATCGATCAGCAGCAGGCAGTGGAAATTGCCGTCACCGACATGGCCGAGCACGGGCGCGAGGATGCCTGCGGCCTCGATATCCGCGACGGTTTCAGCCAGACATTCGGCCAGCGCCGAAATCGGCACGCAGGCATCCGTGGTGAGCGAGCGGCAACCCGGGCGCAGTTGCAGAGAGGCAAAATAGGCCTTGTGGCGGGGCGTCCAAAGTCGGCTGCGCTCTTCCGGCAAGGTCGCCCATTGGAACGCGCCGCCGCCGAGCCCGTCCGCGATTTCAGCCATCACCGCGCTCTGTTCGGTGACCTGGGTGGATGAGCCGCAGAACTCCAGGAAGAGGGTCGGCGCGACAGTCAGGCTGGTGCCGCTATGGGCGTTGACCGCGCGGATCGTCAGCGGGTCTAGCAATTCCGCGCGCGCCAACGGCACCCCCATCTGGATCGCCTGGATCACGGCCTGAACCGCATCGGTCACGGTCGGGAAATTCACCACCGCAGCCGCGACGGCCTCAGGCCGGGGATGGAGTTTCACCGTCGCCTCGGTCACGATGCCGAGCGTGCCTTCGGATCCGGTGAAGAGCTGGGTCAAGCAATAACCGGCGGATGATTTGCGGGCCCGCCGTGCGGTCCGGATGATCTTGCCCTCTGCCGTCACTACTGTCAGCGACTGGACGTGATCGCGCATATTGCCATAGCGCACGGTGGTGGTGCCTGAAGCCGCCGTCGCCACCATGCCGCCGATGGTCGCGTTGGCACCGGGATCAACGGGGAAGAAAAAGCCGCTCTGCGCCAGCGCCTGATTCAGGCCCTCCCGGGTCACACCGGCCTGGACCGTGGCCGAGAGATCCTCCGTCCGGATCGCCAAAATCTCGTCCATGCGCGAGAGATCGATACAGATGCCGCCCTGCACGGCGAGGAGATGGCCTTCAAGCGAAGAGCCTGCGCCAAAGGCTATGACCGGGGTGCGGTGCTGGTTGCACAGGCCGACCGTGAAGGCGACGTCTTCGGTGCTGAGCGCGAAGACGACAGCGTCCGGCGGCTGCGCGGGATAGGCCGATTCATCGCGGCCGTGCTGCAGGCAGATCGCGGCACCGGTGGAGAAGCGATCGCCGAAACGACTGTAGAGCGCGTCGCGCAGCGCCTGTGGCGGCACCCGCCTTGCGATTTCGGGGATCGAATGGGCTTGAGCGGCGCTCATCGCATGTCTCCTGATGGGGATTCTTGTCTCGGCAGCATGACAAGACGCCGACCCGGCGTCACCACCGGATCGACGATTGCTGGGCAGCTGAAACCTACCAGATCGTGGTGAACAGGCGAATATCCGGCGGTGCGCCGAACAGCGGGGCAGCCTTGCCCAGCGCATCGGCGATATGGGCGGTCTTCATATGGGCGTCGAGCGCCTCGGCACTTGACCATTCCTCAATGAAGGTGAAGTCGGTTGGATCGGCGTTGTTCTGCGTCAGCTCGTAAGAAATGCAGCCGGTCTCCTTGCGGGTCGGGTCGCGCAGAGTAGTCAGGATGGCCTTGAATTCTTCGACCTTGTCGGCCTGGCAAACCAGCCGGGCGACGACACGAAGCGTGCTCTTCGACATTGGGGGGTTTCCTCTTTGTGTTACGGCTTGAAAACGCCGGTGATGTGGATGACCCACATTCAGGCCCAGACCCTAAAGCAAACGCCGGTCGGATGGAATCATCCGCATGCCCAGGGGCATAGTGCTATGCACTAGCCCGACACGTCACCATCGACTAGATTGCGGCACCGACTGCGGCACCTGAACCAAGCGAGGAGAGATAATGACCGGCAAGATCGAAGAAAACGCCTTCCGCGCGGAACTCGCCCAGCGCGGCTGCAACGAGCCCGCACTCGTGATCTGGGAGCCCGGTCGCGCCAGCCCGGAGCATGCCCATGACTTCACCGCCCGCGGGCTTGTTCTTGAAGGCGGCTATGTCCTGTCGACCGCGACGGGAGATCGCGAACTCGGCCCCGGCGACAGCTTTGAGGTCGCAGCCGGAACGCCGCATCGCGAAACCGTCGGCGCCTTGGGTGCCCGCATCCTGAGCGGCAGGTTCACGACCACGACCTGAGACGCCGCAAAACCACCCGACAATCCCTCCCCTTAAGAAGAGGACATCGGACATGACCCAGACGAGGAAGAAAATCCTGATCGCCGGCGCGCTCGGCCTGACCGGCTGTGCCGCCGTGCGCAAATTCGAAAGCCTCGGCTGGGAAGTCGTCGGATTGTCGCGTCGGACGCCCGCGCAGGCCTATCGCGACCACCAGTCCAAGGCGCGCTATATCGCGGTCGATCTGCGGGACCGTGCCGACTGCGAGGCCAAGCTTAGCGGCCTCACCGACGTCACCCATATCATCTACGCCGCCGTCTATGAGACGAGCGACCTGAAGAGCGGTTGGAAGACCGGGACTGAGGATTTCGTCGGTATCAATGTTCAGATGCTGACCAATTTCCTCGACGTGATGCTGCCGACGGCCAAGGGCCTTGAACACATGACCGTGTTTCAGGGAGCCAAGGCCTATGGCGTTCATACCGGAGCGATGAAACTGCCGGGCAAGGAAAGCGATCCGCGTCTGATCTCGGTGGGGTTCTACACGCCGCAGGAGGAATTGATCCGCGCGCGGCAGAAGGGCAAGTCCTGGAGTTGGACGGTGCTGCGTCCGCAGATGATCTCAGGCTTCGCAACAGCCGCGCCGATCTCCTGCCTGCCGGGAATCGGCGTCTATGCCGCCGTCTGCCGCGAGCTTGGCCTGCCGCTCAGGTTTCCGGGCCGCGGCATGGGGCCGCTCGAAGCGGTCGATGTCGATCTGCTTGCCAAGGCATTGGTCTGGGCCGCAACGGAGCCGCGCTGCGCCAACGAGATTTACAACATTGGCAATGGCGATTGCTTTTGCTGGGTCAATCTGTTCCCGCGCATCGCCCGCGATGTCTTCGACATGGATCACGCCCCGCCGCACAGCGATTATCTCGACGTCGTCATGGCCGACAACGCACCCGTCTGGGATGCCATCGTCGCCAAATACAAACTCGCCAAGTACACCATGAAGGATCTGGTCGCGACCTGGCAGATCGTCGATTTTTTCCTCGATTACGGCGACTACAACCGGCTGTCGCTGCTGTCGACCATCAAGGCCCGCAAGCATGGCTTCCATGAATGCGAAGATAGCGAAGAGATGATCATCCGCCAGCTCAAGGAGATGCAGGCCGGACGCATCCTACCCCCGTGATTTTTGCCGCGACGACCCGACCGTTGATTGGGATAGGGTCGTCACCAGTTTATCCAGTATGGAACTCCAGATGACTGTCTTGTTCTCGCCCTTGACCCTGCGCGGGCTGACCCTCGCCAATCGCATTGTCGTCTCCCCGATGTGCCAATATTCGGCAGAGGCCGGTCAGGCCAATGACTGGCATATGATCCATCTCGGCAATCTTGCGTTATCGGGTGCCGGGCTGGTCTTTATTGAAGCCGCCGCCGTGACGGAGGAAGGCCGGATCACCTTTGGCGATCTCTGCCTGTACAATGACGCCCAGGAAGCAGCGCTGGGGCGGGTGATATCCGCGATGCGGGCGCATTCGAAAGCTGCGATCGCCCTGCAGCTTGCCCATTCCGGCCGCAAGGGATCGAGCCATGTGCCGTGGCAGACGGGTGAGTTGATCCGCGTCGAGGATGGCGGCTGGACACCGGTGGCGCCATCGGCGGTCGCCTATAAGGATGGCGAGCCGCCCCCGGCCGCGCTCGACCTTGCCGGCCTGGCGCGGATTCGCGATGCCTTCGCAGAGGCTGCAGCCAGGGCCGCGCGGCTTGGCATCGACGCCATCGAGATGCATGCTGCGCATGGTTATCTGCTGCATGAATTTCTCTCGCCGCTCTCCAATCATCGCACCGATTCCTACGGCGGCTCACTCGAAAACCGGATGCGCTTCCCGCTGGAAGTTTTTGATGCTATGCGCGCAGCTTTTCCTGCGGACCGTCCGCTGGGCGTCCGGGTCTCGGGCACGGATTGGGTCGAGGGTGGCTGGGATACCGAACAGACCATCGCCTTTGCCCTGGAACTGAAATCGCGCGGCGTCGATTGGATCGATGTGTCGTCCGGCGGCACCTCGCCTCTGCAGAAAATCCCGATCGGCCCCGGCTATCAGGTGCCTTTGGCAGAGGCCGTGAAGCAGGCGACGGGGCTGCCCACGATGGCTGTCGGCCTCATCACGAAGGCGCAGCAGGCGGAGGATATTCTGACCTCGGGCAAGGCCGATCTCATCGCTGTTGCACGGGCGATGATGTACAACCCGCGCTGGCCCTGGCACGCCGCCGCTGAACTCGGCGCGACCGTCGAGGCACCGCCGCAATACTGGCGCTCCCAGCCATCCAACCTCAAGGCCCTGTTCGGCAACGCCCGGATCGGCATTCGCTAACCAAACGGGCGGCAAGCCCGGACTAGGGGGGAAACAACCATGTCGCGACAGATCATCGACCTCTCGATCTTCCTCGAAAACGATGTGGTCTCGGACCCCGAGGGCTTCCGCCCGAAGATTTCCTATATCGACCATAACCAGTCGGTCGCGGGCCTGCTCGGCTTCTTTCCCGGGCTGGCCCAGGGCGATCTGCCCGATGGCGAGGCCTGGGCGATCGAAAAGATCGAGCTGATCACCCATAACGGCACGCATCTCGACGCGCCCTATCATTTCGCCTCGACCATGAACCGGGGCGAGCGGGCGATCACGATCGACGAGGTGCCGCTGGACTGGTGCTTCCAGCCCGGCGTCAAGTTCGATTTCCGTCATTTCCCCGATGGTTACGTGGTGACCGCACAGGATGTCGAGGCCGAGCTTGCCCGCATCGGCCATACCCTGTCACCGCTCGAAATCGTGCTGGTGAACACCCGCGCGGGTAAGCGCTACGGCCAGTCGGACTATGTCAGCGCCGGCAGCGGCATGGGCTATGACGCGACCATGTACCTGCTGGAGCGCGGCGTCCGCGTGACCGGCACCGACGGCTGGAGCTGGGACGCCCCCTTTGTCCACACCGCCGAGCGCTACGCCGAAAGCCACGACGCCTCATTGATCTGGGAAGGCCACAAGGCCGGTCGCGACATCGGCTACTGCCACCTGGAAAAACTCCACAACCTCGAAGCCCTGCCCTCAACCGGCTTCCAGGTCTCCTGCTTCCCCGTCAAAATCCGTGCGGCTTCTGCCGGATGGACGCGGGCGGTGGCGATTATCGGGTAGGAGTTCGGGGTGATTGTCACTCCGCCTCGACAATCCTGCTCTCTGTCAATGGGGACCAGAGTCGGTCTCTTACCGCACGTTCGATAATCCCTGTTGAAGCGCAAGGGCCTCAGGCGAGGCGACGGCTATCGTTAGGGCGCCGATTTTGAGGGCCTCGGAGCCGTATTGGACGCGCAATCTGATCGCACCGGCTTCTCTTATTTCGAAATTGTGCAGGAGGATCGGCGTGAAGGATCTCAGAAGCCTGGGCATATCAGGATTTCTTGGCAATATATCCAATCCCTTTTTTAGCGTTTCTTTGGGTTGTGAGGGGATCGGGATTTCGATTGATGGCTTTTCTTCAGCGTCTCCCGGCATGAATATTCTTATGACCAGATCATAACCGCGTCCGAGAGCCATTTGTTCTGGCTCAAAAATCGAGACGGCCATCGCGAAACGCGGCAACATGGTCGGCAGTGCGGTGGCAAACAGGACCCCATTATAAATGCCCATATAGCTAAGCTTGTTTCCCGTTTCGGGGCGGATATCGTCACAAAATACCGTATGGCCATGTGGGAAATCATAAAATCCAGTCAAAGGATCGCTCCCATTTGCGAGCTTTCCATGAGGGAGCCGCTCGAAAACGTCCCTTCGATCACCTCTCCCATTGCGTTGATTCGCGGTGGCGCATTTGAACTCGGACAGTCTGTAAAGGTCCCGACGGGGGATTTTCGGATAATCCCGGCAGGAGAAAAGACGATTCCGGTTTTCCGGTCACGCGCCCAAATCTCGATGTCAAGGTCAAGTGCCTGCTCAATATCGGAAATCGTATTGATCGTCCAATTCGGTCGCTCTGCCGAAAACCACCGGCTGGGGGCCGATTTATTCACGCCGAGCCGTTCCGCAAACTTCGTGAAAGAGAAGCCGCCATGGTCCTTTTTATGGGAGATGACGTTCCAAAACAGGCTCACGAACGCCGAGCGAAGCATGGCCCGCGTGTCATCCGTGACGGGATCGACACGAGGCTCCTTTTCCCAAGCTGACATCGTGATGTTCTCCACTGATGTATCCGGATATCCACGCCCCCGTATGCGGGCTGACGCCGGGAAAATGAGTGTCCCTGTCCTCGGCGAGTTGACCTGCGACACCCTGATAGCTGCTGCCGATCTCGTTTTTGTCGCAGGCACGGAACAGCACGATCTCATTAAAGCTTAAAAATCGGCCCGTGATCCGCCATCCCGGCGCGCGGACGCGGTTACAGAACAACCAAACTTCCGCAAACGCCTCAAGGCGTTCCAATTCAACGTCTTTCCGCTTTCCACCCCTGGTCTGGCTAACCTGCAGAGAATGTCCCGCGATGAATTCACCGAAGATTCTCGCAAATCCAAGCCGCGGGAACATACTGGAAGGATTAACGCGAGCCATCTCTTCCGCAATGTTTTCCCCACTCCAGATCTGACGGACGGGACGCAGTACGGGCACCGACGGCACGACAAATCTACAGAAGTTGCGTTATATGTCAACTCTAAGTCGTCCAGCTACCGCCCTCAAGGTTTCGATGAAGAAGAATATCAATTTATAGTTTAATTTAAACAAAAGATTCGGGCTCGTCGCGAGGGCGTGCTTTGCTGCGCTTGCTTGAGGGTTCCCGCCCCCTACCGGCTCAGCACAAATCCCTCATACCCGGCGGCGGCGACCTCGTCGCATTTCTGGCGGTAGCGCGGCATGCCGCCGGCATAGGGCATGAACACCCGTGGTTTGCCGGGAATGTTGGCACCCAGATACCAGCTGTGCTTGGCGGTCACCAGCAGGGTTTCGTTGGCGGCCTCGTTGACGTGTTCGACCCATTTTTCAGCGGCTTCGGGCTTGGCCTCGATCCGCGCGATGTCATTCTTGCGCATATAGTCGATGCAGGATGCGATCCATTCCCCGTGCTGTTCGATCGCGACGGGCATGACGCAGAGCACCGACGGGCTACCGGGGCCGGTCATGGTAAAGAGGTTGGGGAAGCCCGCGACCTGAAGGCCGAGATAGGTGGTGGGCCCGGCCTCCCAGGCATCGGCGAGCCTGAGCCCGTCGCGGCCGCGAATATCCATCCGCAGCAGCGGCCCGGTCATGGCGTCAAAACCGGTCGCGAAGACAATGATGTCGAGCGGATATTCTGCGTCCGCCGTGCGGATGCCGCTCGAGATAATGCGCTCGATCGGGGCCGCCTTGATATCGACCAGCGAAACATTGTCGCGATTGAAACACTCGAAATAGCCATTATCGATCGGCGGCCGCTTGGCACCATAGGCATGATCGATATCGAGCAGGATCGCCGCCTTCTTCGGGTCCTTCACGACCTGCGCGATCTTGTGGCGGATAAAGGCTGCCGCCGTCTCGTTGGCCTCTTTGTGGAGGACGATATCGCGGAAGGTTGCGCGGAACTGCATGCCGCCGCGCGCCCAGGCCTCTTCATAGGCGGCCTCGCGTTCCTCCGGCGTGACTTCGAGCGCGCTTTTGGGATTGGGCTTGAACGGGTAGCCGTTCGGCGTCTCCCGCGTGGTTTTGCGGATTTCCGGCGCGCGCTCCTTATAGAAACGCTTGTACTCCTCGCTCAAAGCGGCATTGCGGGCGGGGATGCTGTAATTCGCGGTGCGCTGGAACACGGTCAGGTGCGATGCCGTCTCGGCGATCACCGGGGCCGCCTGAATCCCGGTCGATCCGGTGCCGATCATGCCGACACGCTTGCCAGTGAAATCGACCCCATCATGAGGCCATTCGCCGGTGTGATACCAATGCCCGGCGAAGCTCTCTAGCCCCGCGATACGCGGCACGTTGGCGGTCGAGAGACAGCCGACGGCGGCGATCAGATACTTGGCCGTAAAGGACTCACCCGCCTCGGTCTTCACCGTCCAGGTATTGGCAGCCTCGTCGTACCATGCCGAGGTCACGCGCGTGTTGAACTGGATATTGCGCTTGAGGTCGAAGCGATCGGCGACAAAATCGAGATAGCGCCGCAATTCGGCATCATCGGGATAGCGCTCCGACCATTCCCATTCTTCAGTCAATTCAGGCGAGAAGGTGTAGCAATAGGCATAGCTTTCGACGTCGCAGCGCGCGCCGGGGTAGCGGTTCCAGTACCAGGTGCCGCCGACCGCGCTGCCGGTCTCCAGCACCTGCACGTTCAGGCCGAGCCGGTCACGCAGGCAGATCAACTGGTAGAGGCCGGAAAATCCCGCACCGATGATGATCGCATCGAGTGTGCCTGTTGTCTTGCCTGACTGCGTCGCCATTGCCTGATCCTCGCCTGAACATTTTTTCTTATTCAACATCACGCGCTCGCCCCGCACAATTCCCGATCTGCAGGGCTCGTCCCGTCATGTCGCGAGCCGGGTCCGAATAAAATCAATTACCGACCCGCTTTTTTCTGCCAGCACGGCGCGACCGAGAAGCCCGGACCAGTAACTCTCAGACCCGTCGGCCACCCGCCAATCCTGCAGCCTTCGCGTGAAGAGCTGAAGGTCGTATTCCTCGCTGATACCCATGGCGCCGTGGACAGCATGGGCAATAGCGCCGACGATTGCAGCCGCCGAACTGGTGCGCTCCTTGGCGACGGCAACACGCAGCGGATCGGGCAGATAGCCGGTCTCGGGGCTTGCGGCCTCGACCGCGATCGCCGCCGCGCTGACCTGTTCGGCCATCACCGCCAATTGATGCTGGATCGCCTGAAACTTGCCGATGGGCCGACCGAATTGCACCCGGGTGTTGCCGTAATCGACGGTCATCGCCAGCAACCGCTTCATCGCGCCGGATAGCTTGGCGGCATGAAGCAACGCCGCAACCACCCGCAACGAGACCAGCGGGGTCGGCAGGCGAGCGAGACTGGTGCTGCGCGCGACGGAGACTTGCGCCGACAAGCTGCCCCGGCCCGGTGCACGGATCAGATCAGCGGGGTTGAGCGCAAACAGATCGCAGCCCGCGCCGTCATCGATGAGAGCGAACCCCGCCGTCGCGGCGAGCGGGATTACACCCGTTTCGATCCGGTCTGCAGCACCTGCCGAAACCGCCGTCGCCAGCACGATGGGGCCGTCAGGCACGCTCACGCCGGCATCCGCGAGCAGCGCCCGCGCGACCATCGTCTCCGCCAGCGCCAGGGGCAGGATGAACCGCCCGCTCAGAAGGATCACGGGCAGGATCTCGGCAAACCCGAGGCCGGAGCCGCCCTTCCCTTCGTCGACGAGTGAGTCGCAAAGCCCTGTCGCAACGATTTCCTGCCACAGCCCGGTGAACTGATCCCGGCCGGTCCCGGCCTCAACGGCGCGGATCAGGGCGGGGGTGGAGCGGTCAGCGAACAGCCGCGCCGCCATGTTTTCGAGCATATCGTCCATCTGGTGCCCTCCTAGCGCAGGCCAAGGCCGCGGGCGATCATGCCGCGCAGGATTTCACGCGTGCCGCCGCGCAGGGAAAAGGCCGGGTTCATCGCCGCGACATAGGCGAGTGCTGCCAGAAGATCAGGGTCAGCGACCTCATCAGGCCGCGAGGCCAGATGATCGGCCACCAGAGCCGGTACCGCCTGTTCGAACTCGGTGCCGATATCCTTGAGCAGCGCTGCCAATGTCTCCGGCCGCTCGCCCCGGACCAACTGACCGGTGATCGAGATCGAGAGCGACCGCAAGGCCGCGAGACGACTC
This sequence comes from uncultured Rhodospirillales bacterium, assembly GCA_903923205.1. Lineage (GTDB taxonomy): Bacteria > Pseudomonadota > Alphaproteobacteria > ATCC43930 > CGMCC-115725 > CAIXXC01. The sequence continues at coordinate 13,898 of CAIXXC010000330.1, read as the reverse complement.
GTCATCGACCCCACAAGGGCCGCCGTGGCGTCGTCGTTGATGCCCGCACCGCGCAGATAGCGCAGCCAGAGATCGAACAGCACGACGCTGGAATAGAGCCGCTCCGGTCCGCTGCGCTCAAACGCAAGCTCGGCTCGAACCTGATTCCAGCCGTCGCCTTCCTTGCCCACCAGCGCATCCTCGCCCAGTTCGACATTGGCGAAATGGACTTCCGAGAAATGCGGATCACCCGATAGATCAGATATCGGCCGCGTCGTCACGCCGGGGAGTTTCAGATCGATAATGACCTGCGACAAGCCTTCGTGGCGATCACCCGCAGCGCCGGAGGTCCGCACCAGCGCGATCATATGCGTGGCCTTGGTGGAGTAGGACGACCAGAGCTTGGCACCGTTGAGCGTCCAGCCCTTGTCGGTCCTGGTCGCCCTTGTCTTGACGCTGGCAAGATCGGAGCCCGAATCCGGCTCACTCATGCCGATGCAGAAGAACGCCTCGCCGCGACAAATCCGCGGCAGATAGTATTGCCGCTGCACCTCGGTGCCGTAATGCAGGATCAACGGTCCGCTCTGGCGCTCGGAGATCCAATGCGCCGCGACCGGGGCACCCGAGATCAGCAACTCCTCAACGATGACAAAGCGCGCGAAATAGCCGAGCGCGGCACCGCCGTAATCGCGCGGCAGGGTGACGCCGACCCAGCCCTTTTGCGCGAGTGCGCGGCTGAACTCGGGATCATGCCCCATCCAGGAGCGTGCCCGGCGCTCGGCGCTCAGCCCGGCCAATTGCTCGGCCAGGAAGGCCTTGACGGCGGGGCGGAGGCTCTCATCCGCCTCGGGAATCTTCGTGAGCTTCAGTGAATCGAACATGTGGGCTCCGGCTTTTGTCTTTCTAGTGCTGCGCGGATGGTGTCAGGTGCCATCGAACACAGGCGTGCGCTTTTCGTGGATGGCGTCGAGCGCTTCCTGGTGATCCTTGGTCAGATGGGCGAAGACCTGATACTGCGCCGACAGGGTCATGACCTGCTCGAAGCTTTGCTCGACCCCGGCCCGCATCAGTTTCTTGGTCATGCGCAGAACCTCAGGCGGCTGATGGCTGATGGCGCGGGCAAGCGCCAGCGCCTCATCGCGCAGGCTCGCATCGGGGACGCGACGCGAGACCAGACCCCAGGCCACGGCGGTTTCGGAATCGATGATTTGGCCGGCGAAATAAAGCTGCGAGGCACGCTCCCAGCCGATGATCTTGGGCAGCAGCCAGGCCCCGCCATCGCCCGGAACCAGGCCGATCTTCAGGAAGGTCGCACCGAATTTCGCCTTCTCGGCGGCGATGCGGATATCGGCAAGACACGCGAGATCATTGCCAAGGCCGATGGCTGCCCCATTGACGGCGGCGACGACGGGCATCTCCAGGTTCCACAGCGCGCGCACCACCTCGTGGATCCCGGCCTGATACAGCTTTAGGAAGTCGCGTGGCTTCTTGCCCGCGTCATGCGCCCAGTCGCGCAACTCCTTAAGGTCGCCACCCGCCGAAAACACGCCGTCGCATCCGGTCAGAATCACGCAGCGTAGGTTCCGATCGGCGTTGAGTTCGCGGACGACGCGCTGAAAGACGACACCGTCATCGCCGAACCCCAGCGCATTGCGGCGTTCCGGGCGATTGATGGTGATGATGGCGGTGTGATCGACGCGTTCGAGCAGCAACAGATCCGACATGGTCAATATTCCTCAGACTTGCATTTGGTTGATTTATTATTCTGCAGCAGTGGCGGCAACGCTTGGCGAGGCTTCGCGCACGATGCCGGCCGCGACAAGCGCATCGATGGCGGCATCGGTGTAGCCCGCCTCTTTCAGCACGGCGCGCGAATGTTCGCCAAGACGGGGCGGTACCCGGGCGTCCGCGCGCTCGCCATTAAATCTGACGGGTGCACCGGCGAGGCGAAAATCGCCCAGTCCGGGGTCGCTCAATTCCTTGAAGAACCCGGTCGCGCTGAGGTGCGGGTCTTCCAATACGCCATCCAAATTCAGCACGGGACCAGCAGGGATACCAAGCTCGCCGCAGAGCGCCAGCCATTCAGCCGTAGTCCGCTCGGGCAGGACGGTTGCCAGCTCCTGGTAGAGTTCGGTGATGTGCCGGGTGCGGGCGCCGATGTCGCTGAACCGGGGGTCCTCGTCCAGTTTCTTTTCTGGAAACTGGCGAAAGAACTCCAGCCACTGCTGATCGGTGTAGGGCATCATGCTGATCAGACCGTCGCTGGTGCGGTACGGCCCCCGCGTCTTGGCGAGCGGTCGCGGATACCCCGTCCCCCCGATCGGCGGTACGAAAGTAGCTCCGTAGAGATGCTCGACCATATTGTAGCCGACCAGGGTTTCGAACATCGGAACCTCGACGGCGCAGCCGACCCCGGTCTTCTGACGTGATGTATAGGCGGCGATGATCGCCATGGCGGCAACGATGCCGGTTGTCTTGTCGGCATTGACCATCGGGAGATAGCGCGGCACCCCGGTTTGGCGTTCCACCAGATCGACGTTGCCGCACAATCCCTGGATAATGTCGTCATAGGCGGGCTGCCCAGCATAGGGCCCCGCCTCGTCGAAACCGTTCAGCACGGCATAGACCAAACCCGGATGACGCTTCATCACCGCTTCGGGCGTGAGGTCCAGCTTGGCGAGCTTCTGCGGCCGAATGTTATGAACAAGGATATCGGCCCCAGCGATCAAGGTTTCCAGTACGGCCCGGCCTTCAGCTTCCTGGATATCAAGCACGATAGCACGCTTGTTGCGGTTGATGCCGAGATAGACCGCCGCCATGCCCGGCTCTGTCGCCGGGCCGGTATATCGGGTGGTATCACCAGCCGGCGACTCGATCTTGATCACATCGGCGCCGAAATCGGCAAGCCATTGACAGGCATAGGGTGCCATCAGGACCGCCCCGAGGTCGAGCACCCTGACGCCAGCGAGTGGCAGCATTTTCTTCTTGTCCATTCAATCGCGACGAGGCCAACCCTAGACCGAGGAAGGCACCGCGTCTAATATCTGTTTGGCCATAATTGATATGCTGGTGATATCAGTGAAATTGCATCAGCTTCGTCAATTCGTCACCCTGGCCGAGACGCTGAACTTCCATCGTGCCGCCGAAATCCTCAACATTGCACAGCCGCCACTGTCGATTTCGCTGCGCAAGCTCGAGGCCGAGCTGGGGGCACCGCTGTTCTCGCGGGAGAACCGACGTGTCGAGCTGACGGCGGCAGGCATCGCCGCCCTGCCGGAGGCCCGCCGCACCCTATTTCATGCCGAGCAGTTCCGCCTCGCGGTCAGGCAGAGCCTCGCCGGGGAGCAGGGTATCCTGCGGATCGGCTTTGTCGGATCGGCGACACAATCCCTGTTGCCACGCCTGCTGCAACCCTTCGCCCAACGCTTCCCCAGGGTCGACCTGATTCTTGAAGAATCCTGGACTACGGATCTGCTGGCAAAGCTCGACCAGGGCTTGATGGATCTTGCGATCATCCGCGTACCCGTCTTCGACAGTGTTCCGGCCAGAATCGATGTCCTTGAGGAAGACAGCCTCGTCGTCGCGGTACCGGCTTCCAGTCCGTTTTCAAATCGCGACAGCGTTCGCTTGGAAGAACTGAAGGACCAGCCTTTTATCTTTTATTCGAAAACAAACGTCCCGAACCTTCGCGCCCTGGTGATGCTGATGTGCCATGAGGCCGGCTTCGACCCGATCATCGCCCAGGAAACGATCCAGGCCCAGACCATGATATCGCTCGTAGAAAGCGGCCTTGGCGTTGCCCTGGTTGCCAGCGTTTCGGCTCACGCCAGCAGTCGTGGGGTCCGGTTTCTGAAAATCGCCGGCGCCAGTCCGCGCAACCGGATCAGCCTGGCGCTTGCCTCGCGACCGGATCGCAAGAATCTTATTGCCGAAAATTTCCTGTCATTGGCGATGAACCTGGCGACACCGGCAAACGGTTCCTTGATATCTAATTAATATCGAATATGGCGAATCAAGTATTGGTATCGATCTCAAATCGGCATTAACGTCGCCCTATTGTGCAAGAGGGTTCGGCGTGCACCGACACGCCGCCAGGTTCGAAAACAAGAAGATTGCATGCCCATAGCCGCCAACAGATCGGCACCCTGAAGAGGCATCAAAGGGACTTTGGAGGAAACATGACTGCGACCAGCCATCAGCAATCCGTCTCCGGCAGCAGCGCCGACAGCTTCGATATCGTCGTGATCGGTGCCGGTTATGCCGGACTTTACGCCCTGCATTATTACCGCAAGCTCGGCTATCGCGTCCGGCTCTACGATAAGGCGGGCGGCGTCGGCGGCACCTGGTATTGGAATCGGTACCCCGGAGCCCGGGTCGATATCGAGAGCATGGAGTATTCGTACTCGTTTTCCGAGGATATCCAGCAGAACTGGCAATGGTCCGAGCGATACGCCAGCCAGCCCGAATTGATGCGCTACCTGAATTGGGTCGCGGACCGGTTGGAATTGCGGCCTGATATTCAGCTCAACAGCGAGATGAAGACCGCGCGGTACGACGAGGCTGCGGACCGCTGGCACCTGGGCTTGAGCACGGGGGAGAGCGTCGCAACCCGATTCCTCGTCCTAGCCACGGGCATCCTTTCGGCGGCGAAGGACCCGCAGTTCAAGAACCGCGAGCGCTTCAAGGGCGCGGTGTATTTCACCTCAAGCTGGCCGCATGATCCGGTCTCGTTCAAGGGCAAGCGCGTCGCCGTGATTGGCACCGGCTCTTCAGGCATTCAATCGATCCCGGAAATCGCGAAGGAGGCCGCTCATCTCACCGTCTTCCAGCGCAGCGCCAATTTCGCCGTGCCATCCTGCAACCGACCCATGGAGCCGGAATTCGAGCGCTGGGTGAAAGACAACTACCTCGAAATCCGCGAGCGCGAGTTGCGCACCCATGTCGGCTGCGCCATTGTCGGCAACGAAATTCGCGCCAACCCGACGAAGGCAACCTTCGAAGTCTCGGAGGAGGAACGCCTCGAAGCATTTGAGCGCTGCTGGAATGCGGCCAATTTCTCTTACTACACCGTGTTCACGGATATCCTGACCGACAAGAGAGCCAATGACGCGCTGGGCGATTTCATCCGCGACCGCATCCGGGCCCAGGTCAAGGATCCCAAGGTCGCCGAACTGCTGACGCCGCACGATCACCCGGTGTTGACCCGACGTCTTTGCGCCGAGAACGGCTATTATCTGACCTATAATCGCGACAATGTGCTGCTGGTTGACATCAGCAAGAGCGGCATCGACGAGTTCACCGAGAAGGGCCTGAAGGCGGGCGGCAAGGAATACGAGTTCGATATCATTGTCTGCGCCACCGGCTTCGACGCCATGACCGGATCGATCATGCGCATGGACATCCACGGCCGTGGCGGGCGCCAAATGAGCCGGGAATGGGCCGAGAAAGGTGCCCGCACCCGCGCCGGCATGATGAGCGAGGGCTACCCCAACCTGTTCATGCTGAACGGCCCGACCAGCCCGGCAGCCTTTTTCCAGCCGGTCCTGCTGGGAGAATGGCAGACCCGCTGGTTCGGTCGTCTGATGCGGCGGATGGATCAGCGTGGCTTCACCGCCGTGGAGCCCACGGTGGAAGCCGAGAACGAGTGGATCCAGCACAATATCGAGGTTGCCGATCACACGCTCTTCCCGCTCGCGAAATCCTGGTACATGGGCGACAACGTGCCCGGCAAGCCGCGTGTCATCCTATCGTATCTCGGCGGCTTCAGCCTCTATCGTTCAACCCTCGAAGCGTCCGAAGACAACAAGTACACGGGCTTCAAGCTCGAACGGGCGAAACTGTCCCAAGCGGCTGAGTAAATCTACCGAAACGCACAAACACGAGCATGAGGAGACGGCCATGCGGATGGCGGGTCGGAGAGGGATCATCACGGCAGCGGCCTCGGGAACGGGGCGCGCTGCGGCGTTGATGTTTGCACGCGAGGGTGCTGCGGTCTGCGTCGTCGATCGCGATGGCGACAAGGCCGAGGCGGTCGTCGGCGATATCCGGAATGCGGGCGGCAACGCCTTCGCGGTCGGCGCGGATCTGAGCGATGATGCCGCCGCCCGCGACATTGTCGCCACGACAGTGCGGGAATTCGGCGGGATTGATTTCCTGTGGAACCACCTTGGCATCCCCGGCCCGGCGGCGGTCGAGGATCTCGATATGGCGCAATGGGACAGTGCCATCGACCTCAACCTGCGCTCGCAATTCATCACCACCGGCGCGGCCCTGACCGAAATGAAAAAGGCCCACCGGGGCAGCATCCTCTTCACTTCCTCGGTTTCCGGGCTGGTATCCTCGCCTTGGAGCCCAGTCTATGGTGCCGCCAAAGCCGGCATCATCGGCCTCGCGCAGAGCCTCGCGCGGCGCTACGGGTCGTTCGGCATCCGCGTGAATGCGATTTGTCCGGGTCCGATCGATACGCCGATGCTGCGTGTCTTTGTCGATCGCCCTGACCAACCGCACACCAAAGGAATGGATGTCGAGGATCTCGTCGGCAAGGTCGCGACGGTCACCGCGCTCGGTCGGGTCGCACAGCCCGAGGAAATCGCCCGCGCCGCCCTGTTCCTGCTTTCCGACGACGCATCATACGTCACGGGCATCGCAATGCCGGTCGACGGCGGGATGCGCGCGTGATCGCAGGTTCGGAGGTCGTCTTTCTGACCGCACAGCAAGCACCGCCCCCTTCACATCTTTGCGGCAACATGTGATCCTAATCCGACGCATTAAGAACCCGTCCGTCGGGTAGCGCCCAGGGAGGGGTCCTTGCTCAGTACAATCGCGTTTCCAAGACTGCTGCGGATCGGCGGCGGTGCATCGCAAGTGTTGGCAACGACATTGACCCAGTTCGGGTTGAACAGGCCGTTCATCCTGACCGACCGCTTCCTGCGCGACACCGGTCGGGTGGAAACGCTGACGGCACCCCTCACCGCCGCCGGAATTGCGTTCACCATTTTTGCCGATACCGTTCCCGATCCGACGCTCGCCTCCGTCGAGACGGCGCTGAGCGCGCTCAAGCTGGGCGACCACGACTGCGTGATCGGGTTCGGCGGCGGTAGTCCCATAGACACCGCGAAGGCTGTCGCTGTCCTCGCCGTGCATGGCGGTGCGATGCGCGACTATAAGGTACCCCATGTTCAGGACACGCCCGGTCTGCCCGTTATGGCGATCCCGACAACTGCGGGCACCGGATCGGAAGCGACACGATTCACGATCATCACGGACGAGATCAGCGACGAGAAGATGCTCTGCGCCGGGCTTGCCTACCTGCCGCTGGCCGCCCTCGTCGATTTCGAGCTGACCTTGACAAAGCCAAGGCGGCTGACCGCAGACACCGGGATCGACGCGCTGACCCATGCCATCGAAGCCTATGTCTCGAAACGGGCCAACCCCGTCGCCGATGGCTTCGCCCTTGCGGCGATGCGGGCGATCGCGCCGAACCTGCGTCGGGTCTGGGCCGATGCCGGCGATCGCGCGGCGCGCGAGGCCATGATGGCAGGATCGACCCAGGCCGGGATCGCATTTTCCAATAGTTCGGTCGCCTTGGTTCATGGCATGAGCCGACCGATCGGGGCGCATTTCCATGTGCCGCACGGCCTCTCCAACGCCATGCTGTTGCCGGCGGTGACGGCGTTTTCGGCGCCTCACGGGCTGGCGCGCTACGCTGATTGCGCACGGGCGATGGGGATCGCGGCCGAGGGTGAGGGCGACCAGTCCGCCGTCGCGCGCCTCCTTGATGAATTGTCCCAACTCAACGCCGATCTGGAAGTACCGGGGCCGAAGGCGTATGGCATCGACGAGGCACGCTGGCATCACCTGATCCCGACTATGGCGGAACAGGCCCTCGCCTCCGGATCGCCGGGCAATAACCCGCGCGTCCCGACCGCGCCCGAGATCGAGGAACTCTATCGCCAGGCATGGCGCACGTAACATCCCAAGCAGCAATCCCAATCCCGAAAAAGGGGAACGCCATGACCAAGCCCATGAAGATCGATTTTGTCTCCGACGTCTCCTGCCCCTGGTGTGTGATCGGCCTGAAAGGGCTGGAACAGGCGCTCGACCGCGTCGGCGATCTGGTTGCCGCGAATATTCATTTCCAGCCCTTCGAGCTGAACCCCGATATGCCGGACGAGGGCCAGAACCTGGTCGAGCATATCACCAAGAAATACGGCATCACGGCCGCGCAATCCGCCGCCAACCGGGCCGCCATCGTTGATCGCGCGGCAGGGCTCGGCTTCACCATGGCGATGGACGATGATCGGCGCATCTACAATACCTTCGATGCCCATCGTCTGCTCCATTGGGCCGGGCTCGAGGGCAAGCAGCGCGCGTTGAAGGTCGTTTTGTTCGACGCCTATTTCACCCTCGGCAAGAACCCGGGCGACCATGCAACCCTGCTGGATGCGGCGGAAAAAGCGGGACTAGACCGTGTCGCCGCACAGGCTGTTCTGGAGTCCGATCGCTACGGTGCCGATGTCCGCAAGGCCGAACGTTTCTGGCATGACCAGGGCATAACAGGCGTTCCGGCAGTCATCATCAACGACCGCTACCTCATCAGCGGCGGCCAGCCACCGGAAGCCTTCGAAAAGGCACTGCGCAGCATCGCCGCCGAAATCTGACCCAAATCCCTTCCTAGACGAGGCGTCGCCTCGAGAAAGACCTGACCTTATGTCATCGACCAAAACCGCCTTCATCGTTGGCGCATCCCGTGGACTTGGCCTGGCCCTGGCCGAAGAGTATCTCAACCGCGGCTGGAACGTGGTCGCGACCGTTCGCGGCAGCGCCCGCACCGGGCTCCATGCCGTGGCGGAACGCCATGCTGGCCGGCTCGAGGTCGAGGTTTGCGACATCAATGAACCCGATCAGGTCGCAGCACTTCACGCGCGCCTGAACTCACGCAAGTTCGACCTTCTCTTTGTCAATGCCGGCGTCGCCAACAACGCGAGTGAGACGATCGCGACTGTCTCGACCGAAGATTTCACGCGGGTGATGGTAACCAACGCCCTCAGCCCCATGCGCTTTATCGAGGCGTTCCAGGATGTTGTCCCGGCCAGTGGGACGATCGGCGTAATGTCGTCGATCCTTGGCAGCGTTGCCGAGAATACCTATGGGCTTTGGGAGGCTTACCGTGGCAGCAAGGCCGCGCTCAACACCTTCATGCGCAGCTTCTCGGCACGCCATCCCGATGATCCGCGCGCACTGCTGCTGATCGCTCCGGGCTGGGTCCGCACCGATATGGGCGGTCCCGAGGCAGATCTCTCGATCGACGAAAGCATTCCCAATGTCGTCGATCTGATCAGCCGGCTATCGGGCAAGCCCGGCGTCCACTACTACAATTATGACGGTCGCCAGATCGCCTGGTAGCGCCGTCCAAAACACAGCAACAAACTCCGGGGAGCCAACTAGATGATCGATCTTTACACCGCCTCCACGCCGAATGGGTGGAAGGTCTCGGTGCTGCTGGAAGAAATCGGCATGCCCTATAATGTCATCCCGATCAGCCTCAGCAAGGGCGAGCAAAAGACCCCGGAGTTCCTGAAGCTATGCCCCAATGGGCGGATTCCGGCCATTGTGGATCGCGATAATGACGATTTCGCAATCTTCGAAAGCGGCGCGATCATGCTTTATCTTGCCCGGAAGAGCGGCAAGCTGCTGCCGAAAGACGTCAAGGGCGAATCACGCGTGACGCAGTGGCTGATGTTCCAAATGGCTGGAATTGGTCCGATGATGGGTCAGGCCAATGTCTTCTATCGCTATTTCCCTGAGAAAATTCAGCCTGCAATCGATCGTTACCAAAAGGAATGCCGCCGCCTCTTCGAAGTCCTCGACCGGCAGTTGGAGGGGCGCGAGTATCTCTGCGATGAGCTAAGCATCGCCGATATCGCGAATTGGTGCTGGGTCCGCATCTATGAATGGCCCGGCGTCGATACCGATGGGCTGGACAATCTAAAGGCCTGGATCGCCCGGCTCGATGCTCGCCCGGCCTTCCAGCGGGGCATCGTGGTGCCCGAACCGCTGGTGCTGGAATCGGTTCTCGATACCGCCAAGACCGTCGTGGTGCGCTGATGCTGACTTACCGCTCACCGGCTGAAATCATCGCCGATAAGGGCCTGCGCATCGTGCTGGTCCAGGGGCTGCCGAGCCCTTGGGGACAGGCGGCCAAAACCATCTTCGAGATCAAGGGGCTGGACTATGTCGCAGCCCCCTTGATTCCGGCAGGCGAAAACAGGGAGATCGTTGCCTGGTCCGGGCAGAACAGCGGCCCTGTCGTCGCCTGGGCGGACGAGAAGCCGATCGATCGCTGGATCGATATCCTCTACCTCGCTGAACGACTGGCACCAACCCCGTCCTTGATCCCGGCCGACCCCTTACTCCGCGCACTTATGATTGGCCTGTCGCACGAGATCTGCGGCGAGTTGGGGGTAGGCTGGAACAGACGTCTGCAGATGATCGCCCCGGCTATGGCGATGGACGACCCACCGGAATTTGCCGCCCAAATCGGCGCCAAATATCGCTATGACTCCGAAGACAGCCGCCTGGCCGGAGTGCGAACCGCCGCCACGCTGACAACCTTGACGACGCAACTGCGGGCCCAGGCCGACCGAGGCATACCCTTTTTCGTCGGCGACTCATTGAGCGCACTTGATATATACTGGACGGCGTTCGCCAATCTTCTAGCCCCGCTGCCATCGCCGCAATGTCCGATTCCGGAGGCGATGCGGCCGATGTTCGTGGCGACCGATCCGCAGATCCGCGCGGCCCTTGACCCGATCCTGCTAGAGCACCGCGATCGCATCTTCGCCGCGCATTTCCGCTCGCCGATGGAGTTCTGAGACAGGCCAGACCAAGGCGGCGTTCGTCGGTGCCGCCTTGGTCCTACTGCCGGGCGCTCGTGCCGCCATCGATGACGAGGACAGTGCCGTTACAATAGCTGGCCTCGTCGGAGCCGAGATAGAGGCACCCATAGGCCATCTCTTCCGGCGTTCCGGGACGCTGCATCGGCGCCAATCGATCGGCAACCACGGGATCGTCGAACATGTTGAGCACGGCGGCCACCATCGGCGTCGCGATATAACCCGGCGCGATGCAATTGGCGCGGATGTTTTCCATCGGATAGGTCACCGCGAGCGAGCGTGTCAGGTTGATCATTGCGCCCTTGGCTGCCGTGTAGGTATGGGCCACCGAAAGCCCGAGCATGCCCGAAATACTGGCGACGTTGACGATGGCGCCGCCGCCCTGCCTGCGAAACTGCACGATCGCCGCGCGACACATGTAAAAGCAGCTATCGAGGTTGAGGTTCATCACCTCGTGCCATTTTTCAGCGGTGGTCTCGACGATATCACCCATCGAACCAGGGCTTTTCTCAAGCCAGCTATAGCCGACACCGGCAGCGTTGACGACGATGTCCACTCGACCGAAAGCTGCCACGGCGGCGGCCATAACCTTATCGGCACTAGCCTCCAGGGAGAGATCGGCGGCGACAACGATACCGTCCCCACCCGCGTCGGTCACCATTTTCAGCGTGGCATCGAGGCTCGCCTGCGTACGACCGACGCCCACGACCCGCGCGCCCTCGGCGGCGAACAGCTTCATGCACGCCTGTCCAACGCCACTCCCGGCTCCAGTGATGACCGCGACCTTGCCTGCAACACGATTCATGGTCTGCCCTTCTTGGTTCTTCTTCGTTGTCCGGCAATGTCGTGCGGGATGGGCCGATAAGGCAACAGCAAATAGCTGGGCAGAGGTGATGTTCCCGATGCCTACCGTCCGTAGGACTTGTCCCGCTTCACAACGAAAAGGGCCACACCGTCTCCGATCTTCTGCAGCCGCTTGGTTGCGTCGGCTGGCATGGGGATCTTGCTGTTAATGCAAAACAGGATCAGTGACGCGGCGAGGACTTCCGGACTAACCTTAACCTCGGTCGAACCTCCCTTCAGCACGTCGAAGATGATGGTTGCGTGGATATCTGGGTCTTCCTCGATCTCGATATTCCGGATCGTTCCGGCCGGGAATTTATTGTCCCGCCTTTTGTCGTAGTCGAGCAGCGCTCGCGCAACTTCCTGGTGATGGAATGCGATCTGGCGCATCTCGGTCGGCATGGAAACTCCTGATTTTTTCGGACGACACTCGCAAGACGGCCGAATCTCACCGAGCGCCACGCGTCAACGCGCACGAAATCAGATCGTTCTGCCACCTACGGGGGTTGGATGGGTCTTGCACCCGTTTACCCGGAAACCTATCAAGGTAGAGCCTTGCAATGTCAAGCGACGACCAATCGAGCGGGGTCGGCAGCATCAAAGATCGCCGCCCGGTCCGCCGGCGGCGGATAAATCCAGAGTGAATTGATCTGACGCTTGAGGTCCTTGGCCTCCTTGCCGGTCAGCATGACCGTTCGTTCCCAGCCCTCGGTGTACACGGCACCCCATGGGCCAAGGTCAACGCAGGTTACATATTTAACCTGGGTGTAAGGCCGCAGCGGCAATCCGAGCAAATCCTGCACGGCATTGTGTCCGGCAGAGCGGCCAAGCGCCATGGCGTGCTGGCAAGACATGGAGGCAACATTGCCAACGTCGTCAGTCGCGGCACACGCGACATCGCCTGCAGCGAAGACGTTTTTCGCATCCGGGACGCGCAGATCCCGATCGACCTGGAGCCGGCCAAAACGATCGCGTTGACCTGGAACTTGCGCGGTCAGGGCCTGAGCGCGGGCGCCGGCGGTCCAGATGACCGTCTGGGTTGCGATGGTCTCCCCATTGCTCAGGGCAATAAAATCTCGACCGATCGACGTGACGGCGGCACCGAGGCGCCGCTCGACCCCCGCCGCGTCAAGCGCGTTTTCGATCACCGGTCGCGGCCCAGGACCGAGATCCGGGCCTATGGCATCAGCTTGCTCGACGACGACGGCGCGAATGGCAGCATCCACCCCTAAAAAGCTGCGCAATCGCGTAGGGATTTCAGCGACGATTTCGATTCCGGTAAACCCACCTCCGGCGACCACTACCGTGTTGCGTGAGACAGATGCCGGGCGCTTGGCGAGGGCGCGCAGGTGCAGGTCCAAGGCTACCGCCTCGTCGGTTTGATCGACGCTGAACGCGAATTCGTCAAGCCCCGGAATGGACGGGCGGAACAATCGGCTGCCGCTGGCCAGCACCAGGCGGTCATAACCAAGCGACGATGTTGTCCCTTTGGCATCCCGGGTCAGAATTGTCCGGGCCCCGGTATCAATTGCTTCCACTGTGCCCTGGTGGAAACGAACGCCGACGGCTGCAAACAGGTCCAAAAGTGGTGCCTTCATACTGGCGGCGTCAGATTCATAGAGGCGTGGGCGGACATGGAGATAGGGTTCTGGCGCGACGACGACAATTTCAAGCGAGCCAGCGCTGCGGCCGGCGAGATCAAGTGCCCGCGCAGCACTGAGAGCCGCCCACATTCCAGCGAAACCGGCACCGACGATAAGAACGCGCTGTGGCATGTGATACTCCTGTCGAATGGGATGAAGCGGTTAGGATGCCTGGTTCGTGGGGGAGGCTCGTCGTCGGCGTCGTTGTGGAGCGCCCTGCGTTCCAGACATGCGGGCGGTTGATCGGTCCGACAGCCAGGATCGCACCTGATCGGGCATGGTGGCCGGCATTTTGCCGCCGAGCACTCCCGCCAGATCGGCAAGGGTTGTCGCGGCAAGCTCCTCGCGCATCCGTTTTTCGGCACGCAGCATCACGGCATGGATCGCGCAGACCCCATCGGTCGCCCAGCCGGGGACCCTGTCACCAAAGAGCGCACAACGACTGCGGATTTCCTGGCAATCAAAAAGGGACTTGTTACCTTCGATCGCATCGACGACATCAAGGACAGTGATCTGTTGCGGCGCCCGGGCTAGCCGG
>CAIXXC010000329.1 GCA_903923205.1 uncultured Rhodospirillales bacterium | reverse complement strand
GTTCATCGACGCGGACTTCTCTCCCGAAATCTGCTCGAAGAGTCCCTTGTCCAGGCCGTGACGATCGCGAGCGTAAGCCATGATCGGAGGAAGAGTCGCTGCGAGGTGATAGAAATTCGCTGCGTGCTTTTTTGTATCATCAGGTTGCCATCGATGTATGACGTAGACGTCCTCAAGATACATTGCGGATAAATTGCTGAATGCATCGAGATAATACGCAATCTGAGAATAAAACGACTGGCTCTCCACGTAATGTGTCGCGTCAGTTTGTCTCGACGCATTGGTTTCGTAGATTTGCGACGTAAAAAATGACAGTTGATCGATGCCAATTCGTTTCATCATATCGAGAAACGTGTCAAATTTGGTCGTCGGAAGGCTGTTCTTTGCGGCGGTCAGCAGGTTTTCGAGAGTGTTGTCTGCGACGCAGCGATTGAGACTTAGGAACGCGGGGGCGTCACGCTCCAACACGTTGACCACACCGCTTACACCCCCCGGGATCAACACATCATCATCACCAAAGAGCCAATGCCATCGACAACGCGCCCGCCATGGCGCCAGTGCGATTTGACCTGGACCTTCGTTCTGAGCGTTCATGTAGTAGCTGACACATGAGAAACGGTCGGAAAGCGCGCGAATTGCGGCCTGATGGTCTGCCGATGACGCGTTGTCGGAAATGAGGATTTCTACTTTGCGCTCGAGGCCGTCCTTGATCTGTTCGGCGATGCTCGAGACCGCCAGCGCCAGTTCAATCGGGCGGTTGAACGTGGGGATGACGATGGACAGCAACGATTGCTCAGGCGCGGGCTTGAGGCGGACGTCCGACGTTGCGCAGGTGTAGGGCTTAGCCATCCAGCACTTCCTGGTCTCGCCCTTCACGCGGCGCGACCAGCGAATTCCGCGTCGTAGGCAGTCCGTTCAGTGCTGCTGATTCTTGTATGATTGGCAATTGAGTTGAAGAGCAAGACCCAGTCCCGCGTCCATGCCGGGGCAAGCGCTGCGGCCCGCATCACATGGGAGAGGCATAGGGAGAGACTGTCGGTCCAAATACGCCGATTGGGCCCTAGAAGGGCCTTGTCTCATCCGCAGATTTAAAAGGAAGAGTGGCGCGAGAGACGGGACTTGAACCCGCGACCCCCGGCGTGACAGGCCGGTACTCTAACCAACTGAGCTACTCCCGCGCATCTCGAAGCGGAAGCCAAGGCCCCCCGACGAGGCGCGTGACATAGCTCTAGGCCAGATGCACTGTCAAGCGGTATGGCCGAAGCCTCCACAGACGGTTTAGAGTTGGCGGCTCGCTGGAGGGACCTTGATATGTCGACCCCCTTTGAAATCGGTTTCGTTCTGTTCCCTGGCCTGACACAGCTGGACCTGACCGGACCGGCGCAGGTGCTGAGCCGGATGAGCGACTCCCGCTGCCATTTTCTGGCCAAGACCCGTGATCTCATCCCCAGTGATTGCGGTCTGTCCCTAGCGCCGACCGTGAGCTTTGCGGAGTCGCCCAAGCTTGATCTGATCTGCGTGCCGGGCGGCATGGGCGTCGACAGCGTGATGGGCGATCCGGAGAGTCTTGAGTTTGTGCGACAGGCCGGGGAGGGGGCTCAGTTCGTGACCTCCGTATGTACCGGGTCGCTCATTCTTGGCGCCGCCGGACTTCTGGTCGGCTACAAGGCGGGCTGCCACTGGGCCTGGCGCGATCTCCTGCCGTTGTTCGGCGCGTATCCGTCGGAGGAACGGGTGGTCGTGGATCGCAACCGCATCACGGGAGGCGGAGTGACGGCCGGGATCGATTTCGCCTTCCGGACGGTCGAATTGCTCCGAAGTCGCGAGGAAGCCGAAATGCTTCGTCTCGCTCTTGAATATGATCCCCAGCCGGTCGGAATGGGCGGAACGCCGTCTACAGCGCGCTCGTCAATCCTGCAGGCCACCCGCCGACGCTATGACCAGATGGGCATGACGACGCGCCG
>CAIXXC010000328.1 GCA_903923205.1 uncultured Rhodospirillales bacterium | reverse complement strand
CTCCTCGATCCAGACAAGGAACGCTTTGCGTTCCGCAAAGCTGGGGGCGCCGGGCCAAAATCGGCTCCGTCACGACGCTACAAGGTAAGGTGATCACGCTCTAACCGGCGGGATGATGCCCGCGGTCGCGAAGCTGCCGAAACACCGCAGGGAGGCAATCCGGCAGGTCCTCGGCCAGAAGACCGGGCCCAAAATGCGCCGCCGCAGCCCCGTGAAGCCAGACAGCAGCGGCGGCGGCCAGAAAGGGCGCCATCCCCTGCGCCAACAGCCCCAGAACAATACCCGAGAGGACATCGCCTGAACCTGCCGTCGCCAGATTGGGCGGGGCGTTGCTGTTGATGATCGCCTGTCCATCGGGCGCCGCGATCACCGTATCGCTGCCTTTGAGAATGACGATTGCCCCGCTCAGCGCTGCCGCTGCCCGCGCCCGCGCAAGCCTGTCTCCGCGGATATCGAACAGCCTGGCGAACTCGCCATCATGGGGCGTCAGAACACAAGCGCCTGTGATGGCTTGGCTGAGCGACATCAGATCATGGCGAAAAATCGTCAATGCATCGGCATCGAGTACGGTCGGTCGCCCCGTCGCCAGCATTGCCAGTGCCGAGCTGCGCGTTTGCTCGACAAGCCCTGCCCCCGGCCCGATCAACAGCGCGGTCATACGCTGATCGCGAAGCAGCACCGTCAACGCTTCGGTGCTGGCAATTGGCTGAACCATGATGCTCGTCAGAGCGCTTGCATAAATCACCAACGCTTCGGGCGGTACTGCGACCGTCGTCAACCCGGCTCCCGCCCGGGCCGCAGCGCGCGCGGCCATCCTCGCGGCACCTGTTGTCGGATACCCACCCCAGAGCAGCGCGTGCCCGCGGCAGTATTTGTTGCCGCCGTTGATGGGTTGAGGGATCCGGGCAAGCCAATGCGCTGGATCATTCTCGAAAGTCTCGGGCAAGACGGTCTCGAACACGCTTGGCGGCGTGCCGATGTCGGCGACAACAACTTCACCGCAGAGAGAACGCCCCGGGAACAAGAGATGACCCGGCTTCTTGCGGAAGAATGTGACAGTCAGGGCGGCGGCAACCGCGCCAAGCGTGACACCACTATCCCCCATCAGTCCGCTGGGAACATCGATCGCGATGATGGCAGCATTTCGCGCCGCGGCAGCCGCGAGAATGTCAGCTGCACCGCCTGCCAGCGGACGATCGAGACCAGCGCCGAACAGCGCATCGATTATCAGTTCGGCATCGTCGATCACGGCCGGCGTCAATGGCTCGACAGATCCAGACCAGCGATCTGCATTGACGCGTGCCTCGCCCTTGAGCTGCGCCAATTTCCCCAACAATGCCAGACGGACGACCCAACCCGCTTCGACCAGGTGCCGGGCGGCGACAAATCCGTCGCCGCCATTGTTGCCTGGACCGCACAGGACCGTGATCGGACGCTTCGTCCAGTGGGCCATAATCTGCTGCGCAACCGCAGCGCCGGCATTCTCCATCAATTGCAGTGATGTGATGCCCGCTGCAATCGCCAGACGGTCCGCTTCGCCCATTTGCCCGACGGTCAGCAGTGCGCAGTCATTATCCATCATCAGGGCTGCTATACGACCGCGAAATCGAGCACGACGCGCGACGGCACGTCGCCGTGTTCAAGCCGCTCGAAGACCGTGTTGATCGCAGCGAGCGGTTGGAGTTCGATATCGGCCTTGACTTTGCCATCAACTGCCAACGCTAGGCATTCGGCCATGTCCTTGCGGGTGCCGACAAACGACCCCCTGATAGTGATGCAACTGGCCACTACATCGAACAAAGGGGTGGGGAATTCACCCGGCGGCAGGCCAACCAATGCACAGGTTCCCCGCTTGCGCGTCATTTCGATGCCCTGCTTGAAGGCAGGCAATGAAGGCGCAGTGATCAGCACGCCGTGTGCGCCGCCGCCGATGGCCATCTTGAGAATGTTCGCAGGGTCGTGCGTCTTGGCATTGATGGTCAAGTCGGCGCCAAGGCGCCGGGCGTGGTCGAGTTTGCCGTCATCGATATCGACTGCGCAGACCTTGAGCCCCATGGCTTTGGCGTATTGGATGGCCAGATGCCCCAGACCACCGCAGCCGGAGATGGCGATCCATTCGCCCGGCCTGGCTTCGGTTTCCTTGATGCCCTTGTAGGTCGTGATCCCCGCACAGATCAGCGGCGCGGCCTCGGTTGGACTGAGCCCCCGGGGAATATGCGCGACGTAGTTGGGGTCAGCGAGAACATATTCGGCAAACCCGCCGTTCCGGGTGTAGCCACCGAACTGGGCTTCATTGCAAACGGTTTCCCAAGCCGACAAACAGTATTCGCAGTGCCCGCAGGCCGAGTAAAGCCAGGGGACACCGACCCGATCACCTTCCTTGACGATCGTCACACCGGCACCCAATGCCACAACGATCCCGATCGCTTCATGGCCTGGAATGAAAGGAAGCGCGGGTTTGACCGGCCAATCTCCTTTCGCTGCGTGAAGATCGGTGTGGCAAACCCCGCATGCCTCGGTCTTGACCAGGATCTGGCCGGGCCCCGGCACCGGAATATCCCATTCCTGCAATTCCAGCGGCTTGCCGAAAGCGGTGACCACGGCAACGTGCATCTTCTTGGGCATCATGTTCGGTACCTTCAGGTGTTTCACATTCGAAAGGGGGAGTTCAGGCAGCGGCGGCACCAAGGCCGCGTACCGCCTCAATCATCTTGACCAGCACCGCCTGGGCATCGCCAAAAACCATGTTGCAGTTTGGCGCGTAGAACAGCGCGTTGACGATGCCCGAATAGCCTTTGCCCTGCCCGCGCTTGATGACGAAGACCTGCCTGGCCTTGTCCGCATCGAGGATCGGCATGCCGAAGATGGGAGAGGATTTGTCGGTCCGGGCGGCCGGATTGACGACGTCATTGGCACCGATCACCAGCACGACATCGGTGCTCGCGAAGTCGGAATTGATATCGTCGAGCTGGAAGATGAGGTCGTAGGGTACGCCAGCCTCGGCGAGGAGAACGTCCATCTGCCCCGGCATCCGCCCTGCCACCGGATGGATCGCAAACCGGACCTGGACCCTCGCCGCGAGCAGGAGCTTGACGAACTCGTAGAGCTTTTGCTGTGCCTGCGCCGCAGCAAGGCCATAGCCCGGCACGATGATGACGCTTGTGGCGTAGTGCATCTGGATGCCGGCGTCGGAGGCCTGGGTTTCGCGTTCGGTGCCGGAGACACCTTTGCCCTTTGCCCTGGCAGGAGCGGCTCCGAAGTTCGAGAAGAGGACGTTGGCGACCGAGCGGTTCATCGCTTTGGCCATCAGCAAGGTCAGCAGCAGGCCTGCCGCGCCAACCACCATGCCGGCAATCATCAGCGCCGGATTGCTGAGCACGAACCCTTCGAAGCCAACGGCAAGGCCGGTGAAGGCGTTGTATATCGAGATGACGACCGGCATGTCGGCGCCGCCGATCGGCAAGGTCATCAGGATCCCGAAGACCAGAGCAAGGGCGAAAAAGATCGTGATCCAGGTTGCTGTCGGCAGGACCGGAGCCATGCCGACAAGCCCGAGCACCGCGATCCATGCGCCCACTGCGACTACGGCCAGGAATACGAGCCCGTTCAAGATCCGCTGGCCACCGAACCTGAGCGGCTTACCGAGCACGCCCTGAAGCTTGGCCCATGCGATCACGGAGCCCGACATCGACACCGCGCCGATGGCTGCCCCAAGCAATGTCACAACAAGCTGCGGTGCCCCATGCGACCTGTTCCCGAACAGTTCGACCGCAGCGATACCGCCAGCTGCGCCGCCGCCCATGCCGTTATAGATCGCGACCATCTGCGGCATGGCAGTCATGGCGACCCTGCGGCCGACGAACCATGCACCGACGCCACCAATGGCAAGCGCGGCAATCGCCAGCGCCAGATTGACCACCAGCCGAGGCCTGACAGCCGCATCGACCGTAAACGCATAGAGAAAGCTGACGAGCACCGCCGCGACCATTCCGAAGCCTGCAACCCGAATGCCGGAGGCTGCGGTGGCAGGGGATGACATCCGCTTGAGGCCGAACAGGAACAGGAACGCGGCGACCAGATCGGTTAGGCCGATCGCCCATTGCGAAATCACGGCGAGCATTTCCCTCACCCCTTCTTCTTGGGATGATGAACTTTGGCGTGACTGTGATGCTGGTTTGCCGAACCGCTGATCTTGAACATCGCCAGCATCCGGTCGGTCACGGCATAGCCGCCGGCGGCATTGCCGGCGCCGAGCAGCACTGCCAGGAAGCCGACTGCCTGCTCCAGCTGCGTGACGGCGTTGATAAGGGAGAACAGGCCGCCGACGACAACGATGCCGTGCACGAAGTTCGAGCCTGACATCAGCGGTGTGTGCAGGATTGCCGGCACATTCCCGATGATCACCCACCCGGCAAATCCCGCCAGCATGAAGATATAGAGGGCTATAAGCCCGGTGATCGCGATGTCGGCGTTCATGACGGTTGTCCCATGATCATCAAGCCGCTCGCGCCGGGTGACTGCCTGGCTTGGCCTGCGAAGCCCCGGGCTTGCCGTCGCTGCAAAGCTTGCCGTCATGAGTCAGTGCGGTCTTCGCCAGCACCTCGTCGGTCCAGTCGATCGTGATGATGTTGTCGTGCAGCATCAGCGCGAGCAGGTTGTACTGGTTCCTGGCGTAGAGCGCGCTGGCGTCTGCTGCCAGATGCGAAGGAACATTGATCGGCGCGACAATGGTGACGCCGCCAATTTCGATCGTCTTGCCGGGCTGGGTGACGTCGCAGTTGCCCCCGCCTTCAGCCGAAAGATCAACGATGACCGCGCCGGATTTCATGCCGGAGACTTGCGCCTTGCTGATCAGCTTCGGCGACGCCTTTCCCGGGATGGCCGCGGTCGTGATGATCAGATCGGACACCTGGATGTGTCTGGTCAGAACCGCGTCGACTCTGGCTTTTTCGTCCGTCGAAAGTTCCCGGGCATAGCCGCCCTTCCCGGTGGCATCCACGCCGGTATCTACGAACGTCGCGCCCAGCGACAAGGCTTGCTCGCGCGTTTCGGGCCGAACGTCGTAACCCTCGACCACGGCCCCGAGCCGCTGGGCGGTGGCAATTGCCTCCAGCCCTGCAACGCCCAAGCCCATCACCAGGACCTTGGCCGGCCCGATGACCCCAGCTGCAGACGTGATCTTGGGCAGAACGCAGTCCATATGCGTCATTCCCAGCGCGACAGCGTAATAGCCGGCAAGCGCGGACTGGCTGGACAAGGCGTCCATGGCTTGTGCCCGCGAGATGCGCGGAATGCGCTCCATCGCAAAACAGGTGATCTTGCGGGCCAGCAAGCGTTTGACCAGTTCGGGCTCGTTGGCCGGATAAACGAAGCAGATCAGGACCGCCCCAGGCTTCATGGCATCGACGACGTCGAGCGCCGGAGGCTGGACACACAGAACCACGTCGGCATCCGCCACCATGGCGGCGCGATCATCCATCAAGATGACATCGCCATAAGCGGAAGCAGCCAGGCGGATGGCCTCTGCTGCGCCGGTCTGCATGTGGAGCCTGGCTCCCAGCCTGGTCAGCTTGGGCACAAGCGGCGGAACCAATGCCACCCGGCGCTCGTGAGGCCTGGTCTCTTTGAGAACAGCGATATTGACGTACATTCCACGCTCCACCCATGGACCGATCGGCGGGTGCCCGACGCATGCGCCGGGCACCGATTGCTGGATTGGCGTGGATCAGGCGGGTGCTTTGACCGCGTGGGTGCGAACCAGCTTCTTGTTCACAAACTGCTGGATGCCCATGTCGCCAAGTTCGCGCCCATATCCCGAATCCTTGACGCCGCCGAACGGCAGTTCGGCATCGGTCCAGTCGATGTTGTTGATGAACATCATCCCGGTCTCGACCCGCGAAGCAATGCGCTTTGCGCGCGCAACATCCCGCGTCCAGACCGAGCCGCCGAGGCCGAAGTCGGAGTCATTGGCGAGCGCGATCGCTTCATCTTCGTCCTTCACCCGGAAGAACAAGGCGACCGGGCCAAAGAATTCCTCGCGAAACGCTGGGTTAGCCGGCTTGATATCGGTAAGGATGGTTGGGGCCATGAACGAGCCTGGACGGTCGATCCGCTTGCCGCCCATGACCACCTTGGCGCCATGGGCAACGGCACCGTCGACTTGCGCGAGCAGATCGACCAGCGCCTGTTCCGTCGACAACGGACCAAGCGTGGTCTTTTCGTTCATCGGATCGCCGGGTTCAAGCGCGCCCAGGGCGGCCCGAAACTTCTCGAGAAACTTGTCAGCCATGCTCTCGACGACGATGAAGCGCTTTGCAGCGCAACACGTCTGGCCGGTGTTGTACATCCGCCCCCACACGGCCCACGGAACCGTCAGATCGAGATCGGCATCTTCAAGCACGATGAACGCATCGCTACCGCCCAATTCCATCGATGAGACTTTGAGATTGCGCCCGGCGCGCGATGCGACGCTGCGACCCGCCGCAACGCTGCCGGTAAGCGCCACGCCCTTGATCCGCAGATCGTCGATGACATGGTCGGACTGCTCATGGCTGATCAGCAGGTTGGTATAGAGCCCGATTGGGGCACCGGCTTCGATCAGCAGCTTCTCGAACGCAATCGCGCATTGCGGCACGATACCCGCATGCTTCACCAGCAACGTATTGCCGGCCATGAGGTGCGGACCGGCAACCCGGGCGAGCTGGTAGTATGGGAAATTCCAGGGCTCGACACAGAAGATCACGCCGATCGGGCTGCTCTCCATATGCGCTTCGCCATTTGTCGGATTGAGCTTTACCGGTGCCAGGAAGCGCTCGGCGTTCCTGGCATAATAGGCCATGATCCGGGCACTGAACTCTACCTCACCGCGGGCTTCACCGATACGCTTGCCCATTTCGAGAGTCATGATCCGGGCGAACTCGTCGGCTCGGGCGTGGAGAATCTCGCCAGCCTTTGCGATGATCGCAGCGCGTTCGGCATATGACGTGTGACGCCAGGTTTCGAAGCAGGCCTGAGCGGTCGCGATCTTCGTCTCAAGCGGCGCATCGCCGACGGGATTGAAGGATTCGACGAGTTCGCCGTTGAACGGATTGAGGCTCTGGTAAGTCATGGTTTGGGTCTGCCTTTTTGAGGAAAGCGCCGCGCCCCCGAGCGACCGGGGTAGCAGCGACGAATGGCAATTTCAGGCTTCGATGATCACCTTCAGCGCCTTGGTCTTGGCGGCGTTGCCGAAGGTCTCGTACGCTTCGAGGATAGCACCGAGCTTGAAGCGGTGGGTGATCAGCAACTTCGGGTCGATCTTGTCCGCACCCAGCACCTTGAGCAGCATCGGCGTGCTTGACGTGTCGACAAGGCGGGTCGTGATCGCGATGTTGCGATCCCAGAGCCGCTCCAGATGCAGCGTTACCGGCGCGCCATGCACGCCGATGTTGGCGATGACCCCACCTGCAGCGACGATCTTCTCACAAAGCTCAAAGGTTGCCGGCACGCCGACCGCCTCGATCGCGGTATCGACACCGCGCCCCCCGGTCAGCTTCATCAGCGCTTCGACCGCGTGACCATCGGCGCTGTTGATAGTCCTGGTTGCACCGAAGCGTCTGGCCACTTCGAGCCGGTTCTCGTCGAGATCGATCATGATGATCTCGCCGGGCGAATAGAACCGGGCGGTCAGCAGGGCAGCAAGTCCGATCGGTCCGGAGCCGACGATCGCAACAGTAGCGCCGGGCTGCACCTTGCCGTTGAGTACGCCGCATTCGAAGCCGGTGGGCAGAATGTCGCTCAACATCACCAGTGCCTCTTCGTCGGCACCGTCGGGGATGGGGTACAGGCTGGTGTCGGCATGCGGAATGCGAACATATTCAGCCTGCGTGCCGTCGATTGTGTTGCCCAGGATCCAGCCCCCGGTCGTGCAATGCGAAAACATGCCCCTGCGGCAGTATTCGCACTTACCGCAGGCGCTGACGCAGGAGATCAGCACGCGGTCGCCTGGTTTGAAAGCAGTGACCGCCGAGCCCACGCTCTCGATCACACCCACGCCTTCATGGCCGAGGATGCGACCCGGTGTGCAACTCGGCAGGTCACCCTTGAGGATATGCAGGTCGGTGCCGCAAATGGTTGTCTTGGTGATCTTGACGATCGCGTCGCCCGGCGCGCCGATCTCGGGCTTGACGTGATCCTCGAAGGACTTTTTGCCCGGGCCGTGGTAGACCAATGCCTTCATTGTCGACAGCTTCGTGATTGCATTCATGTCTGATACCTTACGGGCTCGGGAAACGGTTTGATGCTTGATGTGCTCGCCATGCTGCGCAGCATCTCGGATGGTCACCAGCCTCGGGAACTACTCAACCGAGACGGGTACGGGCTTGGGCAACCCTGCCTTTCACGCCACCCCGAACGCCGAGCATTGCGCTATTCGGCGTGCTCCAGAGCATCGCTGGTGCTCTTCGGACAAAGCCCCTCATGGACATCAACCCGTGATGCGCCAGCCGTTTCGAGGACATATCGAGCGATGGCGATCCGACTCGACGTGTCGTGCACCATAACAAGATAGGCATCGGTCTTGATGGCGGTCTCGTATTGAAGCACGCTGTCCTTCGGAATGCCGATCCCGTAAAGTGCCGCCGAGATCGCGCTGACTCCACCGACCAGAGCCGCGCCTTCCAGCACCCCGATGGCGATCAATCCCAGATAGCCGAGCGCGACCACGGGGCCGACCAGCGGAACAGTCACAAATATTCCGCCGAAGAACAAACTCCACAGCGCGCCCCAGAAGGCGCCGCGCGCTCCCCACAAGCGGATACGGTCACCCTGATTGTAGAATCCGGTCACCTGTTCATCGATATGATAGCCTTTGCCGACAACGCTCAAATGCTTGATGTCGAAACCAGCAAGGCCAAGATTTTTCACAGCGGTCTCGGCATCGGCATGGCTGTCGAATGTAGCAACGGCAGTTGCCGGATATGTGGTGGTTTCGGTCATGGGTTTCTCATTTTCATTAGTTGGCGAACGGAGGAGTTTGGGAGAGTATTCCGCTGCTTGGCTGGCGAACCTGGATCGTACCGGCGCCGACTGATCCACAGCAGCCTCGGAAACTACGCAGCAAGGATCAGGCCGAAAGGCTGAGTATTTTCCGACCGCATACAGCGCATGGCCTTCGGGCCAGACGGTTGTCTCCAGCCATCCCGGACGGATCGGCATAGGACCCGGAGACACAGCTTGCCCAGATTTACCCGGTCTCGTTCGCCTGACGCGCTATTCAATCCCGCGTCGGCGGGAGCCTTCCAGCTGGACAATCGCATTGTCATGGCCCCGCTCACGCGCAGTCGCGCCGGACCCGGGCTGGTGCCGGGACCCTTCGCTGCCGAATACTACCGCCAACGGGCATCCGCCGGGTTGATCATCGCCGAGGCGACGCAAGTCTCTGCTCAGGCCCAGGGCTACGCCGACACACCGGGCTGCTATACCGAGGAGCAAGTTGTCGGCTGGCGCAAGGTGACCGATATGGTCCACGCGGAGGGCGGCACCATCGTCGTGCAGCTGTGGCATTGCGGCCGGGTCTCGCACACCAGCTTTCAACCCGGCGGCCGGGCTCCGGTTGGACCTTCGGCGATCCGGGCGCGCATCAAGACCTTCATCGGCAACACAGGTGTCGCCGCTTCCGCCGCGAACGGAACCTCACCCCGTGACGACATTCCCGGGATCGCATCGAATGATGGCACCGGCTTTGTCGATTGCTCGATGCCGCGAGCGCTGGAAATGGACGAAATCCCAGGCATCGTCGACGACTTTCGGAATGCAGCATCCTGCGCAATGGATGCCGGTTTTGACGGTGTGGAGATCCACGGTGCCCACGGATACTTGCTGGACGCGTTTCTTCGTGATGGTACCAATCATCGATCCGATGCCTACGGTGGATCGATTGAGAACCGCGCACGATTGCTGCTGGAAGTTGCCCGAGCATGTGCGGCCGAGATTGGGGCAGATCGCCTTGGCGTGAGGCTTTCACCAGTTTCCACTGCCGGCGATTCTTTCGACAGCAATCCGCAGCCGCTGTTCGAACACGTCGTTGCTCAACTGAACCCCATCGGCCTGGCCTACGTTCACGTGGTCGAGGGCGATACTGGTGGCGCCCGGGACAACCTGCCGTTTGACTATGCCGCCCTGCGGGCGCGCTTCGACGGGGTATGGATGGTCAACAACGGCTATGACCGGCCCATGGCAATCGAGGCTGTGGCGAGCGGACGGGCCGATCTGGTGTCGTTTGGCCGGGCTTTCCTCGCCAATCCCGATCTCGTCGATCGACTAAGGCATGATGCTCGGCTGAACCCGATGATGGATGCTGCCACCGTTTACGGTGGCGGAGCTCACGGTTACACCGACTATCCCACCTTGAAGCAGGAGGGAACCCTGCGGCAGCAATTGGAGACGGTGCCGGAATAAGGCGCCGAGGTGTCGGATATGAACGGCACAGCCTCCATCTGGACAGAGATCGCCGCCTGGGTAGAAGCGATCGGCGCGATTGCGGCAGTGATCGGCTCGGGTCGGGTAGCCGCAAGGGAATCGCGAGCTGCCCGCCAGCGCGAGGAACGCGCTGCCGCAGCCGCGGTCTTGAAGGAGGCGCGCGACGTGCGGGCGACCAAGACAGCCGCGCTCAATCTGGCCATCCTTGCTACGACCCAGATCCACGATCTGCACGATCGGCTGGTCGATCAAGCTTGGCGTGGCCGTGTGACTCGGGTGTCAGCCAGCCGCGCCCTGCTGGCCACCGAGCGAATGTTGACGTCCTTTCCGATTCAGTCACTAACCGACTCGACCGCCATGGTTGAATTTTCGCGCTTTCCCGCCTCGTTGGCCACTGCCGCGGAGATTTACGCGAACCTGGAAGCCGCCGTGCGCGCGGCAAAGGAGGCTGATCGCGGTGCCATGTTCGACGCCAGTAATGAGCAGATGGCGAGGCTCGACCAGGCCACCAGCCGGCAACTCGCTGCCCTCGCCAAGTCGCTCGGCCTCGAAATCGCAGCGCTGCCGGGCATTGCTCTCGCCTCGCACTGACACGGCAGTTGTCGCCTTCTCTGACAACACGGCAGCGAGAGGTTATGGATATGGTCCTGGCGGGCCATCCCGGCAAGAATATCGCCGTTGATCCGGGAATTATACCATGGTGCGGTGAGTCTGACCCATGAGGACGGCTTCTGGCGG
>CAIXXC010000327.1 GCA_903923205.1 uncultured Rhodospirillales bacterium | reverse complement strand
GGAGAAGAAGATCCGCAACCGCGTCAAGCGGCAGATGGAGAAGACCCAGCGCGAGTACTACCTCAACGAACAGCTCAAGGCGATTCAGAAGGAGCTGGGCGAGGGCGAGGACGGCAAGGACGAGGTCGCCGAGTTGGAGGAGAAGGTCGCCAAGACCAAGCTCACCGTCGAGGCGCGCGAAAAGGCCCTGGCCGAGCTGAAGAAGCTGAAGTCCATGAGCCCCATGTCGGCCGAGGCCACCGTGGTGCGCAACTATCTCGACTGGCTGCTGTCGATTCCATGGGAACAGCGCACCAAGGTCAAACGCGATATCAAGGCCGCGGAGAAGGTGCTTGATCAGGAGCATTATGGTCTTGAGAAGGTCAAGGAGCGCATCCTTGAGTATCTCGCGGTTCAGCAGCGCATGAAGAAGGTGAAAGGTCCTATCCTCTGCCTCGTTGGTCCGCCGGGTGTGGGCAAGACGTCGCTTGGCAAGTCGATCGCCAAGGCAACCGGACGCAATTTCGTGCGCATGTCCCTCGGTGGCGTGCGCGATGAGGCCGAGGTGCGCGGGCATCGCCGGACCTATATCGGCTCGATGCCTGGGAAAGTCATCCAGGGCATGAAGAAGGCGAAGTCGTCGAATCCGCTCTTTCTGCTCGACGAGGTTGACAAGCTCGGTGCCGATTGGCGGGGCGACCCGTCTTCCGCGCTGCTCGAGGTCCTCGATCCAGAGCAGAACGGGACGTTCAACGACCATTACCTCGAAGTCGATTACGATCTTTCCGATGTCATGTTCGTGACGACCGCGAACAGCCTGCGGATGCCGCAGCCTCTGCTCGATCGCATGGAGATCATCCGCATCCCCGGCTACACCGAGGATGAGAAGATCGAGATCGCGCGTCGTCATCTTATCGCGAAGCAGGTCGAGGCCAATGGTCTGAAGCCGAATGAATGGTCTATTTCGGACGACGCGCTTCGGGATTTGATCCGCTATTACTCGCGTGAGGCGGGTGTCCGTAGTCTCGAGCGTGACATCGCCAACCTCACCCGGAAGGCGATCAAGGAAATCCTGATGAAGGGCGCCGGCGCTAAGGTCGCCGTGACACGCCGCAATCTCGAGAAATACGCGGGCGTTCGCAAGTATCGCTACGGTGAGGTGGAGTCGGAGGATCTCGTCGGTGTCGTCACCGGTTTGGCCTGGACCGAGGTCGGCGGCGAGTTACTGTCGATCGAGTCCGTGCTTCTCCCGGGCAAGGGGCGTGTGACAGCGACCGGAAAGCTCGGCGACGTCATGAAGGAATCGGTCCAGGCTGCCGAAAGCTATGTGAAATCGCGTGCTGCCGCCTTTGGTATCCAGCGCGGAGCCTTCGAAAAGAAGGATATCCACGTTCACGTGCCAGAAGGGGCGACCCCCAAAGACGGTCCCTCGGCGGGTGTCGCGATGGTGACGGCAATTGTCTCGGTGCTCACGGGCATACCCGTGCGCCGCGATGTCGCGATGACGGGCGAGATCACGCTCCGGGGTCGGGTTTTCCCTATTGGTGGCTTGAAGGAAAAGCTGCTCGCCGCATTGCGCGGTGGCATCAAGACCGTCCTGATCCCCAAGGAGAATGAAAAGGATCTGGCCGAGATTCCCGAAAATGTGAAGCGCGGGCTGCAGATTATTCCTGTTGCCCATGCGGATGAAGTTCTTCTCCACGCACTCGTTCGGCCCTTGGTGCCGATCGAGTGGCCGGAGGAGGTCGAGAAGTCGGAAACGGCGTCGCCGAGCAGTGAAGAAGACGATCGCAAGGCCGTTTTGACCCACTGAGTGATTGACGCCGATCTCTAACGATCGCGCCCAAGCCGCCGCTCCCAAGAAGGGGCGGCGGTTTCTTTTTGACAGAATCAGGCCCCCGTTGTGTCTTCGCGAACCTGAACGGGCGCATACCGTAAAAATCCCGCGAAATAATGCCTTTCGGCGATTGACGGATTTGCGACCGCCGCACTACAGTCCCGGCAACTGCGTCATGGGGAAGTCGGTGACGTTGCCAATCGAAATGGTCCTGGAGGGGGTAAGTGAACAAAAACGAACTGATCGACGCGGTTGCGTCATCCACCGAACTGAAGAAGTCCGAAGCCACGAAGGCGGTTGATGCCGTGTTCGATACGATCGCCGGTGCCCTTGAGAAGGGTGACGAAGTTCGGCTTGTTGGCTTTGGTACCTTCAGTGTTGCTGAACGTGCCGCATCCGAGGGCCGCAATCCCCGGACCGGCGAAAAGATTTCGATCGCGGCCTCGCGCCAGGCGAAGTTCAAGCCCGGCAAGACCCTCAAGGACGCGCTCAACTAAACTTTGGGTCGTCGGCCGCTGGCGGGGCCAACCGCTGGCGGTCGCCCATTGTTTACCTGCCTTAGGTCAGGGCGATTAGCTCAGCGGTAGAGCGTCTCGTTTACACCGAGAGGGTCGGCGGTTCGAATCCGTCATCGCCCACCAATCGGAGACGCGACCAGTCTTGACAGGGGTGGCGGAGATCCGGAGCCTGTGGTATTCTCGTCAAGCTTAAAGCTTGTTCCTCGTTGATCGGACGGCAGCCATGTCGAACATCACAATCACGCCGAACCTCGGTACCACAATCGGTGCTGCGGCGGATGCAAATCAAAACCCTCAGCCGGCCAAATCACAGTCGACGCCGCAGGCGAGTCCTGCCAGTGTGCCGACGGACGCGATTTCTTTGAGCCTGGCGGCTCAGGTAAACAGTGCCACAACGCCGGCGTCCCCGACGCTCAGCGATTCGGCCGCGTCAGC
>CAIXXC010000326.1 GCA_903923205.1 uncultured Rhodospirillales bacterium | reverse complement strand
TCTTGGCAAGGTCGGGTATTGGGGGCCGCAATCCAAGAAGAAGGTGGATTTCCACTTCGACGAGGCTCGTACTCTTGCGCCTGCCCAGATGGCGGATTGGGAGGCAAACGCGGACCGGTCGCGCAAGAGCAAGGAGTTCATGGGTGGGGTCATGGCCTGCGGCGGCGGTTCGGAACAATTGGCCGATGACGATGTTGCTCGCGCCCACCACGTCCATTGAGGAAGGCGTCCGCCCTGCTGATCGCCGCGAACAGCATGCCTTGATCGGCCCCAACGCGGTGATCCAATTGGCCGAAGCGCTGCGCCGTGCCGATCTGGCATGGGTTGCCCATGCCGCCTTCGCCGAGGCGGATGCCGAGGATTGGTTGTCGATGCCGCCGGCAGCGATGGTGGATGAGCGTAAGGTCGCGGTCCTGCACCAACTGGTCCGACGCTCGCTGCCGCGCGATCAGGCCCTAGCGGTGATGCGCGACGCTGGATTTTTGACCGCCAATTATCTGCTCGTCCATCGTATTCCCCGCGCAGCCCAGTCGATATTGAAGCTATTGCCGCCGGCCCTTGCGACCCGGACCCTGGTTCCGGCGATCCGGGCTCATGCCTGGACCTTTGTCGGCTCTGGGCATTTCTCTGCCCATGCGGGGTCGCCGACCGTGTTCGAGGTTGTCGACAATCCGCTCTGCGCGCATGAGAGCGCTGATCATCCCGTTTGCGCCTGGCACGCTGCTGTGTTCGAGCGGCTGTTCTCGGTTCTGGTCTCGTCACGGGTGCATGTGGTCGAGACCGACTGCGCGGCGCAGGGCGATCCCTGCTGCCGCTTTGTCGCTGATTGGCGCGGCGCGGCCGTGCATTGATATCTGCTGCTAAGAGGCTGGATTTGTTGTCCGACTTGATAGCATGGTAGTGCTTCAGGTGCCGGAACCAAGACGCAGTGTCCGGCCGTTCTAGGGAGACGCCGCGTGCTGTTACTGATCCTCGGTATTGTGCTGTTTCTGGGCACCCACACCATCGCGACCTTGCGCGAGACGCGGGGCAATCTGATCGAGAAATTCGGCGCCGGTCCTTACAAGATCGCCTATTCGGCGGTGTCCTTGGTCGGCTTCTTGCTGATCTTGAAGGGTTTCGGGGCCTATCGCGCCGATGCCTGGGTTCAGGTTTGGAACCCGCCTTTCTGGATGGCCCATATCACCAAGCTGCTGATGTGGTTTGCCTTCATTGCACTGGCGTCGATGAATCCCGCACCGGGCAGAATTCGCGGCTGGCTGCGCCATCCGATGCTTGTCGGCATCAAGATCTGGGCACTGGCGCATTTGCTTGCCAATGGCGATCTCGGTGGCATGCTTGTCTTCGGCTCCTTCCTGGCCTGGGCGGTCTATGATCGGATCTCGGTCAAGCGCCGGGGCGATCTTGGCGCGCCTAGGCTCGATCATTTCACCCGTGCCGATGCGATGGCCTTAGGGATCGGGACATTGGCGTACGGCCTCATGATGCTGCTGCATGGCTATTTGATCGGCGTGTCTGTTATCGGCTGATGGCTTCGGGATGTGCGGTCGGGCGCGCCAGGTCCTCGACTGGCAGGAGCTTAAGGTCAAGTGGTGGCAGGGCCAGCCGGCCCTGAATGTCGAGCCGCGGTGGAACGCTGCGCCGCGCCAGAACCTGATGATGATTTGCGCCCATGCCGATGGTGACGGTGCCGAAGCCCTGGCGATGAACTGGGGCTTCGTGCCGTCCTGGGAAAAGGATCCCAAGGGCGGCAGGCGACCGATCAACGCCAAGGCCGAAAGCATCGCGGCGGGCAGCGGCATGTGGCGCGAATCCTTTCGTCGCCGTCGCGCACTCTTGCCCGTTTCGGGTTTCTACGAATGGCAAACAATTGGTGCCGCCAAGCAGCCCTATTCGATCGACCCGAGCGATGGCGGCATGATGGCGCTGGCGTCTATCTGGGATCGCTGGTCCGACCCCTCAAGCGGTGAGACCCTGACCAGCTTTGCCGTGATCACCTGTCCGCCCAACGCGACGATGGCGGCCATTCATGATCGCATGCCGGTCGTGATCGCGCCCTCGGATATCGAGGCCTGGCTCCATGCGCCCGCCGAGGTGGCCGCAACGATGCTGAAGTCATGCCCCGATGGGGCGCTGCGGGTCTATCCGGTCAGCCGGAGGCTCGGCAATGTCCGCAATGACAGCCCGGATCTGCTTGATCCGGGAGGCTATTTTCCGGCCATATAGGCTTTGAAGGCCTCGGCATAATCGGGGTGCCAGCGCGACAACGCGGGGCGGTTTTCGGTGATGTCCTGTGCCGCCCAGAGGATGCGCTTGTCGTCCATCTCACGCGTGGTTTCGTTGTCCTGGCACAGGATATAGAATTCGTTTCGGGCAACGCCTTCGAACATCCGCGTCACAACCTGATCGGGCGTCCAGGCGCCGGGTGGCTGGGTTGGCAGGCGCGCGGCCGTCATCCCGGTATAGGTGAAGCCGGGGATCAGCAGGTGAGCGCTGACGCGCCCGGCGGTCTCGTTCCGCAAGGTGTAGGCCAGCCCTTCGGTCAGTGCCTTCACACCGGATTTGCTGACATTATAGGCTGTGTCGCCGGGCGGTTGGGTGATCCCCTGCTTGGAGCCGGTATTGATGACAAGACCGGGGAAGTTGCCGCTCACCATCGCGGGGACGAAGGCTTGCACGCCGTGCAGCACGCCGAAAAGATTAACTCCGAGGACCCGCTCCCAGGCCTCCGGCGCGGCGAGGGCATTGCCGCCGCCACCGACACCCGCATTGTTCATCAGCACCGATACGGGGCCGAAGCGCTGGGTCACAGCTACCGCAAGGCCCTCGACTGAGGCCCGGTCGGCGACATTGATTGTCTGAATGAAGGATTCCGTGCCCGCCGGCAGGGCCGCCTCCGCGGCTGCGAGCTTATCCTGATCGCGATCAGCCAGCACGACGCGAAGTCCCAGTGCCGCAAATCGCTGCGCTGCCGCGAGGCCGATACCGCTGGCTGCCCCGGTGATGACAGCGGTATTGCCGCGCGCAATCGCGGGGTGGATGGCTTGGTCGGTCATGACGGACTCCTGCAGGCGGGTGCGCTAGTTGTTCGGGGCGCCTTCCGCGATCCATTGGGTGATCAGGGCGATATCGCTCGCGGCCAGCGGGTGGGGGATGTCCATCTTCGGCATCGGGTCGCCGGTGCCGCCGACCGCCTTGTAGCTGCCGTCGAGCTTGTGGATCAGATAGCTCTTCGCCGGATCGCCGGGCTCCACCCGGTTAAGCGGTGCCTCGGTGCTCTTGGTGCCGACAAGGCTTTTGTAAACCTTGCGCTTGGTCAGGTTGAGGCCGCCGCTCTCGGCACCCTTGGCGTGGCAGACGACGCAGTTCTGGTCGAAGATCGGCTGAATCTGAGCCGAAAAGCTAACCTGATCGGCGGCGGCCGCGCCGCCACCGAGGACGATCACGGCTAGTGCTGCCGAAGCAATGGATGATGACTGCCGCATCAGACTGTCTTTGCCTTTTCTTGCGCGGCATGTGTACCGGCGAGATAGCCGAAGGTGAGGGCGGGACCGATCGTGCCGCCACCGGCCCAATAGGCCTGCCCGGCGGGCGACGCGATGCAGTTGCCCGCGCCGTAGAGCCCTGGGATGGGCTTGCCGGCGGAATCCTCGACTTGCGCCTTTTCGTTGATGATCGGCCCGCCTTTGGTGTCGAGCGTACCGGCACCGAGAACGGCTGCATAATACGGTCCCTTGTCGGCGATCGGGT
>CAIXXC010000325.1 GCA_903923205.1 uncultured Rhodospirillales bacterium | reverse complement strand
TCGATCTTCACGGTCCGAGCCTGACAATCGATACCGCCTGCTCGTCCTCGCTCGTCGCCGTTCATCTCGCCTGCGAAGATATTCGTCGCGGTCGCATCGCCAGCGCGCTGGTTGGGGGCGTCAACCTTTTACTCTCCCCGTTTCCCTTTGTCGGCTTCTCCCGGGCAGGCATGTTGTCCAAGACAGGTCGCTGTCATAGTTTCGATGCCCGGGCGGATGGTTACGTCCGTGGTGAAGGTGGCGGTGTCGTCCTGCTCAAGCCGTTGGGGCAGGCGCTGGCCGATGGGGATCGTATCCGCGGCGTCATCCTTGGTTCGGGAACGAATTCCGACGGTAGGACTGTCGGCATGTCATTGCCGAGCCGGACCTCTCAGGCGGCGTTGCTCCAGGAGATCTACACAGCGGCGGAGATTGATTACGAAGATCTGCGCTTCATCGAAGCTCATGGAACGGGCACGGCGGTTGGTGATCCGATCGAAGCCGGCGCGATTGGCGACGTTCTTGGCGGACGGCGTTCCCGCCCGCTTCCCATTGGCTCGGTCAAGACGAATATTGGCCATCTTGAGCCTGCCGCCGGCATGGCCGGGCTGCTGAAGAGCGTTATGGCTTTGGAGCACGGCATCCTGCCGCGTTCGCTGAATTTCGAAACTCCTAATCCTCGGATCGATTTTGCGCGCCTCGGCATTGCGGTGGCCGATACCGAGATCGTGTTCGATGGCGCTTTGGCCCGTGGCGTCGCTGGCATCAACAGCTTCGGCTTCGGCGGGACCAACGCGCATGTCGTCATTGGTGCGGCGCCCGTCGTGGTGCCGGTCGCAACGCCGGCAGAGGTGAACGCTCCGCTGCTGCTATCGGCTGCCAGCGAGGCGGCTCTCAAGTGCGTGGCAGGGCGCTGGTCAGAGCGGATCGACGCTGCCAGTGACGCGGAACTCCCTGGGCTCGTCCGTGCCGCCGCACGGCGGCGAGGCCATCTCTCTGCTCGCCTCGCCGCCCTCGATGGCGACAGGACCGGTCTGGTCTCGTCGCTGCGGGCCTTTGCCGACGGCGCAGCCAGCCAAAACATCGTCAGTGACGCTGGCAGCAGGACAGGTCGTCCCGTCTTTGTTTTTTGCGGCAACGGCGCCCAGTGGGTTGGGATGGGGCGCGATGCTCTCGCCGGCAACGCGCACTTCCTTAAAGCGCTCGTCGAGGTCGACGCGCTTCTGCAGCCCCTGCTCAATTGGTCGGTCGTCGCGCTTTTGGAGTCGATCTCTGATCCGGCCGATATCGCCCGAACCGACATCGCGCAGCCTCTGATCTTCGCGCTCCAGGTGGCGAGCGTGGCGGCACTTCGCGATCAAGGGATCGAGCCCGGGGCAACGGTCGGCCATAGCATTGGCGAAATTGCCGCCGCTTGGGCCGCCGGGGCGCTCGGCCTGACGGATGCCGCCTATCTGGTGGTCGCCCGCAGCCGGCAACAACAGCGGACTGCCGGGCTCGGCCGTATGGCCGTCCTGGGCCTCGGTCTTGAGGAGGCCCGGCAGGCCTTCACGGAACTGGGCGCGAAACTTGAGATCGCGGGGGTCAATGCGAGCCGGTCACTGACAATCGCCGGACCGCTTTCGGAACTCCAGAAGATCGAGGCCGTGGCCAAGAAGCGTCGCTGGGTGTTTTCCTTCCTTGATCTTGACTACGCGTTTCATACCTCGGCGATGGAGATGATCAAGGATGATGTGATCGCCTCGCTTGCGGAGCTTCGGCCGGAGACCCCCCGGATCCCGTTTGTTTCCACCGTGACCGCGACGACAGTGACGGGTCCTGATCTGGACGCGCATTATTGGTGGCTCAATATTCGCGAACCCGTCCGCTTTGGCGACGCGATCCGTCATCTCATCGATGACGGATCGACCATCTTCCTTGAAATCGGGCCGCATCCTGTGCTGCAGTCCTACATGCGCGATGCCTTGCAGGTGGCCGGCGTTGCCGGGAAATGCCTGGGAAGTTTGACGCGAAAGTCCGTCGCAGGTGACCCATTCGAGCGTATCGCTGCCGCCTGTTATGTCGCGGGCGCCGATTTGGCAGCTTCACCGCGTTATGACGGTCCAGTCGTGCTCGATAATCTGCCGAGCTATCCGTGGCAGCGAGAGAAATATTGGTTCCAGCCAAGCAATGAGGGCGTTGATGTCGCTCGGTTGCATCATGAACATCCGCTTCTGGGATATCGTTGGACCGCGGACGCGGCGGAGTGGAACAATCACATCGATACCGC
The DNA here is from genome assembly GCA_903923205.1 of uncultured Rhodospirillales bacterium. GTDB lineage: Bacteria > Pseudomonadota > Alphaproteobacteria > ATCC43930 > CGMCC-115725 > CAIXXC01. The sequence goes on along the minus strand of CAIXXC010000325.1, from coordinate 10,826 downwards.
GTTGTTCCCCTGGCTTGAAGATCACAAGGTCGACAAGTCGGTGGTTCTTCCCGCTGCAGCGATGGTCGAAACCTTTATTGCAGTGGCTTCGGTACGGTTTCCGAAAGCGGCGACACTAGAGGTTCGCGAGCTGGAAATTTTCCGAGCGATTACTCTCGATTCGCAACGCCTGCGTAACTGTCGTGTCCGGGTCGACGCCGATGGCAACTGCCATCTCGACAGCCGGCCCCGGCTTTCCTCCGACCCCTGGGCGCAAAACGCCGCCGGGTTGGTCGATGGCACAGACGAGCCTGTGGTCGATTTTCCCTGGCCCCTGGGCGCTCCCGTTGACGTCATCGATGCGACGACGCTCTATCGTTCTGCGGAGGCCATCGGTCTTGGCTATGGTCCGGAATTCCAGCCTGTAGAGCGGCTTGAAATCTTCGAGAGCGGCGATGCGATCGTAGCCTTCCGGGAGCTAGAGCCGATTCCAGGCCTTGCCGTCGATCCCCGGTTGCTCGATGGCGCCTTGCAAGGCGTAATCGGCATCATCATGACCCGGCTGGAAGGCCGCGGAGCCGCGCCGCTCATGTTGCCATGGCGTTTCGATCGGATTCGCTGGGCGCGCGGCGAAAACCGAGTTCCACAATCCGCGCATATTGGCCTGCGTTACTTAAGTGATCGTACGGTCGTGACAGAGATAGTGCTGCTGGACCGTTCGCGCACGCCGATCATGTCCTTGCGTGGCTGTGCCCTGCGCGCCGCCAGGATGGGCCGGCGTGTTCCGCTCGAGGAGAAAGTCTTCCATATCGAGCAACGCCCGGCACCGCTCGATGTCACCCCTGTTGATCTCGCCATCCGCGATCGCCTGCGTCCCGTTATCGCGGCGCATGCCGTCATTGGGGATGAGATGCCTTCGGAAACCGTGCTGCTGATCGATGGCTTTGTCGCTGCGACGGCACTGCGCGCCTTGTCCGCTCTGATTCCGTCGGGGACGCATTTCTCGATTGCCGATACCATCGCCAATCGGATTTTCGCAGCTCAGGCCGCGCCGCTCGTGCTCTGTTTGCTCAAACATCTTCGCGCGAATGGCTGCGCCGAGGAAGAAGACGGCTCCTGGACGCTTGTGCCCGAATCCGACCTCCCCGATCCCGTCGAAATCTGGCGCTCACTTTATCTCAATCGCCCCGATCTTGGCGCACTGACGGCGCTGCTCTCCGGTTTCGGTGCCAGCCTTGGCGAACGCCTGGTCAAGGAAGGCGTGCCCACCACACTCCCGGCGTCAATGCGGGAGCAGTTTCTCTACGCCGGGGCCGCCGGTGCGCGGCAGGTCGAGACGCTTGCTGCGGCAATTACGGCGCTCGCTGCAGATTGGCCGGCCGATCGCCCCTTGCGTGTCGTGGAACTCGCTGCCGGGAGCGGCCTGCTTGCACGTCGTTTGTTGCCTCGTCTGGCTGGGCTCGGCTGCAGGATTGATTATACCGCCACGGACCCCGATCCTGAGGCAGCCTATTTGCTGCGTGAGGTCCTGGAGCCTTTCGTCGGCGCCCGTGTGGCGACCTGGGACCCAAGCCTGCCAAGGGCGGAAGACGCGCTCCCCGAACCGAAGGCCGATGTTATTCTCTCCTCAGGCTTCCTGACATTGGGCCATGCCAGTGCAGATGCGATCGCGGCAATCAGGGATAGATTGGCCGAGAACGGATTGTTCCTGGCTGTCGAGCCTGAGCCAAACGCCTTGTGGGATGCCATCTTTGGGCAGCTCTCCGATTGGTGGACCGAGAAGGGCCAATCGCCGCTTTGTCAGGGCGAGCAGTGGGGCGAGGCCATGAAGTCGGCCGGCTTCGTCGCTGTCGAAAGTCAATTGTTGGCAGAGGATCCTTGGCCTTTTGCTATTCTCGTCGCCTCGGCGGACCTGTCACCGGTGGTCTCCCAAACGCTTGCAGCGCCATCGCCATCGCCACCCGCGGTCGTTGTCATCGGCGGGCCTGATGAGAAGCTGCTGCAGGCGATATCGTCGACTCTCACGCAGGCTGGGATTCCCGTGCATGGGCTGGCGCGTGAGCATATTGCCGATGGCCTCGCAGCCAGCGTTGCTCTGGCGACGGTTGACGGCAGACCAACGATCGTCATGGCGTTGCCGCCGTCGCTGGTCTCAAAAATCCCGGCCGGGGTCCGGTCGATTGATCGGCTGGCCGAAGTGGCGGCGATCGTCAAGCAGGTCGCACCGACCGAGGCCAAGCTCTGGCTTGTTACCGGCGGCGAGTCCGATCCGGCCGAGGCCGCCGTCACCGGTTTGGGGCGTGTGATTGCCAACGAAATGCCTCAGGGGCGCTGCCGTCGGGTCGGTCTCGATCAGATCGTCGACGAAGCGGTCGCCGCGCGGGCCTTGCTCGCCGAACTTCAGCATCCGGACGACAATGGCGAAATTCAAATCTCGCCGAACGGGCGCTTTGCTGCCCGATTGCGCCGGGGCCTTGGCACCATGGCAACGGCGCATGAGCCGTCCGTAACGCTCGTCCTGCCCGATCAAGGCTCGATTGACAGCCTTCGTTGGGAAACCCTGGCCAGGCCGGTTCCGGGGCCGGATGAAATCGCGATCAAGGTCGAGGCGGCAGGGCTCAATTTCCGCGATGTCATGTGGGCGATGGGATTGTTGCCCGAAGAGGCCCTTGTGCATGGTTTTGCGGGTGCCACGCTGGGCATGGAATGCGCCGGGACCGTAACTGCAGTGGGGCGGGACGTTACCGAGCTTTCCGTTGGTGATCGGGTAATGGCCTTCGCCTCGGCGTCGCTGGCGTCCGAGACGGTGACCCGCGCGCTCTGCGCGATCCCCCTTCCGGACGGCTTTTCTTTTGCCGATGGCACGACAGTGCCGGTGGCCTTTCTGACCGTCCTGTATTCGCTGGCAAAGCTTGCCGGGCTAAAGGCTGGCGAGACCGTTCTGATCCATGGTGCCGCTGGTGCCGTCGGGCTCGCAGCGGTGCAGTACGCGCAATATGTCGGCGCCAATATCATCGCGACGGCCGGTTCCGACATCAAACGGGCGCTGCTCCGAAGCCTTGGGGTCGAGCATGTACTGGACTCTCGCAGCCTGCGATTTGCGGACGAGACCCTGGCGATCACCGGGGGCAAAGGCGTCGACGTCGTGCTCAACTCGCTCAGTGGCGATGCGATGCGGCGCAGTCTGGACCTGCTGAAGCCGTTCGGGCGCTTCCTCGAACTTGGGAAGCGCGATTTCTACATGAATTCCAAGATCGGTCTCCGACCGGTCCGGCACAACGTCTCATATTTTGCGATCGACGCGGATGAGTTGGTCTCACAGCATCCGGATATCGCGGCGGAGCTTCTTGGCGATCTGCGACGCCTGTTCGACGAGGGCGCGCTGCATCCGTTGCCGCATATGACGTTGCCGTTCTCGGAAGTCGTCGATGCGTTTCGCCTGATGCGGGCTTCAGGCCATATCGGCAAGATCGTGCTGGTTCCTGACCCAGCGGGGCTGGCCGTCACCCGCGAACGCGACCACACCGTCTTACGCGATGATCGCAGCTTCGTCGTTACTGGCGGTGTTGGCGGCTTTGGCCTCGTTACGGCGCGTTGGTTGGTTGAGACCGGAGCGCGACATCTGGCATTGCTTGGACGTCGCGGTGCGGCCACGCCAGGGATCGACGACGCAATTGCGGAACTACGCGGGCTAGGGGCTGAGACCATTCGGGTTTTCGCTTGCGATGTGGCCAATCCACCAATGCTGGCGAGGGTGCTTGACGACATTCGCGGCTCGATGCCCCCGATCGGTGGCGTGGTTCATGCAGCGATGGTGGTCGAGGACGGCTTGGTCTCCGGCATTGAACGGGACGCTGTGGCCAAGGTGATGGCGCCCAAATTGATCGGCGCGGAAACGCTTGACCGGCTGACGCGGTCTGACCCGATCGAGCTGTTTGTGTTGTTCTCATCCGCGACAACCCTGATGGGCGCGCCTGGCCAAGGCAGTTATGTCGCCGCAAATGCGGCACTGGAGGGATTGGCGCGGCAGCGCCGTGCCCTGGGGCTGCCGGCGCTTGCTGTTGGTTGGGGCCCGATCGAGGACGCCGGCTATCTTGCCGAGCGTCAGGATGTGCGCGACGCCCTCTCCAGCCGCCTCGGCGCGGTGCCCCTGAAGACGGCGGATGCGCTCCGCAGTCTGCCGGCCTTGCTGGCGTCGCCTATCCCGGCGCTTGCGTTCGCCGAGGTGAATTGGGCGCGGGGTCGAGGCCTGATGCCGATCCTGGCAGAGCCCCTCTACGGAGCCGTCATTCGCGAAAGTGAAGGCCGTGAAGAGGGGGGTGGCATCGATCAGTTGCTGGTCGACAAGTCACCGGAAGAGATCATGGGAATCCTGCAGGGCATCCTGCTCGACGAGGTCAGCCATATCCTGCGGGTGCCCCGCGACAAGATTGATTTGGCGCGGCCACTGCCGGAAATCGGTATGGATTCCCTTATGGCGGTCGAGCTTAAGCTGGGGCTGGAACGTCGCCTGAATATTGAGGTGCCGGCTCTGGTTATCAACGATGGTTTGACCTTGCGCGCACTTGCCACGCGAATCTTTGGTATGGTGACCGGAGAGGGTGGCGGTGACGCCGCGACCGCCGTCGTGAACAGACACGTCTCTGACGTCGAAGAGGCGCAGATCATCGTCGACACGATTACACAAGACGGTCTCGCCCCCGCCTTGGTATCGGGGCAGGAGGGCGTATGAGCGAAAAGCCAGGCTTCGGCCTATCCCTGCCGGCAAAGGCCATGTTGATGGCCCGGCTTGCGGCAAAGGGTAAATCCGCGCTCGCGCCGGAATTGGGTCGTCCTGGCAATCGCAAGGAAACCTCCACTTGGAGTGAACTGCCCCTGTTCCGTGAGTTGGAGACGCTTCGGAATACGGCCGATCGGCTTGGCGTCGTCTCGCCCTATTTCCGTGTCCATGATGGCAACGCCACTGGCCATACGGCGATCGCGGGCCGACCACTGATCAATTATGCCTCCTATGACTATCTGGGTCTGAACGGTGATCCGAGGATCATCGCGGCGGCCACCGAGGCGATGGGGCATTACGGCACCTCCGCGTCGGCCAGCCGGCTCGTCTCTGGCGAACGTCAGGTCCATCTTGAGCTTGAGAGAGGCATCGCCGATTACTATGGCGTGGAGGATGCGGTCGCATTGGTCAGTGGCCACGCTACCAACGTGACGGTGATCGGTCAGATCATGGCGGCAGGGGATCTGATCCTTCATGACGAGTTGATCCACAACAGTGCGATGCAGGGTGCATTGCTGTCCGGGGCTCGTCGCTACGCCTTCCGCCACAACGATCCCGACTCGCTGGAAACCTATCTGAAGACCCATCGCGACCAGCACAAGCGGGCGCTGATCGCGATCGAGGGTCACTATAGCATGGATGGCGATATCCCTGACCTGCCGCGCTTTATTGAACTGGCGCGTCGGTATCGCTGCTGGCTGATGGTTGATGAAGCGCACGGGCTTGGCGTGCTTGGACGAAACAGCGGCGGGATTGCGGACCATTTCGGCATCGCCCATGACGAGGTCGATATCTGGATGGGAACGCTCAGCAAGACGCTCGTGTCCTGCGGCGGCTACATCGCGGGCAAGAAAGCTTTGGTCGAATACCTCAAATTCTCGGCGCCGGGATTTGTCTATTCCGTCGGCATGCAACCGGCGACGGCGGCGAGCGCGCTTGCAGCGCTCAATATCGTGCGTGCCGAACCCGAACGCAGCGCCCGACTGCGCGCCAATTCAACCCGCTTCCTCGAAGGGGTAAAGGCCGCCAGGCTCAATCCCGGCACGTCGATCGGTGCTGCAATCGTACCTGTCATCACGGGCAGTTCAGTGAAGGCAGCGAAACTGGCGGAGGCCATGTTCCTGCGTGGCGTCAACGTTCAGCCGATTATCTATCCGGGCGTGCCTGAGCGCTCGGCCCGGCTGCGGTTCTTTCTCTCGGCCGCCCATACCGAAGCGGATATCGACACCACTCTCGCGATCCTGACCGAGGAATCGGGTAAGCTTTAGCTTGTTATCGCGGTGCGATGTGGAAGCGAAAATTACGCAGGATAAGGTCGCCGAGCCAGGCGGGGATCAGGTCGGCAAGGCGCAGCGCCAGCCCAAGAAGCTGCGGATACACGATCCGGGAACGCCGCGCGTCGAGCCCGCGCTTGGTGATTGAGGCCGCGCGGCCTACCGAAATCATGAACGGCTTGCTGCCGCGAAACTGGTTCGTCATCTCGGTCTCGAAGAACCCCGGTGACACGACGCTCACGGCGATTCCAAAGGGTCTCAGGGCCGCCCGAAGGGCCTCGCCATAGGCCCGCATTCCGGCCTTGCTTGCGCAGTATCCCGGGCTGTATGGCAGGCCACGGAAGCCCGCGATCGAGGTAATCAGCCCGATCTGGCCATGCCGTCGCGCCCGCATCGCCGCCATAACCGGTTCAATCGTGTTCGCCGCCCCGAGCAGGTTGACGCGGATCTGCTCGGTGACGGCGTCGAGACCTTCGGGCGTCCCATCGGCAGACGTGCCGCGCGAAATTCCAGCGTTGGCGATCACCAGATCGATCGGCGCCGCAAGATCAAAAGCCTGCATCCAGGTTTTCATGGTGGCAGCATCGCTGACATCGATGTACCCGAGGACTGTCAGGGCGCCTGCCGCGCGTGCTTCGGCTGCGACAGCGTCAAGCCGGGCATGATCACGACCGATCAGGCCAAGTGTGATGCCGGGTCTGGCGTAAAGCCTGGCAAGCGCGGCGCCAAGGCCATTCGAGGCACCGGTGATGACGATATTCATGACCATCAGACCCGGCGTCCAGAAAAGAGACGACCGGCACAGTCCTTTGCCGCGGCGAACACCATGCCCTGTATCTGGCGCAGGCGGCTCAACCGGCTTTGATCCCGGGTTTTCGGGTCGGCGATGCGATCGATGACGATCTCGGGTCCGCACGGAAGTCGCGTCACAGGGTCGACATAGCGAGGATAGAGGATCAGCGTGCCGGCGATCAGCTCTGGCAAGGTCAGACGGCGGCGGCGTCGCGCGACCGGGTTTTGGTCCACCGTCAGCCCCCAGCCCGCGTAATAAGGCTGGCCGTAGGTCACCACCTTGCGACCGCGCAGCAAGGCCTCGAAGCCAGTCTGAGAAGTCAGGGTGTGAATTTCGTCCGCCCACTCGATCAGGGACAGGATCGCGGTCCGGCGCACCACGGCATCCGCGAGCCGTGTCATCACCTCATTGGCGACGATCCCCTTGCGGTGCCCCGACTCGACGTCTGGATGGGGCTTATAGACGATGAAGGCGTCCGGATTGGCGGCGCGAACCCTGCGCAGCAACTCTTCGTTTGTGGCGATACCCGCCCCGCCGAGCAGCACGGATTTGTCGTCCTCGAATTGTCCGGGGACAAGAATACGGCGTCGGCCCTCCGGGACATCCAAGGCCACAGCGTTTTCGGCGAGATTGTATTTCGTGATGCCACGATCGACGAGAAGTGCGGCCACCCCTTCGGCTCGCGCCAGCAACGCGGGGTCGAAATCGGTCTCACTCAGAATCGTCTCAAGGTCGCTGGGTCGTGTCGGGTCGTAGTAGATACCGCGAGAATCAGCGACGATCGAGGCGGGCAGGACCAGGTTAGTGCCGAGGCCGACCGATCGGATGAAGCCATCCTCAATTCTTATGACGGTGATCGCGCGGCTGTGTGCCATGCCCTCGAAGGCCGCCATGGTCCTTCGCTGGGGCCAATAGGCGATCGCCTTGCCCGATGCTGCGGCAAGTTCAAGCGCCCGAGCGGCGCTTCGCGCGATCTCGGGCACGCCTCGCGGTGCAAGGAAGAAATCCCGTGTGCGGTCGCGTTTCCAGAAATCGATGCCGAAACAGCAGGCAATCTTGTCATTGCGGATCAGTGTGTCTCGCCAGTCCGACAGCAGGGCCGAGGTTTCCTCGAAACTGGTAGTACGTTCATGGAAGGGATCGACGTAGCGTGTCGTCTCCAGGCAGGATGCGGCAAAAACCTCTTCGAGCGATCGTGTTCGGGGGCGTCCCGGTACTGCTTTCGTGTCTCGCGTCAAGCCCCAGCCACTATAAAGGGTTTCGGCGGCGCAGTGCACGGTGCGGCCGGCGATCAAGGCTAGGAATCCGACCGGCCCCCCACAGGTGAAGATCGCCTCGGCGCTGTCGAGCAAGGACCAGGTATCGGTCTGACTTGAGACGATCGCGCAGCCCACATTGATGGCGCGGCGCCTCAGCCTTTCAAAGTGATTGTTGGGATCAAATAGAAGCCGGATTTTGCCAGCATCACTATGGTCCAGGGCAAGCTGCAGCAGAGCCTCTGCGGTAGCCTCACTGGCCGCCCGACTTGCATCGATCACGATAGGTCTGTGTGTCCTATCATCCCCTGCAGGTGCTGCGATGACCCCGCCCACGCGGCTCCGGACGAGAGTAGTGATGCCGTCTCGCGCCCGGCTCAGTAACTCGGGTGTTTCCCATCCCGTTGTGGCCAGTGTGGTCTCGGCCCAGCCGCCGCTGCATCCGCTTGCCCACCATGTCTCGACAGCAGTCAGGCTCAGAAGCGGCATCGCGCGGTGAGGCAGCGGCGGCGTTGCCAGTAGACCCTGATCCAGGATCAGGAGCGGCAGCTTGCGGGTCCTGGCAAGTTTCTGGCCACGCCGGTATCCGGCGCTATTGCGCCAGACAGCGACGGTGGTCGCAGCCAGGCTAGACGTCGATTCGGTTTCCGGGATACGGAGTTCCGGCGCCAGAATCGACAGCAGTTTGGAATTTGGTACGCCACCGGGGGGCACCAGCCAGTTCATTCACGTCCTCCGATGCGCCGTGTCCCCCACAAGGACCGGACATCAAGGTTCACAAATGCCCTGAGATCCTTAAAACAGCAAGCCCGACTCCTAGCCGAAGGCGGGATTTTCAACTGATAGGATTGCCGAACATTGTGGTGAGAAGATCGCTGACAGCGCGCGCCGATGGCTGTGCAGGAGCGCACTGCGCCGCTCCAGCGTGCGCACCACGCCGCCGATTTTACGCCAGTAGCCGACCTGTTCCCAATCCCCGATAGCCGCTGAGGCCTCGGCGCCTGCAACAGTTTGGGCCCATGCGTCACGACCATGGCGACGCACCAGCTGTTCCGCGGAAACGTGAATTTCGATGCTCGCCATGATTGGAGTTCCTATATTGGAAAATCAAAGGTTCATGATTTGTTCCATATCTCCTGACGTCCGTCAAGGGAGAATTCAACGGTCGCTCTGTACCAGAGTGGCGAAGAATTCGATCTGCCAGAGCATTTCCGCCTCGCCGAGCGGGAAATTACCACCGACGGCGGCGTTGATTCGCGCCTTTGGCGGCAGTCGCGCCACCCGCAGCTGGAACTGGGTCGCGAGCCGCATCGAGAAGCCGGACTTCCAGGCGAGTGCTATCAAAGCCTTGGCGCTGTGCGAGGACAGGATTTTCTGAACCACCGCCGGAGCGATGCGAGCGCGCAGCGCAAGAGCCGCGATCACGAATTGGGTATCACCGCCGAGTTGATCCATCACCGTGTCCTCGTTCAGAAGACTCTGCGCATTCAGACGGCGTGCGCGGTTCAACGGTCCCTCTGTATCCACGACCTCGGGCACGACCTGCTCGACAACCTGTCCGCGCTTTTCGATCACAATCGAAATCGCTGCATTGGTTTCGGGGTTGATGTCTGGCCTGCTCTTCAGGACCTGGAGAAGCTTGTCGGCGACAAAACCTGCAAGCCGGATGGCGGCGCTGTCGCTAAGATGAGGGCGCTCGACCAGGGGCTGGTGCCAAGGCTCGATCGGCGGCGCCCGATCGACAACGCGATCGAGGGTCTCCGCCGGAATTGTCGCGGAATGATTGCGGAGAAGGATCGCGATGGATGGCGTGTCGCCGCGATCGACGACGGCCCTCGCGACGCTTGCTCCGATCGACGGCCGCGCAGCCACGGCACCGACAACGCTCTCGCTGGGTGCCCCTTCGATGATTCGGACGAGATCGCTGTCCTCGATCCGGCCAACATACCCGAGCGCCGGGACCGCAACGTCGGCTTCGCGATCACCGCCGAGTCCGGTCATGAGGCTGGCGGGGACCTTGTCGATTGATTTTGCGGATTGCGCGATCAGGCGTCTGACCTCGGCGAGATTGTCATGGGCAAGCGCCTCCAAGACCTTGATCGTGAGATTCCAGACTTCGGTTGTTTCCTTCGATGCGTCGCGCAGATTTTCGGATATCTTGAGTGCGATTCTGCGCCGCACGTCGAGCGAGTCGTCAAGGGCGAGGAGAAGGTCGGCCTGTCGCGGTGTCAACTCATTGCCAGCAACGGCGAGTCGGACCTTCGCCGCAGAATCGCGCGCCAGATAATGGAGGATTTCCGGCGTGATACCGGGGTCACTGGCGGCCTTCACACGATCATCGGGATCGCGGGAGCGAGCAAGGAGCTTCAGTTGCTCAAGATCGTGGCGCGAAATACCGCGACCCTTGCGGCTGAAAACGCGATGCAGGGTTCGGCGAATCATGGGATGTCACACGCGGGAATACGGCATCTGGTCTTCAACCCGTGATTTAGCATTGGGGTGTCATCGCGAACCTCATTCAATTGAAAAAATCTATATTAGAGTAATCTAATATATTCAAAATAATAAATTATATAAAATAAATGCCAATTATGTAAAAAATATGCCTTTTATTTATATGGCACCTTCAATCGGTATTCCCCATATGGAACCCGCTGAAGGGCATCTAATACCAGTTCCGGCTGATTATAACCCATGTGCCCAGTCTCGCATTCCGATGGACATAATCGCCCACGGCTGATCGA
>CAIXXC010000324.1 GCA_903923205.1 uncultured Rhodospirillales bacterium | reverse complement strand
GTCAGGGAAGATGATGGAGATTTCGGAGAGGGTCACGCGGGGCGCCCCTCAAAAACCCCAATCTCATTCCCCAACGCCAGATACGTCCCGATGCGGCGCAGCTTCACACCAACCGCGGCGAACATCGCGGCATACTCGGCCTCGGACCGAAACCGCCAGTTCTCTGACCCCCCCTCCCCGATATGCTCGGCCAGAAACAGCAAGCGATCCAACGCCCCGGAGACGTAGGCGCACGCATCGGTCAGGTCGGACCCCTCCAAGCCGCCGAGCACATAGGAGCAGAAGATCAGGTCGAAGCTGCCCGGCGGCGGTTCGGCGGTGTACTCGATGGCGGGATCTGGATCGGCCAGCGTGAGGATGTCGACGCACGGCTCGTAACCAACAACGAACCGATTCAGATCGCGGCACAGGAGGCCGGTGAAGCGCCCCATGCCGCAACCGAAGTCCAAAGCGGTGCGAGGGCGCCAACCCCCCATCGCGCCTTGCAGGAGCGGCCAGAGGATGTCCCACTGCATGTCCGTCGCAGCGTCGAAGTGATCCTCGGGGATGTTGAGATCACCCACGGCGCGGCGACCGTATTGCTGGGCGCGAGCGGACCACATCTCTAAGCCCACGGCACATCCTCCACCCGGCTCAAAGGCTCCGGCACCGACAACCCCGCCGCGCCACGCAGTTCCGCCACCCGCGCCCGCAACATCTCGTTCGCGCCAGTCAACCCCGCGCGATAGATCAACCGCTGGATCGCGGACTGATCCGCGAAGTCGGCGTCCCGGTCCACGGTATCGGTCCGCAGATAATGCAGGAACCGACAGTCAGCCAGTTCCGCAGGATGCCGCATCTCGAACGCGGTTTGGTTGGGGAAATTATAGCGGAGGGGAAGGATATGCAGCGGTGTTTTGGACTTCGCCGCCGCGAGGGTAAGCGCGATCTGCTCGAAGAAATATGAGTTCATCCGTAGCCGGAGATCGCGCAGCGTGGCCGCGTAGGTTTCGTATAGCTGCTCGAAGCGCGTGGCGGGACCGAAGACGACGCCGGTGTTGATGTAGGGAGGGCCGAAACGGGCGCTTTCATCCGTGAACATCGAACCGTAGCCGCTGTATTCGTGCGGACGCCATTCGGGGATCAGACCTGCCTGTTGGTATAGTAGCGACCATGCGGCCAGGGAGAACGGCGGCACGTGAGCCTGCACGCCAGAGAGCGCGTCGATGTCGAACAGTTCGTCGAAGCGGCGGGTGACGATTACGTCGGCATCGAGCATGAGGATGTGGGTGCCGTCGAAGGGCGGAGCATACCGGGCCGCCATCACCCCTGCATACTCGTTGGCCGTGCCGCGCCATTCCTCCATGACACGGCGACTCATCCAAGCGACGGAATCAAAACGGGCTGCGGCGGGAGTCTCGCTGAAGCCGCCCGGCATGAGCATGTCGTGCTCGCCGACATAAACCTTCACTAGAGCGTCAGGATAGAACTCACGAACGCTGGCGGCGAGCAGGCGCGTTCGGTTGATGAAGGTCGGGGTGGGGGAGATGGGAATGCGGACTTCGAGGGTCACACCACCGCACCCTTCCGCACCAACTCCCAAAGCACCGCAACCTCGGTCGGCATGTCACCGCCATCCGGCGCTTCGTGCCAGAGACCCTTGTCCACAAAGGAGTCCGCAAATTCTTCCACCTTAACTGGGTCCGCAGGAAGCCCGAGCGCGCTCCCCATGCGGGTAACGGTGGTTATCGGGAGCACCATCATCGTGTCATACTCCACCGTCACGCTCGCCCACCCAGGATCGCAATCCTCCCGCGCCCGCTTCACGTATTCCAACCACAGCGCGAGACCACGCTCGATCGGGATGCCGTTGCGCTTCAGGAGCGATGCGGCGACGGCGAGTGGGTGTCGGATGACGTGGACGACGGAGACCTGGCAGCCCACGGCCTCAAAAACCTGCCGCCAGAACGGTAGCAGCCGGCACATGCGCGGCTCTTTGATGCCGAAGATCGGGAACTCCTCCAGTTGGTATTGCAGCCACGTCGCCGCTACCCCGACCGTTTCGTGCGTGGCGAACTTGGGAAGAGGTCTGGGATCATCCCATCGCCGGCCACACAGGCGCAGCAGATGCTCGTCCGCC
>CAIXXC010000323.1 GCA_903923205.1 uncultured Rhodospirillales bacterium | reverse complement strand
GGAGGCAGTGACGGATAACGAGGTCGGATACTTATCGCGATTGCTGTCCCTGATGCCAGGGCAGCGACTCCTCGATCTTGGTTGTGGATATGGGCGGATTGCCCATAGTCTGGCCCAACAAGGGATCAAGGTCTCCGGCGTCGACCTGGTCCCGCAGATGCTCGACATCGCACGCCAGCGCGCGGCTCAAGAGGGTCTGGATATCGATTACATCGAGGGCGATATCGCGTCATTGAAACGCCGGGGCGGCTTCGATGCGGTTATCATGTGGTTCTTCGTCTTCGGTTACGGCTCGGACAAAAGCCATGCTAAAATACTGCGGAATGCCTACACCGAGCTCCGCAAGGGCGGGACGCTCCTGCTGGATCAGTACAATACCCATCGCCTCGCCCGCGAAGAACACCCCAGTCTCGTTGATCGCGGGGATACCTTGTTTATTCACCGGCCCCTCCCCGATCTTGAGAACGGACGCTGGGGTGCGGAGCGCATTGTCGTGACCGAAGGAACAATTCGCAGGTCGCACTTCTCCTGTCGCAGCTATAGCCCGCCCGAACTTCGAGTCATGCTGGAAACAGCGGGCTTTCGCGAGATACGGTTCTTCGGTGATGGCATGGAGCCCTATACCCCATTGAGCCGCAAGCTCGTCGTCGCGGCGATGAAATAACCCTGGCGTTCAACGGCGTTCAGCAAAAAAGCGGCGCAGGAGTGCCGCGGCTTCGACCTCGCCGACGCCGCCATAGACCTCGGGTCGATGATGGCAGGTAGGCTGCTCGAAAATCCTCGGCCCGTGATCGACTCCACCACCTTTGGGATCAAAGGCGGCGAAATAGACCCGGCGCAGGCGCGCCAAGGCGATCGCCGCGGCACACATTGGGCAGGGTTCGAGGGTAACATAAAGATCGCAAGTGCCCAGACGCGGCGAACCGACAACCGCGCCAGCAGCTCTCAAGGCGAGGATCTCGGCATGCGCTGTCGCATCAGAATCGATCTCGGTGCGATTATGGGCTTCTGCAAGGATCCGTCCGGAAACGCTGTCCACGAGAACAGCCCCGACGGGCACCTCGCCCCGCGCCGCAGCCTGGGCCGCCAGTTCGAGCGCGCGATCCATGAAGCCAGGGGATTTCATATCGCCTGCGCGTTGCATGCTGGCCTTCGGACGCCTATGGTCACAAATTGCATTCAAGGACCTCATCGTCAGCAGCCATGTCAAAACCCATCGTGATCGGCCTCACTCTCGATTCGGAAGCGCCCGGCGGTTATTCCAAGTTTCCATGGTACGCAATCCGCGAAAATTACTGTACCGCCATCACTCGGGCAGGCGGGGTGCCCATGCCCTTGCCGCACGAACCCGACCTGATCGAGACCTATAGCGGCGTGATCGATGGGCTCGTCGTCACCGGCGGCGCCTTCGATCTCGACCCCGCACTTTACGGCGATGCAAGCCGTCATGACACCGTCGTCACCAAAGATCGGCGCACCCGTTTCGAATTCGACATCATGCGGGCGGTATTGGCCGCCAATAAACCGGTTCTCGGTATCTGCGGCGGCCAGCAACTCTTGAATGTAGTCCTCGGCGGCAGCCTGATCCAGCACATCCCAGACTCGGTACCAGGCGCGCTCGCCCATGAACAACCGAACCCGCGCGACCAGGCCGGACACGACATCAATATCGTCGCTGGCTCGCTGCTTCACCGCATCATGGGGGTGGACATAGCGGCCGTTAATTCGGCCCATCATCAGGCCGTGCGCGACACAGGACCGGGCGTCATCATCAATGCCCGGGCCCGAGATGGCGTGATCGAGGGGATTGAGGCGCCAGCGTATCGCTTCTGTCTCGGGGTACAATGGCATCCTGAGTTTGAAATTTCTGCGGGAGATTCGGCGATCTTTTCGGCGCTGATCGCCGCTGCACAGGCAGAAACACAATCATGACAACGACCCCAGAGACTGATGAAGATGGCAGCCTGATCCCTGAAAAGGGCGACCGGATTGCGAAGGTCCTGGCGCGCGCCGGGCTCTGCTCGCGGCGGGATGCAGAAAAATGGATCCTGGATGGCAGGGTCGTGCTCGACGGCGTCAAGTTGACCAGTCCTGCGATCACGGTTGGCCCCGGCTCGATCATCCTGGTGGACGGCAAGGCGCTGCCCGATGCCGCGCCGACCAGGCTATGGCGCTATCATAAGCCAGCCGGACTCGTGACGAGTCATCGTGACGAAAAGGGTCGCGAGACCATGTTCGACAAACTCCCCGCCGAACTTGGTCGGGTAATCTCGGTCGGTCGCCTCGATCTCAATTCCGAGGGCCTGATCCTGCTCACGAACGATGGCGAACTCGCGCGGCGCCTGGAACTGCCATCAACCGGCTGGATTCGCCGCTACAAGGTTCGAGTGCATGGCACCGTCGACGCGGACCGGCTTAAGTTGCTTGAAAAAGGTGTCACAATCGAAGGCGTCCGCTACGGCGCGATCAAGACCGAACTAGAGCGGCAGAAAGGTGCCAATGCCTGGCTTACGATGTCGTTGACCGAGGGCAAGAATCGCGAAATCCGTCGCGTTATGGACCATCTCGGCTATTCGGTGACGCGCCTGATCAGACTATCCTATGGACCGTTCCAGCTCGGATTATTGGAACGCGGCCAGGTCGAGGAAGTCCCGCGGAAGGTTGTCCGCGAACAGCTGGGCGCTGCTGCCCCGCAAGCGATCAGACCACCACGACCCGAGCGCGCGACGCCCCCGAGCGCCCCGCCCCAGGCGAAAGCATCGGTATCTCGTGATGCGAATCGTCGCCGGCCAGCACCGCGGTCGTAGCCTCGTCGTTCCTCAAGGGACGACGACGCGGCCGACGAGCGACCGGGCACGCGAGGCATTGTTCAATATCCTGGAACACAGCGGCTTAAGCGAGAATGGGTCGCTGATTGTCGGTGCCCGGGTATTAGACGGATTTGCTGGTACCGGCGCATTGGCGCTTGAAGCACTTTCACGCGGCGCCAGTCACGCAACCTTGTTCGAACAGAACCGGGATGCACTCGCCTGTCTACGTCAGAACATCGCGATTCTTGGGGAAATTGATCGTTGCAGGGTGATCACCGGGGACCTGCGGCTGCCACCAAGGGCACCCTCAGCATGCCAACTCGGCTTTCTCGATCCACCCTACCGGCAGGGGCTGCTGGAACCATCGCTCATCGCACTGTCCAACGCGGGATGGGTTGACGACAACGCGGTCGTCGTTGTTGAGCTTGGCGCAAACGAAGTGTTCGCCACCCCTCCCGGGTTTACGATAATGGATAGAAGAGTATACAGCGCAGCCCAACTTTTATTTCTCCGATGGAAGTCACATATCTGACTTAAATCGTTACGTTCATTGGCATCAATATGGTTAATACCAGTTCCGGCTGATTATAACCCATGTGCCCAGTCTCGCATTCCGATGGACATAATCGCCCACGGCTGATCGACGAGTTTGTTCCAGGCGTGGCAGCAATGATCGACGATATCGTCGTATGATTTGAAGATACGGTTTGAGAGCCAGTTTTCGCGGATGAACTGCCAGATATTCTCGACGGGATTGAGTTCGGGCGATTTCGGCGGCAGGGGCATGATCGTGATGTTGTCGGGGATGTCGAGTTTGCCCGAGAGATGCCAACCGGCCTGATCGACCAGCAGCACGGCCTGCGCATCGGCCGCCACGGCCTTGGATATCTCTTTCAAATGAAGCGACATGGCGGTCGTGGTGCATCTGGGCAGGATCAGAGCCGCGCCCTTGCCGGCGGCGGG
>CAIXXC010000322.1 GCA_903923205.1 uncultured Rhodospirillales bacterium | reverse complement strand
TGTCCGGGGTGTAGAACCAGCCGCGCAGGGTAACGCCATCTGCGTTGAATTCGATATCGCGACGCATGTGTTGATCCTCCCGATTGATGATTTTGCGGCGACGTTGCCTGAGATTTGGGAGAGCGTCCAGTCCGATGAAGTTCTGATGCGCATGGCGAGCATGGTCTCGTCGGATTGGCACAAGGATGCCGTTTCAGACATACTCCAGGCCATGACGAGCGAGATCATGATCTTCGACCGCGCCGCCGTGCGCACACATCGCCATCGCGCAGCGGCTATGCCCCGTGATGGCCGGTTTCTTGTGCACGAGGCGCGGCTGCGGCTGGTGGATCGGCTGGATGATATCAAACGGCGCTTCCCGGTTGCCCTCGATCTTGGTTGTGGCGATGGCGAACTCTCGACCATTCTGGCAGACGCTGGCCATCCAGCACAGGTAGTCGGCGCCGATCTTGCCTATACCTTTGCCGCGCGGGCCGGTGGTGTGGTCTGCGACGAGGAGATGCTTCCCTTTGCCGCGCATTCGGTCGATCTCGTGATCGCGCCGTTGACACTGCACTGGGTCAATGATTTGCCAGGAAGCCTCCTGCAGATTCGCCATATCCTGAAGCCTGATGGCCTGTTGCTGGCGGCGATGTGGGGTGGCGAGACGTTGAAGGAGTTACGTGCCGCGCTGATGCAGGCAGAGATCGAGACGCTTTCGGGCGCCAGTCCGCGCGTTTCGCCCTTCACCGATGTCCGTGATGCGGGCGGGCTGCTGCAGCGTGCGGGGTTGGGCCTTCCTGTGGTGGATAGCGATATCCTGACCGTCACCTATCCCGATATGTTCGCGTTGATCCGCGATCTCCGGGCGATGGGTGAAACCAACGCTATCAAAGATCGCCGCCGCAGTTTCACGCCACGCGCGACCTTGTTGCGTGCAGCGGCAATCTATCGCGAGCGCCACGGCGATGCCGAGGGGCGCATTACGGCAAGTTTCCAGCTGCTGACCCTGACAGGCTGGGCGCCGCATGAAAGTCAGCAGAGGCCGCTTAAACCCGGCAGCGGCAAGATCTCTTTGGCTGAGGCATTGAAGACGTCGTCATCCGATTAGGTGAGCAGTTTCAGCGTCGAGCCACCCGACAGCCCCGTTCGACTGTCCTGATCGTCAGAGCAGATCAAGCAACATGGGAATCAGCGGTTTATCGGCGGCAGGCATGGGATAATCGGCAAGTCGGTTGGGCAGCACCCAGGCGAGTTGCTGGCCTTCCCGCGCCGTTACGATGCCGTTCCAGCGCCGGCAGACATAAAGCGGCATCAACAAATGGAAATCATCATAGGCATGGCTGGCGAAGGTCAGTGGCGCGAGGCAACTCGCCTTGACGTCGATCGCCAGTTCTTCGTGCAACTCGCGGATAAGCGCAATTTCGGGGGATTCCTCGGCTTCCACCTTGCCGCCGGGGAATTCCCATAGACCTGCCATTGATCGACCCGGCGGGCGTTGGGCCAGCAAAACCCTGCCATCCGTATCGACCAGGGCCACGGCGACCACGAGGACAAGTTTCAAGCCCTTCAGCTCCGATAGCTGCCGTTGATATCGATGTAGCGGTGGGTGAGGTCACAGGTCCAAACCGTGGATTTGCCGCGCCCGATGCCGATATCGACCTCGATGAGGATTTCGCGGCCGCGCATATGGGCCGCGACGGGCGTTTCGTCATAGCCCGGGACCAGTCCGCCCTCTGTCGCAATCACGACGCCGCCGATCTTTACCGTCAAGCGATCCCGATCGACTTCCTCACCGCTGCGGCCGACCGCTGCGACGATGCGTCCCCAATTGGCGTCGCTTGCCGCGAGCGCCGTCTTGACCAGGGGCGAATTGCCGATGGTCATGCCGATCTTGCGGGCGGCGCGGATCGATTTAGCGCCGGTGACGCGAATCTCGACGAATTTCTCGGCGCCCTCGCCATCGCGGACGACCTGTTGGGCAAGATCGAGCAGGAGGCTATCCAGCTTGCGGCGAAAATCGCGCAGGCGCGGATCGTTGGGCCGTGTGATCGGGGCATTGCCGGCCTTGCCGGTGGCGGCGAGCAAGACGGTGTCGCTGGTCGACGTGTCGCTGTCGACGGTGATCGCGTTGAATGATCTTTCCGAACCCGCGCGCAGAAGTGACTGAAGCACCGGAGCTGCAAGCGCTGCATCGGTGAAGACATAGCCGAGCATTGTTGCCATATCGGGGGCAATCATGCCCGAGCCTTTGGCAAACCCATTGATCGTGACGGTGATGCCGTCGATCCTGGCCGTCCGGGTTGCGCCTTTGGGGAAGGTGTCGGTGGTCATGATCGCCCGGGCTGCCGTCGTCCAACCTTCGGCTGAAACCGAGGCGATGAGGTCAGGCACGGCACTCAACACGCGGTCGACAGGCAGGATTTCGCCAATAACGCCGGTTGAGGAGATGTAGACTTGATCCGAAGCGCAGCCGAGGACAGAGGCGACGCGGGCTGCGGTATCGACCACAGCGGCGCGCCCGACCTTGCCGGTGAAAACATTGGCATTGCCGGAATTGACGATGATTGCACGGGCGGTCCCGGTGTGCAGGATTTCACGGCACCAGACGATCGGTGCGCCCGGCGCTTTGGAGCGCGTGAAAACGCCGGCGATCGTTGTTCCCGGGTCGAGCACCGCTGCCATCAGATCGTGGCGACCGCGATATCGAATTCCCGCTGCGACCGCGCCAAGCCGGACACCAGCAATATTCGGCAAGCTGGGAAAAGAAGCGGGAGCGAGAGGCGAAATCGCGGGAGGAGTGCTGGCCGACATCGGGCTTGCTCGTCGTTCGTGCGGTTACTGATGCATCGCGATCCCGGAGTTGATGTCCGGGATCGCGACCGCTTTGGCTTTACTGGGCAGGCGTCGCTATTGCCTTGCCGTCGAGGCCGTACAGGGTGACCTTGGCGGCGCTTTTCAACTCGCCGACCTTGTTGCGGATCGCGTCGCGCGCGATCTCGCCGCCGAGTTGGTTACGCAGATCGTCCAGCGGCGCCGGGCGGGTGTCGAGAACCTGAACAACGTGGAAGCCGAACTTGGTGTGCACCGGCGTCTTGGTGTACTCGCCCTTCTTCAGGCCGAAGGCTGCCTGCGACAGTTCCGGCAGTATCTGCTGAGCGGTAAACCATTTCAGGTCGCCACCATCGCTGTTGGTGTCGAGACTCTTGTCATGAGCGAGCTTGGCGAAATCGCCACCCTTGTCGAGCTGGTCGATCACGGCCTTCGCCTCCTGCTCCGTGCCGAGCAGGATGTGGCGGGCATGTACTTCGAGCGGCACGTCGTTCTTGGCGACCTTCCTGTCGTAGAGCGCCTTTTCGGCGGCAGGGGTCGCGGCGTGCGTGATGACGGTTTCGGCGTAATAGTTCTCGAGCATCGTCGAGCGCAATTCACTCATCCGCTTCTTGAACGTGGCATCCCGGTCAAGCTTGGCCTTTTCCGCGGCATCGACCACGAGAACGCCGGTCACGAGTTGCTGCACCAGCTGTGGGTAGATGTTCGGGTCATCGACGGTCATGCCCTGAAGCTGCTGGTTCTGCTGCTGCAGGCGCTGGAGGATCGGCGCGAGATCCGTGCGGTGATAGGACTTGCCATTGATCTGGGCGACCACCGGGTCGCCCGATGAGGTCGCAGCCTGCGCATTCGGCAACGCCGAAACCAAGGCTATTGCGGTCGATGCGAGAAACGGGGCGATCAGTCTGCGGGAAGAAATAACGCGAGCCATGATGGTTCCTTGAGGCGGTTTCGCAAATCTTGAGTGGGAGCGATAGAAGCCCATGCAACCCCCAGCTTGAGACCGGGTTTAAGCATACGCGTCGAGCGCTGTCACGCATCTCATAACTGATTTTCCCGGCCAGAGGTGCTATACAATCATGCCATGAAAAATATTTCACGAATCCGTCATGTCTGATCTTCGTTACTCAAGTATTTTCGGTATTCCTGGATAAAATTCTCGTTATATTCAGTAGGTATGTAGAAGATTCGATTACTGCTTGGTCCCTGTTGTCCGTTGTCTCTCGGAAATGATTTGAAGAAGCACATCACTGCAGATTGGCCTCACTTCCAGGCGACGCGCGCCTGTTGTTTTGTAACTGC
Organism: uncultured Rhodospirillales bacterium; assembly: GCA_903923205.1. Classification (GTDB taxonomy): domain Bacteria; phylum Pseudomonadota; class Alphaproteobacteria; order ATCC43930; family CGMCC-115725; genus CAIXXC01. Next base: position 42,812 of record CAIXXC010000322.1, on the reverse strand, counting down.
TCCGTGAACGTCCGACTGCAGCGGTGGGTTGAGATCCGTGTTAATTTCGATCAGGGCATCGGATCGAAATTGTGGTCGGATAGTCGGCGAACCTTCTCCCCCATGCTCCGCACATAGCGCACGAGAATGTGAATGAGGGCGCGGATAAAGGGATCGACGCCCTCCATTTTCTTTTCGAACATGGCGTGATTAACGAAGGTGAGTACCGTTTCTTCGGCGGCAACGGCGGAAGCCATGCGCGGAGAGTCGTCTATCAGCGCCATCTCTCCAAAGATCGCGCCAGGCCCTAAGATACCGAGTTCGACGTCGCCATCGCGGGTTCGTTTCGAAATCCGGACCGATCCCCGCTCGATCAGATAGGCGCAGTCCCCTTGCGCGCCTTCCTGAAAGATCAGGTCGCCACCATAATAGACCTTTCGGTTCAGGAATTTAACCATTCCGGCATCCACGCATCCTTGGAGCCCTATCATCGCGCCCCCGCTGCCGCTTGCAACTGAATTTTCTGACTATCTCGCTATCGCACCCGGTATTGAGCCTCTGCCATCGCGTCTCGATGGTTGCTCCGGCGGCACAGCGACGATAGGGTGCGGCCTATCATTTGCCATTGACCAAGCGGACTTGCCAACTTGCGTTATCTGAGCACGCGTTCGCCGGCCGGGAGCCGGAAATTTCTGAACTTCGAGGATGTCCTGCTCGCGGGTCTCGCCCCCGATGGCGGGCTTTACGTGCCGGACGTCTGGCCAAGTTTCTCGCCCGCCACCATCCGGGCGATGCGGGGGCGACCCTATGCCGAGGTCGCGGCCGCAGTGATGGCACCCTTTGTCGGCGAAGCCCTGAGCGCGACCGAGTTAAGGGCGCTGCTTGACGATGCCTATGCCGGTTTCAGCCATTCCGCCGTTGCCCCGCTGCAGCAGATTGGTGCCGGCGAATGGCTGCTTGAGCTGTTCCATGGGCCCACGCTGGCATTCAAGGATTATGCGCTTCAGGTTCTTGGCCGATTGTTCGACGCGATCCTGACCCGGCGCGGGCGTCGTGTCACCATCGTCGGTGCGACTTCGGGCGATACCGGCTCGGCGGCGATCGAAGCCTGTCGCGACCGCGCCAATGTCGATATCTTCATCCTCTACCCCGCCGGCAGGCCGTCCGAGGTTCAGCGGCGGCAGATGACGACGGTCAACGCCGCTAATGCCCATACCATCGCGATTGATGGCAGCTTTGACGATTGCCAGGATTTGGTGAAGGCGCTGTTTGCTGATGTCGCCTTCCGCGAGGGCTATGGGCTATCTGCGGTCAATTCCATTAACTGGGCGCGAATCGCGGCTCAGGTTGTCTATTACTTCGCGACGGCGGTCTCTCTCGGCGCACCCGATATCCCGGTCTCGTTTGCGGTGCCGACCGGCAATTTCGGCAATGTCTACGCCGGCCATGTCGCCCGGCGCATGGGGCTGCCGATCCGCGATCTGATCATCGGCACCAACCGCAACGATATCCTGCACCGCTTCATCGAAAGCGGCGAGATGCGGATTGCCGCAGTCGAGCCAAGCCTGAGCCCGAGCATGGATATCCAGGTCTCAAGCAATTTCGAGCGGCTCTATTTCGATCTGCTGGCGCGCGACGGCGATGCACTGGCCGCCGCGATGAACGGCTTTCGTGCCAACGGCGCGCTGCCCGCTGATTCCCATGCCTGGCAGGCGGCACGCGAGGGCTTCAGATCCTTCCGGGTCGACGACGCGATGACGCGGGCCACGATCGCTTCGCATTATCGGGCGACCGGCGCCCTGATCGACCCCCACAGCGCTGTCGCGGTTGCCGCCATGAGGGCGTGCAAGGGTGATCCTGCGTTCCCCCATGTCGCCCTTGCCTGTGCCCATGCGGCGAAATTTCCCGAGGTGGTCGAAGCCGTGACCGGCATCCATCCGCCGCTGCCCGCCGGGCTCGCCGATCTGATGAGCCGACCTGAGCGTATCAATCCCCTGCCCAATGATCTCGATGCCGTGCGTGCCTTCGTCTCGGCGCGCGCCCGCAGAGCCGTTTGATCCAAGGAACCGAGACGACATGAGTCCTCAAATTACCCGCCTCGACAATGGCCTGCAGATCGTTACCGACCACATGGCGGCGGTGGATACCGTCTCCCTTGGCGTTTGGGTCGATGTCGGCACCCGCCACGAGCCAAAGGCGCTGAACGGCGTTGCCCATCTGCTTGAACACATGGCCTTCAAGGGTACCGAGCGCCGCGACGCCCGCGCGATTGCCGAGGCGATCGAGAATGTCGGCGGTCATCTCAACGCCTATACCTCGCGGGAGAATACCGCCTATTACGCCAAGGTTCTTAAGGAAGATGTCGCGCTCGGCGTCGATATCCTGTCCGATATCCTGCAGCATTCTAGCTTCGACCCGGCCGAGCTTGAACGAGAGCGCACCGTGATCCTGCAGGAGATCGGTCAGGCGCTGGACACGCCCGATGATGTCATCTTTGACCAGTTCCAGGCCGTCGCCTACCCGGATCAGGCGATGGGACGGCCCGTGCTGGGCGAGAGCGATATCATCCGCACGGTGCCGCGCGATGCGATCTCGGGATATATGCGCAGCCATTATTCCGCCGACCGCATGATCGTCTCGGCAGCCGGTGCGATCGATCACGGCCATCTGGTTGATCTGGCCGCCCGCGCCTTCGACAGCCTGCCCGCCCATGCGATCCGCGAGGTCGAACCGGCGCGCTATCAGGGCGGCGATTTCCGCGAAGAGAAGGATCTGGAGCAGGTCCATATCGTGCTGGGCTTCCCGGCCATCACCCATGCCGACCCCGATTACCACGCGGCGTCCGCCTTTTCGGCGATCCTTGGCGGCGGCATGTCGTCTCGCCTGTTCCAGGAGATCCGCGAGAAGCGGGGGCTGGTCTATTCGGTCTATTCCTTCCTGTCGGCCTTCGACGACAGCGGCATCTTCGGCGTCTATGCCGGCACGGGCGAGGACGAGGTGGCCGAGTTGATCCCAGTCTTGTGCGATGAAATCCTGCGCAGCCTCGACAGCATCACCGAGGCCGAGGTTGCCCGCGCCCGCGCACAGTTGAAGGCGAGCCTGCTGATGGGACTTGAGAGCACATCCGCGCGATCCGAGCACAACGCCAATTACCTCTCGATCTTTGGTCGCCCCTTCGATACCGCCGAGATCGTCGGCCAGATCGATGCGGTCACCCGCGACGGCGTGACAGCGATGGCACGGCGCATTTTGACGACGACGCCCAGCTTCGCCGCCCTTGGCCCGATCGGCCGGATCGACAGCTATGACCGGATCGTCGCACGCCTTCGCGCCTGAGACCCCCGATCCCCAGGATCGCGGCGCGGGCCTGGACTGGCTGCGCGATTTCTTCACCTCGGCACCGCCGCCGCTGGAGCTACCCGGCAAGCGCGTATTTGTGCGCTCCCCGCGCGTGGCGGACTGGCACGAATGGAGCCGCCTGCGCGCGCGCTCCTGGCGGTTTCTCCAGCCTTGGGAGCCCAGTTGGACGCTCGACGCGCTTTCCCGTCCGGCCTATCGGCGCCGCCTGAAGCAATACGCCGCCGATTGGGAGCGCGACGAAGGCTACAGCTTCATGGTTTTCAGCAGGGATGATCGCCCGCAGCTTGTCGGCGGCATCGCGCTCAATAACGTGCAGCGCGGCGTCGCCGATTCTGCCGTGATGGGTTATTGGATGGGCGAGCCCTTCGCTGGTCAGGGCTATATGCGTGAAGCCGTGCCGCTGGTGCTCGACTTCGCCTTCTACAAGCTCGGCCTGCACCGGGTCGAAGCCGCCTGCCTCGAAGAGAACACCCGCAGCCACAGTTTGCTGACAAAGGCGGGGTTCCAACACGAAGGTGAGGCCCGTGGCCTGCTCAAAATCAACGGAGCCTGGCGCGATCATCTGGTGTTCGCGATCCTGCGCGACGATCCGCGCGGGCCGCGATAAATCTCCTACACCTCGCGTTATTACCCGGCTTGTCAGGATTTCGTAAGGATTGAGGCGTAGCTGTAACGTCGCGTTCCAGTTTTCCAGGACGTAATGAGCAGCCAACGTCGCTTTAAAGGCGGCAGGTTTTTTCCTTTGAAAGGATTGTCTCATGAGTATCTCCGCGATCGGCGCCAGCACCAGCTATTCCCCGTCGATCCAGAATTCCGCCGCTGCTACCCCTAAAGTAGCCTCCGACGGCGACTCGGCGGCGGTTGAAGCCGCTGAATCCTCGGCGACCAAGCGTTCCGAACAGCAGAACGGTGGCAGGGCCACGCCCACCGCAACGGCTGCGGCGACTTCCGCCGCCGCGACGACGCCGGGTTCCGGTTCGGTGAACATTTTGGTCTAACACAGCTGGCAACCACCCGGACTGATCGGCGCAGCGCCATATCGGGCTTTCGGGTAGGTCTCAGGAATGACGGCAAGCGGACCCCGATCAGGGTCCGCTTTTCTTTTAGTCGGCAGTCAATCGCCATGAAGAGACAGCCTTGATCTCGCCATCGCGCGCGAATAATGACAAAAAGGGGACACCGCAATTTCCCCTGCGGCCTGACGAGCCCCATAAGACCCCGAAAGGCGCCCGCACGTCATGATCAACAAGATCGTCCCCACGCTCGACGCCGCGATCGACGGGATCGAGGATGGTGCCACCGTCCTGGTGGGCGGCTTCGGCGAGATTGGCACGCCCAACCTGCTTTTGGGCGCGTTGCTGCGCCGGGGTACCCGCAACCTGACCATCGTTACCAACAATGCCGGGATCGGCGATGCCGGGATCGCGGCGCTGCTGCGCGAGGGGGCGGTGCGCAAGATCGTCTGCTCCTACCCGCGCTCGGCGGGCTCCATCTGGTTTGAGGAGGTCTACGCCCGGGGGGAACTGGAACTCGAACTGGTGCCGCAGGGCACCTTGAGCGAGCGGATTCGTGCGGGCGGGGCGGGGGTCGGCGGGTTCTATGTCCGCACCGGGGTGGGCACGGCGCTGGCGGAAGGCAAGGAAACGCGGGAGATCGACGGCCAGACCTATCTGCTGGAACAGCCGATCCACGCCGATGTGGCCTTCATCCGCGCCCATAGCGCCGATCGCTGGGGCAATCTTGTCTATCATGCCTCGGCGCGCAATTTCGGCCCCGTCATGGCGCCTGCGGGCAGGCTCACCATCGCCGAGGTGGCGCGCGTGGTGCCGCTCGGCGATCTCAATCCCGAGCATATTGTCACGCCGGGTATCTTTGTCGATCGCGTCTGGAGCGAAAACCATGACTGAGGATCTCCGCAACGCCATCGCGCGCCGCGCCGCCCGGCTGCTGCCCGACGGGGCCTATGTCAACCTCGGCATCGGCCTGCCGACCTTGGTGGCGAATTACATCCCGCCGGACCGCGAGATCATCTTCCACAGCGAAAACGGCCTGCTCGGCCTTGGCCCCGCGCCGGATGAAAGCAATTTCGATCCCGAAATGATCAACGCCGGCAAGACCCCGGTCACCTTGCTGAAAGGCGGGGCGATCTTTCACCACAACGACGCCTTCCTGATGATTCGCGGCGGCCATCTCGACTACGCGCTGCTCGGCGCGTTCCAGGTCTCAAGCCGGGGCGATCTCGCCAATTGGGCGACGCTCGGCGACAACAAAGCCCCCGCCGTGGGCGGCGCAATGGATCTCGCCGCCGGGGCCCGCGAAGTCTGGGCGCTGATGGAACATGTCACCCGCACCGGCGCACCGCGCATCCTCGATACCTGCACCTATCCCCTGACGGCGGCGGGCGTGGTGACGCGGATCTTCACCGATCTGGCAACCATCACGATCAATGACGGGCTGATCGTCGAGGAGATGGCGGACGGCGTGACGTTCGATTACCTGCAATCGGTCACGGGCGCACCGTTGCGGGTGAGGTGAGGGGGGAGCCGATCGCTCCCTTACGCCCCCCGCACCCAATCCACCCCCGCAATCGTCCCACCCGCTGCCGTAATCCGCGCGACCGCCTGTTCCACCAGGCCCAAATTGGTTGCCCCGCAGCCCAGCGGCGCGTCTTCGAGGCCCACGCGGATATGCCAGCCATAGGCGACGGCACGGGGGATCAGCGGGGCGATGTCGACGCCGAGGCCGCTGATCATCACCGGGGCGGCGGGGGCTTCCATGTCGAGCAGGGTTTTATAGGCGGCGAGCGCGGCCTCGCCGGGCGGGAAGCCGAAGGTGAAGTCGTCTGAAAACATCAATCGGTAGATCGGCACCGGGGCTGCCGCGTATTGCCGGTGCAGCCGCGCGCCGGTGCGCACGAAGCCCGGTTCGTAGTAGGCATAGGCGGGGCGAAAGCCGTATTTTGCCGCGATTGTGAGACCGGACCTGATTGTTGCGACGCTGTTGGTATAGACGAAGCCGTCGCCGCCCGAATCCAGTTCTGCGGCGCGGGCAATGTTGACCGAGCCGGGGTCGACCGTCGCCCATTCGATCAGGCCGCAGCGGGCGAGTTGCTCGGTCACGGCGAAGCGGTCGCCGGTATCCGCCTCGCCGAAGGGTGCGCTTGGGTAGACGATAACGTCGATGCGCTCTCGGATGCCCTCGATAAGGGCGCGATAGGTGTCGAATTGGTCGCTCTGCCGCGCCGTCACCTCGTCATAGGGATGGATATGGATGACGGCGGCCCCCGCCTTCGCGCAGGCCACGCCCTCGGCGATGATGTCCTTGATCCTGTAGGGGATGCCCGGCTGCTTTGTGGGACCCCAAGGGCCGTTGAGTGCGGCCTCGACGATGATCGCGGGCGAGGAGGCGGCCGGGGCGGGAGAGCCGCTGCCGCCGCTCAAGCGTGCCCGGCTTCGCTCGACAGCATGCTGACGCTGACGCCGAGACGGCTGAGCGCGCGTTCCCATTTGCTGTCGTTGTAGAGGTCGAAGATGATCGAGTCGTCGGCCGGGCCATGCAGCCAGACATTGGCTTGAAGCTCGGCATCGAGCTGACCGGCGCTCCATTCGGCATAGCCGAGCGTCATCAGGCTCTGGCGCGGCCCGGCGTTGCGGCCGATCGCCTTCAGCACATCGATGGTCGCCGTCAGGGCCAACTCGTTGCCGACGACCAGGGTCGCCTGCTCGACATAATCGCAGCTGTGCAGCACGAACCCGCGTGAGGTCTCAACCGGGCCGCCGAAATGGATCTTGGTCGGCTTCAGATCGACCTCGACCGGGATTTTGAGATGCTCCATCAATTCGGGCACCGTCAGGGAATCGAGCGCCTTGTTGATGATCAGTCCCATCGCGCCCTCGGCGGTATGGGCACAGAGATAGATTACGCTGCGCTGGAAGCGGACATCCTGCATATGCGGCATGGCGATGAGGAACTGGCCGGGAAGATAGCCGGACCCCGGTGCCACCGAGGCGGTTCCAAGTCCGGTTGATGGTGGAATATGTCGGCCCATATTTCGACAGATAGAATGACTATGGCTTCCCCGCAAGATGGCATGTGCTAGTTCTAGGCTGATGTTGGTTTCCCTGCTTCGTATTTGCCGCCTTGTCGTGCTTGTCGCCGTGCTGGCCTCATGCCTGTGTTCCCGCGCTGTTGCCGCCGATGGCCTCAGCACCGATTGGTCCATGGGAAAGCAGGCCTCGGTGCGGCTTATTGCTGATAGAGGCGCCGATGGGGCGCTGCGGCTTGGCCTGCAATTCCGCCTGCAGCCGGGTTGGAAGACCTATTGGCGCTCGCCCGGCGATGCCGGGTTGCCGGCAACGATCGACTGGTCCGGCAGTCAAAATGTCGCGGTCGCGGGGATCGATTGGCCGGCGCCGGCCCGGTATTCGCTCCAGGGATTCGAAAGTTTCGGCTATGAGGATGAACTGATCCTGCCGATGACCGCGCAGGTGACGCGGCCCGGCGTGGCGGTTCATCTGGCGGCTCTGGTCGATTATCTTGTCTGCCGTCAGGTCTGCCTGCCGAATGAGGCGCGGCTGAGCCTTGATCTGCCGCCGGTCCCTGGCGACGGTGCAACGCGACCCTGGCGCGAGTTGCTCGATCGCGCCGAAGCCCGCGTGCCGCTGCGCGCAAAGCCGGGACAGGCGGCAGGCGGGATCGCGATAACGGCGCTGGCGGCGGGCGGGATCGGCAAGACGGGGTATCTCGATATAACTGTCACCGCAGAGCCGCCCCTGGTTGCTCCCGATATCATGGTCGAGGGTTTGGAGATGGGCGTGCCGCTGCGGCCCGGCCTTGTGCCTGGCCCGGGCGGGACGACGATCCTGCATATGCCGGTCGCGGCGGTCGCCGGGCTCGATCTGGCGAAGCTGCTTGGCCATTCAGCGATTGTGACATTGGTCGATCCGCCACGCGCGGTGAGCGTGAGCCTGCAGGTGACGCCGCCGCATGTCGCGGCCATGCCATCGCCGTCCTTCGGCCTCGCGATCCTGGTGACGGCACTGCTTGGTGGCTTCATCCTTAATTTCATGCCCTGCGTCCTGCCGGTGCTGTCGATCAAGGTTCTGGCCGTCGTGGGGTTGAGCGAGGCCTCTGCCGCGCGCTGGCGGGCGGGCTTTCTGGCCACTGCTGCGGGGATCATCGCGTCATTCCTGGGGCTTGCGGTGCTGCTGGCGGCGGCCAAGGTGGCGGGTATGGCGATCGGCTGGGGGATTCAATTTCAGCAGCCGGTGTTCCTCGCCGGTCTTGCCGCCGTCACCACTGGTTTTGCCGCCAATCTCTTTGGCCTGTTTGAAATTCCCCTGCCGTCGGCGCTGGCGGCGGCGCTGTCGGGCCGTACGCCGCGCCCGCCCGGCCATCACTCCCTTGCCGGCAGCTTTGTCACCGGCGTGCTGGCGACGGTGATGGCGACGCCCTGTTCGGCACCGTTTCTGGGCACGGCGGTGGGGTTTGGTCTGGCCGGTAGTATCGGCGATATCTTCGCGGTGTTTTTCTGCCTCGGCCTGGGTCTTGCCAGCCCCTATCTGTTGCTGGCGGCGATGCCGTGGCTCAGCCGCTATCTGCCGCGTCCCGGCCACTGGATGCTGACCTTGCGCCGCTTGCTCGGACTGCCCTTGCTGGCGACTTCGGTTTGGCTGATCACGGTGGTCTCCGGGGAGGCCGGGCAGGTTGCGGCCATTTCGGTGGCGGCTCTGGCCGGAGGTGCGGTGCTTGTGATGATAGCGGTACCGCGCGGCGTGGCGTCGTCGAGCGTCGCCGCGCTGTTGTTCCTGGCGATGCCGCTTGCGGCCGTCTCGCTCGCACCGGCACTGACGGTGAAGACCGCCGCCCATGATGGTATCTGGCAGAGCTTCGATCCCGACCGGATTCCGGTAGAGGTTGCGGCGGGTCATGTCGTCTTTGTCGACGCCACTGCCGATTGGTGCCTGACCTGCAAGGCCAATGAACTGGCGGTGCTGGACAAGGCTCCGGTCTATCCCCGCCTGATCCGGTCCGGCGTGGTCGCCATGCGCGCGGACTGGACCCGGCCCGACCCGCGTATCACCAAGCTCTTGAGCACGTATCAGCGCTATGGCATTCCGCTCTATGTGGTTTACGGTCCGGGCTTGCCTCAGGGTGAAGCCCTGCCGGAGATCATTACCCCCGATGCGGTCACGAGGGCGCTCGACCGCGCCGCCGCCGTGAACCGGACGCCCTAACGCCCAAGGAGAGATTTCGATGGCCGACGACCGCGCGCATTATTACGAGCCAGCCAGGGGCCACGGCCTGCGTCACGATCCTTTCAACGCCATCATCGGACCGCGCCCGATCGGCTGGATCGCGTCGGAAAACAGGACCGGGGGGCGCAATCTGGCACCCTACAGCTTTTTCAACGCGTTCAACTATGTGCCGCCTGTGATCGGCTTTTCCAGCATCGGCTGGAAGGACACCGTCGCCAATATCGCCGAGACCGGCGAATTCGTCTGGAACCTTGCGACATTTGCGCTGCGCGATGCAATGAACGCGACCGCCTCGACCGTCGGCCCACAGGTCGATGAGTTCAGCCTGGCGGGCCTCACCCCGGTGCCGAGCCGCCTCGTCAAGCCGCCGCGCGTGCTGGAAAGCCCGGTCAATTTCGAATGCAGGCTGACGCAGTTGATCCAGTTGCAGCGCGCCGATGGCGAAAAGGTCGAAAGCTGGCTGGTTCTGGGCGAAGTCGTCGCCGTTCACATCGACCCCGGCCTGCTGCTCGATGGCGTCTATCAAACCGCGCAACCGCACCCGATCCTGCGCGCGGGCCGCATGGGTGATTACGTCGAAATCCGACCCGACGCCCTTTTCGAGATGCCACGGCCGACGTGAGCGCTATGGCCGCCAGAATGGAACGACTCTAACTCGCAACTTGACTTGGGCGCAGCTTTACCCCAGTTGAATATCGTCTTCAGAAACTTACCCTACCCCCCCTCGGAGAGAACTTATGAGCATCAAGGTTGGCGACAAGATTCCCGCCCTCACGCTGACGATCCCCACCGCGGAAGGCCCGCGCGCGCTTGATACGGCGGAATTCTTCGCCGGCAAGACGGTGGCGCTGTTCGCCCTTCCCGGCGCCTTCACCCCGACCTGCTCAGCCAAGCACCTGCCGGGCTTTGTTGCTCACGCGGATGCGCTCAAGGCGAAGGGCGTCGATGCCATTCTCTGCCTTTCGGTCAACGACGTGTTCGTCATGGATGCCTGGGGCAAGGACCAGAAGGTCGGCGACAAGGTCACCCTTGTGGCGGACGGCAGTGCCGACTTCACCAAGGCGGTTGATCTGGTTCTGGACCTGACCGAGCGTGGCCTCGGCGTGCGTTCGCAGCGCTATGCCCTGATCGCCAAGAATGGCGTCGTCACCTGGCTCGGCGTCGAGGAAGGCATGGGGTTCGAGGCCTCGACCGCGGAAGCCGTTCTCGCCGCCCTTTAAATCGTCAAGACGAAGCCCTCTCCCCGCATGGCAGGGGGAGGGCTTTTCTATTTCAGGCCTTCGCCTTCTTGACCCGACGGCGATGGGCGTGGAGGAGAGGCTCCGTATAGCCGCTCGGCTGTTCCACCCCCTTGAACACCAGATCGCAGGCGGCCTCGAAGGCGATGCAGTTGTCCAAATTAGGTACCATCGCGGTGTAGAGCGGGTCGCCCTCGTTCTGCTGATCGACAACAACCGCCATCCGCTTGAACACCGCCATCACCTCTTCCGCCGTGGTGACGCCATGAACCAGCCAGTTGGCAATGTGTTGGCTGGAGATGCGCAACGTCGCCCGGTCTTCCATCAGCCCGATGTCATGGATATCAGGCACCTTGGAACAGCCGACACCCTGATCGATCCAGCGCACGACGTAACCCAGGATGCCCTGGACGTTGTTCTCCAACTCCTGCCTGATCTCGTCAGGCGACCAGTTCTGCCCGGTGCTGAGCGGAATGGTCAGGATATCGTCCAGGCTGGCGCGTGGGCGCGACAGCAGCTCCAACTGGCGGGCGGCCACATCAACTTCATGATAATGCAGCGCGTGAAGGGTCGCTGCCGTCGGCGAGGGGACCCAGGCGGTATTGGCGCCCGCCCGGGGATGCGCGACCTTCGTCGTCAACATCGCCGCCATCAGGTCTGGCATGGCCCACATGCCCTTGCCAATCTGAGCCCGCCCCCGGAACCCGGCGGCGAGGCCGATATCCACGTTCCAATCCTCGTAGGCCTTGATCCAGGTTGAATTGCGGACATCGCCCTTGCGGATCATGGCACCGGCATGCATCGAAGTATGGATTTCGTCGCCCGTCCGGTCGAGGAAGCCTGTGTTGATGAACACGATCCGGTCCTTGGCAGCGCGCACGCATTCCTTGAGATTGACCGTGGTGCGGCGCTCCTCGTCCATGACCCCGATCTTCAGCGTGTTGCGGCTGAGGCAGAGAAGATCCTCGATCCTGGAAAACAGGGTATCGGCGAAGCCCACTTCTTCGGGTCCGTGCATCTTCGGCTTGACGATATAGACCGAGCCGGCGCGGCTGTTGCGGAAGCGACCCAGCCGCTTCAAGTCGTGCAGTGCGATCAGTGAGGTCACGATCCCGTCCATGATGCCTTCCGGGATCTCGCCGCCATCGGGCAGCAGGATCGCATCATTGGTCATCAGATGGCCGACGTTGCGGACAAACATCAGGCTGCGCCCAGGCAAGGTGATCGTGCCGCCTGCGGGGGCGCTGTAGCTCCGGTCCGGGTTCAAGGCCCGTTCGACTGTCTTGCCGCCCTTGGGGAAGCTGGCGGTGAGATCGCCGCGCATCAGGCCGAGCCAGTTGCGATAGACCTCGACCTTGTCTTCCGCATCGACAGCGGCGACCGAATCCTCGCAATCCATGATCGTGGTCAGCGCCGATTCGAGTACGACATCTGCGATTCCCGCTTTGTCGGTCTTGCCGATCGGATGGTTGCGGTCGAAGCGAAGCTCGATATGAAGCCCATGATTGACCAGCAGTACCAGCAACGGCACGGCTTCCTCGCCGAGGTAGCCCGCGAATTGTGTCGGGTCCTTCAGGCCGGTATCGCTGCCATTGGCAAGCGATACCGTGAGCACGCCGAAGGCGACGCGATAGCCGATGGCGTCAGCGTGAGAGCCCTTGGCGAGGGGGACAGCCTTGTCTAGAAAGGCGCGGGCTGCGGCGATGACCTTGGCGCCGCGCACCGGATTGAAGCCGCCGCCGCGGGTCGCGCCGTCATCTTCCGGTAGCGCGTCTGTGCCGTAAAAGGCGTCATAAAGGCTACCCCACCGCGCGTTGGCGGCGTTGAGGGCGTAGCGGCGATTATTGACTGGCACGACCAGTTGCGGTCCGGCGAGCCCGCCGACCTCCAAATCGACATTCGTGGTGCCGATGGCGAAATCCTCGCCCTCGGGCAAGAGGTAACCGATCTCGACAAGGAAGGCCTTGTAGGCGACAGCATCGTGCGGTTTGCCGGCGCGCGCCTTGTGCCAGCCGTCGATCTTGGCCTGGAGGGCGTCGCGCTTGGCCAGCAGGGCGCGGTTGACAGGGACGAGGTCCCTAAGAAGGGCGGCGGTACCGTTCCAGAAGGCTGCCTTATCGATTCCGGTGCCCGGCAGGGCTTCGCCTTCAATGAAGGCAATCAGGCGATTATCGATACGCAAGCCGCTTCGGTCGGTGTAGTGGGACATCGCTGGGAACCTCGGTCGTCAGGAAAAGATACGGTTGCAACGCAACATGGTGGGGACATTACATGCGGTGCGATGGAAGCACCACATCCAGAAGTATGAGGCGGCCGCCCATTATTGAGGCGCGCATGGGTGGCGTGCAATGGGGCCGACGATCATTGAGGGGATTGGGTGATCGCAGCTTATGCCTTTGTTGCGATCGGATCACGGGCAAAGCGAGCGGCGATGACGCTGACGATCACCAGCTGGAAGAAATGAAACAGGATCAGCGGCACGATGATCTGGCCCAGCGCCGGGGTCGCACCGAAGATGATTCGTGCCAGGGGCACGCCGGTGGCGAGCGACTTTTTTGACGCGCAGAAGAGGCAGGCGATGCGGTCCTCGCGATTGAAGCCGAGCACGGCGCATGGGATATGCATCAGGCCATAGACGAGGAAGAACAGGGCGATGACGCCGATCGCTATACCCGCCAGCAGGCCGATATCCCGCGTTGACCAGACACCCCCGGTGATCGAGTCGCAAAACGAATTATAGACGATAACAATGATGACCGCGCGATCGGCGAGCTTGATCCGCTTCAGGTGGCGCGCGGTCCAGGAGAGCAGGGGGCGATGGAATGCCTGACCAATGATGATCGGCAACAGCACCAGCAGCATGACCTTCTGCAGGACATGGCCAAGCGGCATGGTGCCGCCACTGCTGTGGATATACCAGGCCATCATCAACGGGGTGATGAACACGCCGATTATGCTGGACAGGCTCGCGTTGAAAATCGCCGCCGGGATATTGCCGCGGGCCAATGATGTCATGGCGACAGAAGACGACACGGTAGAAGGCAGGACTGCGAGGTAGAAGAATCCGGTCCAGGTCGGAGCTGGGAGATGGGGCGCGGCAAGCGGGCCTATCGCCAAAATCACAGCGGGAAACAGCACGAAAGTACCCAACTGAACAGCCATATGAAGGCGCCAATGCACCATGCCCGCCCACATCTTCTCAGGTGACAGGGTCAAGCCGTAAAGCAGGAAGACGACGGCGATGCCGTAGCTGCTCACCCAATCGACATGGAGGACGCCGCCGCTGATCCCCGGCGTCGGCCAGATCGCGGCCAGTGCTACAGCAGCGATGAGGGAGACAAGAAAGCCATCGAGTGGCAGTGATTTCAGGGACACGGACAAGACTCATCAGGACTGGGGGCAAGGCGGCCGTTTAGGGTCGCGGCGGGGCACCATAAGTGCTCCCGCACTGCAGCGCCAGATGGTGCTGCAAAGGTCGCATTGATAACAGCGCAATGCTTGGATCACAGCCTGTAAGCTTGTACGGTTGCGCGGCATTGCGAACTCTGCGGTGCGGCCATTGAGAGACGATGCGGCGATAGACATGACCATCCAAGAAACCGATATCGCCATTATAGGGGCGGGGCCCGTAGGCCTCTTCGCCGTGTTCCAATGCGGCATGCTGCGAATGAAGTGCCACGTCATTGACGCCTTGAGCGAGCTCGGCGGGCAGTGCGCGGCGCTTTATCCGGAAAAGCCGATCTATGACGTGCCAGGCTTCCCCGCCGTCGAAGCCCTGGATCTGGTTCGTCACCTAGCCGAGCAAGCCGGCCCGTTCAACCCGCAATACCATCTGGGCGAACAAACGACCGGTTTGACCCGCCTTGAGGACGGCCGTTTTCGTGTTGAGACCGCGCGCGGCACCGTTGTCGTCGCCCGAGCCGTGATTATTGCGGCCGGGGCCGGGGCCTTCGGCCCCAACCGACCGCCGCTCGACGGGATCGAGGACTTCGAAGGGAAAAGCGTCTTCTATCTCGTCAGCCGCCGTGAGGCGTTCCGCGATCAGCGAATCGTGATCGCGGGTGGTGGCGATTCGGCCGTCGATTGGGCGCTCTCGCTCGCCCCGGTTGCTGCCAAGGTCATGGTTGTGCATCGCCGGCCGAAGTTTCGTGCCGCGCCGGAAAGTGCCGCCCGCCTCCAGCAATTGGTCGCCGAGGGGGCTATCGAGTTGGTCACACCCTATCAGCTTCACGCACTGCGAGGCGAAGCGGGGAAGCTTGAACAGGTCGTCGTCAGAGATCTTGATGGTGTCGAACGGGTCCTTGGTGCGGACATATTGTTGCCGTTCTTCGGCCTTTCAACCGAACTTGGACCGATAGCCGATTGGGGGCTCAATCTCGAGCGCAACCAAATCCCGATCGAGCCGACAACAGGCGCGACCGCTGTCCCGGGGATTTTCGCGATTGGAGACGTCGCCAGCTATCCCCATAAGCTCAAGCTGATCCTGACCGGCTTCGCCGAAGCCGCGCAGGCCGCCCATGCCGCCTTCGCCTTCGTCCATCCGGGTGAAGCCCTGCACTTCGAGCATTCGACGACGCGCGGTGTGCCAGTTTAGACACCTCTGCGATATTCGTGATCCTGATCAGCCAGCCGTGATATGGAAGTCTTGGTTTATGGGCCGCGACGTTCTTCACGGCTCGGGGTGTACCTAGAGCCTGGCCCGCCACTTCGTGGGACGCGCCAAGTGCGAGGAATTCTCGATGAACACCTGAAAGCCCGGCCTTTGAGATTCAACCCAATTCGCCTAGGATGAGTCGACACGTCGACGTAGGGGCGATTCGCATGGGCGAACTGAAAGAGAAGAAGACGACACGACGGACAGAGACGGGTGAATCTCAAATCATCGGTTTCCGGATGCCGAAACCTATCGCCAAGGCGATCAAGGTTGAGGCGGCGCGGCGTCAAATTCCTCTGAATGGCCTGCTGGCTGAGATGTGGGAACTTTATCGAGAGTCAAAACGTGCCAGTTAATTTGAACCAGCCCCAGCTTTGGAAGGCCGATATTGCGCAGTCGGTCGATATGTACAACGACTGGTTCATGACCTTCGCGCCCGTTGCCTACCGCGACACGCGGATCAAGACGACGAAGGCCGTTGAAGAGACGCTCCACAAAACCGCCAACCTGAGCGATGTGAAGGCGAAGCTCCTCCGCGAACATCCTGGCGTGCTGCCGACATTGCGCATGTCGACCTGCCCGCCGATTGCGGTCGACCGCCTGGTTGGTCTGGCCGGTGTGTCGAAGAATCTCGTCGGCTGCATGGAGGAAGGCACGCTCCCGCCGCGCATGGCACCGTCCGCCCTGCAAGCTGACCTTGAGAAAATCGGCACCATCATCGAAAAGATGGCCGATCCCGATATCTTCGTATGGCTCCAACCGCTTCGGGCCGCCACGGAAGTCGAAGTCCACCGCGCGGCCACGATCGTCGCCGATCGCCTCTGCGGCGCGGTCGCCAATCCGATCATCCGCAACGCGCAAGAGAAGCGCCAGCTTGCAGCCATCGCGGCCTGGCTGGAAGCGCGGGGCTACACGCGACTTCACGAGGGCGTCAAATACAACGCGATGCCGCCTGGCACCTACAGCTTCCGACTCAACGTGCCGGTCAACGTCGAAGGTGGCGTCAACACCATCAACATCCCGATCGACACAGCGGTCATGCCGCTGACGGCGAAGCCGGGCGAGTTGCCGTTCATGATCGAAGCGAAGTCCGCCGGGGATTTCACAAACACGAACAAGCGACGGAAAGAGGAAGCGCAAAAGATCAATCAGCTTCGCCATACATTCCCGAATGGCGTGCAATTCATCTTGTTCCTCTGCGGATATTTCGACAGCGGCTATCTCGGATACGAGGCTGGCGAAATGATTGATTGGGTGTGGGAGCATCGCATCGATGATCTCGCCAAATTTGGGCTCTGAACCATGGACGCCGTCACCCCCCTCGAAGATCGTCGCCTTTCCCTGCAAAGCGAGCTCGATGCTGCGAAAACAGCAAAAGAGCGGAACAAGCTCGGACAGTTCGCCACCCCGACCGGCCTTGCGTCAGACGTGCTCGCCTACGCACGCGAGCTAATGCCTCAGGGTGCTCCTGTGCGCTTCCTCGATCCGGCGATCGGCACCGGCTCCTTCTACGCAGCGCTCCTCCGGGAGTTTGACGAGGGGCGGATCGAAGCCGCCGCCGGCTTTGAAATCGATCCGCACTATGGGAAGCCTGCGCGCAAGCTCTGGCACGATCACCCGCTCGATATGCGGCTCGGCGACTTCACGACGGCGACGCCTCCAACGGAGGGGAAGGGCTATAATCTCGTCATCTGCAACCCGCCCTATGTGCGCCACCACCACATGGACAAGGAGGCCAAGAGCCGCCTTCTCGCGGCAACTGCTGCCGCAAGCGGGGTCCAGATGGCGGGCCTGGCTGGCCTCTACTGTTATTTCCTCGGCCTCTCGCACGCATGGATGGAGCCGGACGGCTTAGCCGGCTGGCTGATCCCGAGCGAGTTCATGGATGTCAATTACGGGGTGCCGGTGAAGCGGTATCTGCTCAACCAGGTCGAGCTCGTCCGCATTCACCGCTTCGATCCGAGCGAACTGCAATTCGGCGACGCTCTCGTGTCCTCGGCCGTGGTGTGGTTCCGCAAACGGAAAGCCCCGGCCGAGCATCAGGTCGAATTCTCGTATGGCGGCACACTGGCGAAACCGAAGCTCTCGCGCATGGTGCCGCTGTCTGCTCTGCAAGGTGCTGCCAAGTGGACCAGCCTCGCCGCAGACGGCGTGCGCGCCATAACGGAAGGGCTGCGCCTCGCGGACTTTTTCGACATCAAGCGGGGCCTGGCAACAGGCGACAACAGCTTTTTCATCATGACGCGGGAGCAAATCGCCGCGCATGGCCTACCGATGAAGTTCTTCAAGCCGATTCTGCCCGGCCCCCGGTATCTCGAAACCGATATCATCGAGGCAGATCCCGACGGGACGCCAAAGCTGGCGCGGCAATTGTTCATCCTCGATTGCCGCTTGCCGGAAGGCGAGGTTGAAGCACGCCATCCGGCGCTGTGGGCCTATCTCCAAACCGGGAAAGCCACGGTCGCGGAAACCTACCTGTGTAGCCGTCGCACGCCCTGGTATGCGCAAGAGAACCGGCCGGCCGCACCCTTCATCTGCACCTATATGGGCCGCAACCTGGCGAAGCGAGAGAAGCCTTTCCGGTTCATCCTGAACCGGTCACAGGCAACGGCCGCCAACGTGTATCTGCTGCTTTATCCGAAGCCAGAGCTTGCAAGGGCACTCGCGGCTGATCACGCACTCGGCCGCAAGGTGTGGGAATTTCTGAGCGGAATCGACGCGGCAACCTTGCTCGGCGAAGGGCGCGTTTATGGTGGCGGCCTCTACAAAATGGAACCGAAAGAGCTTGCCAACGTGCCGGCCGAAGCTATCGCCGCTCTGCTGCCAGAAGCCGAACATCGCCCGCCATCCCAGGGCGAAATGTTCAAAGAGCGGGCGGCGTGAGCTCGTTGAGGGCGTAGGTCAGCGTGGCCTTAGCCTCCGCAACGCACTGCTCATATCCCAGACGGAATTTGTCCGGGGTATCGACGCCAAACCCGGCTAGCTCGCCTAGCTGAACCTCATTGGTCACAAGGTGAGCATGGTAGAAAGACACTGACGCATGGGCAGTGTCGAGCATTGGAATTTGCATCGTATGATCGTGGTCGAGATGGGCGACAAACTTGTCCCGATAATCGCGCATTTCCGCGATGTATTTGTCAAAATTGGCCCGTGACATTTGAATGTGGTCAAGAGCCTGCTTTCAAAAGCGGAGCTATCGGAAGCCGCTCGGCTCCAATAGTGCTTTCCTTTCTTGTCGCCGAGAAGCTTGCACCACTCTAAAACGGCAACATCGAGAAAATTGCTGTTCGCTTGCCGCCAAAATGAAGCCGCCGGATGCGACGGCAAAAGCAACCGCCTGAAGGCATCATCTTGCCCAACGCGATAAAAAGCTAGGTTCCGAGCGAAACTCGAACAAAGCAAAACTACACGGCGCATGAGGTCACGGTGGGTCATATTATGAGCGTTCATGGCGCACCTAAAAGCCCGTCATGAATATATTTTGGGTCGAGGTCCGCAATAGCTGCCATTGGATCGATCGGAGCGCCCCAAATTTTCTGCCGCTCGGCCGCTGGCAGTGCCCAGAATTTTGCAAGGGCTGGCGTGTTCGCGAAATGCGGCCATAGGGCGCTGTCGCCTATGATCCTCGCCAGTGCCGTCCGCGCGATGTGCTCGACAATAGCTTCCTTCCTCAGAAGATCGAGGCGTGTTTCACGGTCGAAGCCGTCCAAATATCGGTTCTCGTGAAGATGCTCGACGGCGCTTCGCACATCATAAATTTCGCCCATCAAGTCGTGATGCCGGGAACCGATGAAGAGTTCGGTGCGGCTCTTGAACTGCTGTTTGGTCTTGCCCGCGTCAGGCAGGATCAACCCGTCGATGCACCGACTATACTGGTGGAGACGGTCAACAATTTCGCCGGTCGTGCGCGATTCCGTGTAAACGTGCAAGGTACGGAATAAACGCCAATGCCCGTCAGGCAGTGGTGCCGTGGCCAATGCGCCAAGATTCTCCCCGAGCTGCGCCGCCAGGTGGATATGCTCCGACAGAACCGCCGGATACGGCCGGAAGATGCAAGGGATCGGGGAGTCCAAATCCTGCTGCTGACGGATATCGATTTCTCCGTCACGGCGAACGCCCGTCAGCATGACCGGCCTATGTGCGGGCGCAAATCTGCTCGCGAGCAAAAGCCCCACATAGAAATTCCAAGCGTGCTGCTTCAGCTTATTGTTTTCACCATCAAGAATGTCGGGTGTCGAAGAAGGCTGTTTGCTGAGAAGGATTAAATTGCAGTCTTGAACCTCACCTACGCGGATGCTGCCGAGCCAGTCTCGCCAATTTGAAGGAATAGCAAACGCCGTGTCGGCCAAAACCCAAAGGTTGGACGAAATCTTTCCCTGTGTGATGATCCCATCAACTTTGACGCTTAAGCCAACAAGCCCGTATTTTTCGCCGTCGTCGATCCACATCACGGAATTTCCGCCGCCGGCATTTCCTGTCATGCTCATACTGCCAGCCTCGAAATCGTCGCCCGGCCGACGTTGTAGCTCTGCGCTAACTCCTTGAGCGTCGCACCTTCGGCGCGGCGCTGCCTGGCCTCGGCCTGCTGGTCAGGGGTGAGAGCAGGGGGGCGGCCCATGTGCTGCCCTCGCGCCTTGGCGCGGCTCCGTCCCTCGGCGGTGCGCGTGCGGATAAGGTCGCGCTCTACGTCTGCCATGCCGCCAAGCACAGCGATCATCAGGCGGCCGGTGCTGGTGGATGTGTTCGCCCAAGGCTCGGCCAGCGATCGGAACTGGCCGCCAGCGTCCACGATCTGCTTGACGATCGCGAAGAGGTCGAAGGTCGAGCGGGCGAGGCGATCAATTCGCGTCACCGTCACCACGTCGCCGGGGCTCAGGTCTTTCAACATCCGCAGAAGCTCGCGGCGGTCTGCTTTCGCCCCGCTCGCCTTCTCGCGGTAAATCTTGGCGCACCCCTCCGTCTTCAACTGCTCAAGCTGAGCGTCGAGCGTCTGGCCGTAGGTGCTGACGCGGGCATAGCCAAGGCGTCGATTTTGAGGGTGCGTTTCGGTCATATCTTACGGGCACTCTAACCCGCTGAAATCACGGGGTCAATGAAAAAGCCCGAAAGTCTTAGTTTTCGGGCATTTCCTCGACGTCAGCCGGATGGTTGATTGGGAGCCAGCAGGTTATCGCGGTACCTTGGCCCGGGTCTGAGACGAGATCGATATGACCGCCATGGAGTTCGACGAAGCTTTTGACCAGGGGTAGACCAAGGCCCGGTCCAGACTGCTCGCCCCGGCTGCGGCTGCGTTCGAACTTCTCGAAAACGCGCTTTTGATCCTCGCGTGGGATACCGATCCCGTTATCGGCAATGGTGATGCCGATCTCGTCATCGACTCTCTTGGCGGAGATCGAGATCAGGCCTGTCTTAGGCGTGAATTTCAGCGCATTGGAGATCAGGTTGAACAGGACCTGACGGACCCTCCGCTCATCGCCCTCGATCATCCCGATATCTGTCGGGCAGTCGAAATCGACCTCAATCGGCAAGGCCCCGATCCGCTCCCGCGTCAGCGACAATATTCCGGCCAGCATCGCGTGGACGTCTATCGGCGCAATATCAAGCGCCATACGGCCACTTTCGATCGTCGCCAGATCAAGCACGTCGTTGATCAGCGCAAGGAGCCGATGTGAGCCATCCAGGATACCATGACTATAGTCGAGTTGGCGCTCGTTCAGCGCTCCGAAAAACTGGTTGGTGAGGATTTCAGCAAAGCCGATAATCGCGTTAAGCGGCGTCCGCAGTTCATAGGAAACATTGGCGACGAACTCGCTCTTGAGCTTGGCAGCCTCCTCGAGAGCCGCATAGCGGTCCTCAAGCGCGCGCCGGACGCGGTATGAGTCGGTCGTGTCCTGGTAGGTCATCAGCATGTTGCCGTCCGGTAGTGGGACGCCATGGACCTTGAATACTCTGCCATCACGGCGTTCGAGCTGGCTGGTATGGGCGGCATAAGACGTGACCGGCAGGATCAATCCGTTACGGACGCTGTCCCAACCTGTGCCGAGGTCGAAGAGTGCGCGCGCCCGATCGACCAGAGCGGTGATATGGGGGCGTGATTCAAGGTCTTCCGCGCTGACGCCCCAGGTCTCGGCAAAGGCAGGATTCCAGAGGGTCAGGCGACCATCACTGCCGAACACTGCGATCCCCTCGAATAGATTATCGATCGTCTCGCGTTGCACCGCGATCAGCGTGTTGTAGGAGCGCTCAAGGTCGAGACTGCCGGTCACGTCATCATAAATGAAGGTCAAGCCCCCGAAGGGATGACGGCTGATCTTGCAGTCGATGGTCCTGCCGTCCGGCAGGTGCATCAATTCCTGTTGCGGGGACTTGAGGGTGGAAACCAACGCGGCCTGATCGGCCTTGAACTGCCGATAGTCCGCATATTCCGGCAACGTCCGGTTCTCGCGCAGGGTATCGAGCAGGTTCGCGAGACTCGGTTCTGTGTTGAGGTACTCTCTCTCTAGCCCCCAGAGCACCGTGAAGGCCGAATTGTAGAACATCAGGTGGGTATCGGGGCCAAAGATCGCGATCGCCGTGCTGACAGTTTCCAGAACCTGCCGGTGACCCAAAATCAGACGATCCAGCTCGGCCTGGACGCCATCTACTTCGCGGCGATCGACGGCAATGCCAAGAAGCTCACCACCGAGCAAAGAGATTTCCCGCAGTTCGATACTGGAATTGGCGTTGAAGGGGGATGCCACGATCTTACGCTCGACCGCTTCGGGGCCATCCGCGGCGGCCGCGCGCGCCAGAGGTTCGGCCAGCACGGTGAGCGGCAGGACCTCGGCCTCCGATCGGTTTCGGTCAATGATCTTCAGGTCGCTATCGCGCCACCAGAGCGTCAGTGGCACATGGTCTACAGTGGTCTTCAAGCGCCTTAGTTCCGCAGCCATCTTGCTGCTCTCGGCCGAGGCCGCAGCGCGATCCGAGACATCCGATACCCAGATGAGATCGATCCAGCTGCTAATGCCTATCGTGGACGCACGCTCGTGATGAAGTCGATCAAGGGCCGGGGTGACACGATTGCCAGTGATATCGAGCAATAATGATGGTTCGTTATCCGTTCGGCCCCACCGGCATGGGAAGCGGAGTGCAAAGCTTTGGCCATCGCGGCTGAGCGCCAGCATGGCATGTTCCAATACCACCTCATCCGTGTGGTCGAGGTGCACGATCAGATCATGCAGGTCCGTCGGCCATAGGCTGCTGCCATGCGTGCGATCGACGCGCCGTGCCTGGGCTCCTTGGATCTGATAAAAACAACCCGGAACCGTTCCGACGACGGTTGTCAGCAAGACGGCTTGAGCGCGGGCGTCCTTGTACCGGCGCCGCGCCCTTGTCAGCGCGGACATCAGCACCAGCAGCCCCAGGGCGAGGGCGATGCTTAGACCTTGGAAGAGCAATGCCTGGCCCCGAGGATCATGTCCGTTTCCTAAGCGTGACGCAGGCGCGCGTCTGTACCGATCGTCACACCTGCATTGTCTGGCAAAGATGTCCCGTGGGGCAAGCGTTTCAATCGGCAATCGATTGAAGGAACGCCGAAATTCGTCGTCGTGGATACCGAAGCCACAGTGCGCGCGGGCGAAGCCGGTCATTTTCGACGTTCTGCGCTCGGGAATGTTGAAATGCTCTCCAAACCACCGCGCGCCACTTCTTCCGTCGGTGTCGGCGAAAGAACCCCATACCCCTCTCGCTCGGGTGAGGGTAATACTGGCGCCGCACTGACAACCAGATAATTTCCGAGGGAATAATGCGGACACTCTTGTTTGTACCGGCCGACAGCGAGCGCAAGCTCGTCAAGGCTGTCGCGGCCGGCTCCGATGCACTGGCCATTGATCTGGAAGACGCCGTGCTCCCCGCGCGCAAGGCCGTCGGTCGCGAGATGCTGATCGAGTTCGCCAAAACCTACAACGCTGAGTCGGAACTATGGGTCCGTGTTAACGACCTGACCTCGGGCGAGTTGCTTCGCGATCTCGCCTGCGTCGTCAAGGTGGCACCCAAAGGGATTCTCCTGCCGAAAATCCGCGACCGTCAGGATGTAGAGACGGTCCAGAATTATCTGAGCATGGCCGAATCAATGGCCGGTCTTGTGGAGGGTTCCATCAAGATCCTGGCGATTGCGACGGAGACGCCACAGATCATCATGAACATGCCTGGTCTCGCGGCGAAGCGGCCGGAGCGCGTAGTCGGCCTGATCTGGGGTGCGGAAGATCTGAGCTCGGCGATCGGTGCGGGCGATCCACGCCAGGCTGATGGCGCGTGGCGTCCGGCCTATCATCAGGTGCGCAACCAGTGCCTGTTCGCGGCCCACGCCATGGAAGTGGCTGTCATGGATACGGTCTTCGTTGATTTCCGGGACCCGGAGGGCTGCCGCAAGAGTGCGGAGATGGCGCGGTACGATGGCTTTACCGGCAAGATCGCGATCCACCCCGACCAGATCCCGATCATCAACGAGGCCTTTACCCCAACCGCGACGGAGATTGCCTTCGCGCAGCGCGTGGTTGCAGCGTTTGAGAGCGGTGCCGGTTCGGTCTCAATAGATGGCAAGATGTTCGACGTGCCGCACCTTAAGGCGGCACGCCGTATGCTCGATGTGGCAGAAAAAAGGCGCTAGAATCGCCTATTTCAAACGGATCGTGCCCCTGTCGAGGACGACGACATCCCTGACACGGGCACGAAACTGAATTTTGTCGCCGGTCTCGAAGAACTCGGTGACGATTGTCTCGCCAGGATAGACCGGGCGACTGAAGCGAAGGGATAGGCCGCTGAGACGCTCAGGCGCATCATCTGCATAGGCCTCGATCGCGGCCCGCGTTGCGACGCCCAGGGTACAAAGACCATGCAGGATCGGACGCTCAAAGCCAGCTTTCCGGGCGGCCTCTGGATCGGCGTGGATGGGATTGACGTCACCGCTCAGCCGATAGATCAGTGCCGATTGCGGCAAGGTTGCGATTGCGATTGCCCGGTCTGGTTCCCGTTCCGGAATTGCTGCCGGGGGCGCTGGATGTCCGCCAAAGCCTCCCTTGCCGCCATCGCCGCGCAAGAAATAGGCGCTGCGGATCGTCGCCATCAGCGTGTTGGCGGGATCGTATAGGGTCTTTTCAAAATGGATGACGGCACCGCGCCCTTCACCCTTGTCCTCGACTGATAACACCCTGCAACGGCTGATCAATGATCCGGCCGCCGGCAGTGGATGGTGGACCTCGAAGCTTTGCTCGCCATGTAGCAGCTTGATCCAATTCAGCTCGAAACGCGGCTCCTTCACCCACATGAAGGGTTGCGCGATCACGTTGCAAAGCGATGGTACCGTCAGCAGCCTGTCTTCCAGGATGAAGCGCAGATGGCGGGGGTCGCCGGGCTCGGCACCGTAGCCGAGCCCGAGCGCGTAGAGAATGGTATCCCGTTCCGTGTAGGTCTGGGTCCGCTCCGGGAACGGGTAGTTCCGGAGTTCATCGAGATTCATAAGCCGAACCTTTCCCGTTCACCCGCAGCAAACTGGCGATGTTCTAGAAATTGACGTTACCGCCACCCTTTGTGGCGATCATTTCGCGCGCCTCATCGGGGGATGCGACCTCAAGCGACAATTGCTCAAGGATGTGCTTGATCTTGGCGACCTGCTGCGCGTTGGACTCTGCGAGTGTGCCCTTGCTGATATAGAGGCTGTCCTCCAAGCCGACGCGGCAATTGCCGCCGATCAGCGCGCTTTGCGTGATCATCGGCATCTGGTGGCGGCCGGCGGCGAGGACGGACAGGTAGTAGCCATCGCCGAACAGCTTGTCAGCCATGGTGCGCATGTGGATCAGGTTTTCCGGATCGGCGCCCATGCCGCCCAAGACACCGAAGACGCACTGGATGAACAAAGGCGGCTCTACGATCTTGCGGTCGACGAAATGGGCAAGATTGTAGAGATGGCCGAGATCATAGCACTCAAATTCGAACCGCGTGCCCTGTCCACCCAACTCGCGCATGCCGCGTTCCATCTGGCCGAAGGTGTTCGACATGATGAACTCGGTGGTGCTCTCCAGGTAAGGCCGCTCCCAGTCGTACTTGAACTTCTCTATCTTGGCCGCGGAGCCGGAAATGTTGAAGTTGATCGACCCCATGTTCATCGATGCAACTTCAGGGGCGAAATGCTTGGCGGGGGCAAGGCGTTCTTCGATGGACATGCCAAGCCCACCGCCGGTGGTGATGTTGAGAATCGCGCCGGTCTGCTGCTTGATGCGTCCCAGGAACTGCTCGTACATCTTCGGATCTTGCGTCGGGCGGCCGTCCTCGGGCTTGCGGGCGTGAAGATGGATCATCGCAGCGCCGGCCTCCGCCGCGGCGACGGAGTCGCGGACGATATCATCGGGCGTGATCGGCAAATGCGGCGACATCGTCGGCGTATGGACGGAGCCGGTAATCGCGCAGGTGATGATAACTTTCTTCGACCGCTTCATGGTGAATCCTCGCTCGGGTTTATGTCGTTGCCGACTGTTATAGGGGCGCAGAGATCCGTCGCCAATCCTCCAATAGCGCCACCCGAAAGGGCGGGGCCGCGATGGCGATCAGCGCTTCGGCCCGCTCGTGCACCGATTTGCCGCGCAGATCGGCGCTGCCATGCTCGGTGACGATGATATCCGCGACATTGCGCGGCAGAGAGACGATCGACGGGTCAGATAGTTTCGGCACGATACGCGACGCCTTGTCGCCGCCGATCGCCGCCGGCAAGGCGACCACGCTCAGGCCGTGGGCCGACAGATGCCCAGCAAGCGCGAAATCGGGCGCGCCGCCGATACCGCTGCGCGCCTTTCCGCCAACGATCTCAAGATTGCACTGGCCAAACAGATCGACTTCGAGTGCCGAGTTGATGGCGACGAAATTCGGCACTGTCAGCAGATGGGCGATATCATGGCTCTCGCTGACGCTGCGGACGGCAAGGCGCGGCTCGCGGGTACACCAGGCGTAGAATTCCGACGAGCCGACCAGTACGCAGCCCAGCATGGTCGACCCCGGCTCCAGCGCCCCTGAGGCGGCAAGATCGATCACCGAATCCGACAGCAACCCGGAGCGCAGTTTCAGGCCGCGACGGTCGTGGAGGCGTTCGAAGATCGCGGTCGGGACCTTGCCAATGCCGATCTGCAAGGTCGCGCCATCGGTAATGAAGGGCGCGACATGATCGGCGATCAATCCCGCTTCGGCGCCGTCGCCGCCACTCGCAAGCATTCGTATCGGCGCGTCGCTCTCGATTATAGCCGCGAAGCCCGAATAGGGTAACGAGAGGGACCGTTCTATCCTGGGCACATTTGGATTGATGACGGCCATCACGCGACCGCCCTTGGCCATGATATCGGGGACGAATTCAACGGCCGGACCCAGGGAGCATTGCCCCCGGGCATCGGGGGGAGCCACCTGGACGATACAGGTATCGACCCTGGCGCGATCGCGGATATGGCGCAGGAAGCCGCTGTAAGACAGCGGCAGATGACGAAAGCGCCCCAGGGCATGGGCAGCGGAAACGCCCGGCTGCATGAACAGTCCCGTCACTCGGGGGCCAGGGTTTTCGGCATCGATTTTGAGCGGATTGATGCCGGCGACGAAGCTGGTCAGAATTTCCCAACCCTTGCCCTGTTCCCCGGAAGCCAGGATCTCTTCCATCAAACCAATTGGCTCTCCGCTTGAGCCGCTGACGAAGATGCTTTCCTCGGGGCCGAAATGGTCGGTCAAACCTGCAAAACTCATTACCCGGCGTCCTCGTCAGCTTTGGCCCTCTCTCCTAGCTCAGATGGGATCCCATGTGAACACGTCCGCCGAGGTGTCGAGCGGATAGGTGCTTGCGCGCAAGGCCGGCAGTGCTGATTCGAGGCAAGATTCCGGAGTCCAGCCTTCGGCAGTGTGAACGGTACGGACAGGGCGTGGCTGGCTGAAGATGAAAATCTCGTTGTTGCGTGAACCGAAAATCTGGCCCGAGATATCCTTGGCCTCCTCAGACATCAGAGCGACCGCGAGATTGGCAATCTTCGCCGGATCCAGTCGGCGATTGACCTCCTGGCGTTTCCGATTGCGCTCGTTGGTCTCGGGGATCGAATTGACCATGCGGGTGAAAGCGAACGGCGCGATGCAGTTGGAGCGGACGTTGAAGCGCGCCATGTCGATGGCGATGTTGCGGGACAACCCGGCAACACCGAGTTTGGCCGCGCCGTAGTTCGTTTGGGCGAGATTGCCGACCAGCCCGCTCGTCGAGGTCATGTGCAGATAGACCCCGCTCGCCTGCTGACGGAAATAGGGCGCTGCCGCGCGCGATACGTAGAAATAGCCATCGAGATTGACGTGCCGGACGAGGTCCCAGTCGCTGGGTTCCATCTTGTGGAACAATACGTCGCGCAGGATGCCAGCATTGTTGACGACGACATCGATCTGGCCAAAGGCGTCAAGGGCATCCTGGATGATGCCCTGCGCGCTGTCCCATTCCGAGATGGTCCGAAAACTCGGGATCGCAATGCCGCCTGCCGCCACGATCTCGTCGGCGACGCGACGGGCCGGGCTCGCATCGCCGCCATCGCCACCAAGCGAAACGCCAAGATCGTTCACGACAACGCGAGCGCCCCGACTCGCCGCCAGCTTTGCAATGCCTTCGCCGACACCACCACCGGCGCCGGTGACAATGACGACCTTGCCGTCGAGCAACGTTGTCGAGGCCGTGTTGAACGCTTCGGTCATGAAAAATCCTGTCTGTGAGGGGCCCTTGCTCCGTCCGGCATGGCGCGCGCGAGCTGTTGTTATCAAATTTTTATTTTGACGACTGGTGATCGATAATATTCTTTGGTGGTGCTTTCTTCAACCTGGAAATTCGGTGTCGATCCGGGCGTGATGTTGCGGCGGGCTTGACGGCCTGACGATTATCTGATTAAAGTCATCTATCGGTCGATAAAAATAGCGAGCGGGTCCTGGCCGCCTGGGAGAGAGCGAACAGCATGAGTTTCGGAATTACGCGCTATGGTGCCTATGTACCACGCCTGCGGTTGCAGCGCGCCGCCATTGCCGCTGCCAATGCCTGGATGGCCCCGGGATTGAAGTCGCAGGGCAAGGGGACCCGCGCGTTTTGCAATTGGGACGAGGACGCCATCACGATGGCGGTCGAGGCGGCCAGGGATTGCCTGCCTGGAAGCGCGCGGGCGGAAGTTCGTGGCGTTTGGCTGGCATCCACGACCTTGCCCTATGCAGATTATCAAAATGGTGCCGTCGTCGCGGCCGCACTCGGATTGTCTCCTGCCCTTAGCACGCTCGATCTTGCGGGCTCGCAGCGGGCCGGGATATCCGGACTTTCGCAGGCGCTTGCGGGCGGTCACGAAGGCACCCTCTTGATCGGGTCGGAGCGACCGAAGGCCAAACCGGCGAGCACGCAGGAATTGGGCTATGGTGCGGGGGCTGCGGCCTTCCTGCTGGGTCGGGAAAACATTGTCGCGCGCTTCCTTGGCCACGCCGCCAGCACCAGCCAGTTCGCCGATCACCTGCGCGATTCCGATTCCGATTACGACTATTTCTGGGAAGAGCGCTGGGTCCGCGAGGAAGGCTATGCAAAGCTCATCCCCCAGGTGGTTCAGTCCGCGCTCGGCAATGCCAGGCTTGGTATCGCCGATATCGCCCATTTCATCCTGCCATCGCCGTTTCGAGGTGCTGCCGAGGCCATTGCCAAGCGCATCGGGTTCGCCGGGATCGTTGCCGATAATCTTGGCGACTGGTGCGGGCACGCAGGCAGCGCCCATGGGTTGCTGATGCTCGCGGATGCGCTGGAGCGGGCAACACCGGGTGAGAAAATTCTACTGATCGGGTTTGGCCAGGGCGTCGATGTCCTGATTCTGGAAGTGACCGAGGAGGTTCTGGCGAGGCGTCCGAGCGGCGGTATCGATGCTGCCAAAAGCAGCGGCATCCTCACCGATTCCTATATGCGCATGCTTTCCTTCTATGGTGAGGTGAAGCCTGACTGGGGCATGCGTGGCGAGAAGAACGAAAAGGCTTCCCTGAGCGCGCAGAATCGCGTCGCTGACAGGCTTGCGGGGTTTGTTGCCGGGACCTGTCGCGCTTGCGGCACGGTACAGTTTCCTCGGCTCGCCTATTGCGTCAATCCCGCCTGCGTCGCCCCGGCCGCGCAGTTCGACGACCATCCATTGACCGAGGAATCCGCGGCGGTGCTGACCTACACTGCGGACTGGCTCTCGTATTACCCGGCACCGCCGCTTTATGTCGGCTTCGCCCAGTTCGATTCCGGCGCCCGGCTGATGATGGAGATGGTCGATGTCGGTCCCGAGGGGCTTGAGGTTGGCGTCAGGCTGAGCATGGTCTTCCGCATCAAGGAGCGTGATCGCCAGCGCGGGTATAATCGCTATTTCTGGAAAGCGACCCCGGTCGCGAGCTGAAGGACAGGATCATGGCCACAGGAATCAAGGACAAGGTCGCTATCCTCGGCATGGGCTGTGCCCGGTTCGGCGAACGCTGGGATGTCGGTACCGAGGAACTGCTCGCTGAAGCCTTTGACGAGGCTTTGAAGGATGCGGGGATCGAACGCGGGCAGATCGACGCCGCCTGGTTCGGCTCGGCGCTCGACAGCGTCAATGTCGGCAATTCGGCGATCCCGGCCTCGATCGCGCTCCGGCTCGACGGTATTCCGGTCAGCCGCGTCGAGAATATGTGTGCAACCGGCACGGAAACCCTGCGGGGTGCCGCCTATGCGGTTGCTAGTGGTGCTGTCGACATCGCCCTTGCGGTCGGTGTCGAGAAGCTGAAGGATACGGGCTATGGCGGTCTGCCGATTCCCTATAAGGGGACGCTGAACGATCTCTGGCTGCCACAGGTCTCGGCCCCGGCAGGCTTTGCCCAACTGGCGGGCGGCTACCGCGCCAAGCACGGGATCAACCGTGATGATCTGAAAGGGGCGATGGCTCACGTCTCTTGGAAAAGCCATCAGAATGGCACGCTCAGCCCAAAGGCACACCTGCGCAAGGAGGTCTCGATCGAGACTATTCTCAATGCGCCCATGATTGCGGAACCGCTAGGCCTGTTCGACTGCTGCGGCGTCAGCGACGGGGCGGCGGCGGCGATTGTGACGACGCCGGAAATCGCGCGGGCGCTGGGCAAACGCGATCTGGTGACGATCAAGGCGATCCAGCTTTCAATCAGCTCCGGTATCGAATCGACCATGGCGAGCTGGGATGGCAGTTTCGTGCGGAATACCCGCACGGCAGCGACCCGGGCCTATCACGAGGCCGGTATCACTGATCCGCGCAAGCAACTCAGCATGATGGAGGTTCACGACTGCTTCTCCATCACCGAACTGGTAACGATGGAGGACCTGTTCGTGGCTGGCGAGGGCAGGGCAGTCCATGATGTGCTCGATGGGTTCTTCGATCGCGATGGCGGGGTGCCCTGCCAGATCGATGGCGGCTTGAAATGCTTCGGTCATCCCGTCGCGGCCTCGGGCCTGCGGATGGCTTATGAATGTTATAATCAGTTGCTTGGCCGTGCCGGCGCTCGTCAAATTGCCTCGCCGAGTCTGGCGCTGACGCATAATCTTGGCGGCGTGCCCTATCAGGGGATTGCTGCGATCTCCGTTTTCGGCTTACACGGCTGAACCAAGAAAATCGGGAGTATAAAATGGCCGGGCTTTATTTTGACGAATTGCAGGTCGGACAGATATTCAAGCACGCGATCCGCCGGACCGTGACCGAAGCCGACAACGTCTTCTTCACCGCGCTCACCCATAATCCCGCACAGTTGCATCTGGACGAGGAATATTGCCGCGAGCACACCGAATTCGGGCAGCGCATCGTCAACTCCTGCTTCACCTTGGGCCTTATGGTCGGAATTTCGGTCGGCGATACGACGCTGGGGACGGCTGTTGCCAATCTTGGCTGGGACGAGGTTCGCTTCCCGACACCGCTGTTCCACGGCGATACCGTCTCAGTCGAGACCGAGGTGCTTGAGCTGCGTGCAAGCAAGTCGCGCCCCAACGCCGGCATTGTCACTTTCAAGCACCGGGCCTTCAATCAGAAGGGCCAACTCGTCGCCGAGTGCAAACGTTCCGGCCTGCAACTGAAGCGCCCGGCTGCCTGAACCGCCGGAAAATCAGTCCGTCGGTAATCCAGAAATCACCCTTGAGCTCAAGGCCGCGTCCATGATTGGCAGTAACCGTCAGGTAATCCTCGTGTCGCGGCCCGAAGGGATTCCGCAGGCGTCGCACTTCGCCCTGTCAGACGCGAATATCCCCGACCTGAAGGACGGACAGTTCCTCGTCCGAAATCACTACCTGTCGGTCGAACCCGCGATGCGGGGATGGGTCAATGCTGCTGCCAATTATTCCCAGCCCGTGGCAATCGGTGCGGTCATGCGAGCCATGGCGGCGGGCGAGGTCGTGTCGTCTAAACATGCTGATTATGCCGTCGGCGACCGGGTGATCGGCTGGTTCGGCTGGCAGGAATACGCGGTATCCGATGGAAGCTCGATCGTACGCAAGATCGCGGAGATTGACCTGCCGATCTCGCTCAGTCTCGGTATTCTCGGCATCAATGGGGTAACGGCCTATTTGGCATTGATGGATATCGGCCAGCCCAAACCGGGTGATACCGTCGTGGTGTCGACCGCAGCTGGGTCAGTCGGCTCAGCGGTCGGTCAACTCGCGAAGCTTGCCGGTGCACGAACCGTTGGGATCGCGGGTGGTCCGGACAAAGTCTCGTTGTGCCGAGCAGCCTTTGGCTATGATGTCGCCCTTGACTACAAGTCCGAGGCACCTCTGTTGCCCGCGCTTCAGTCGGCCTGCCCGGGCGGGGCCAACGTTTATTTCGATAACACAGCCGGGGCGATCTCAGACGCGGTCGTCAATTGCCTCGCCGTCAATGCACGCGTCGTGATCTGCGGCACAGCGTCGGTACCCGTCTGGGAGCCACCTCCGTTGGGTCCCAGGCTTGAGCGTGCGATTCTGACCAAGCGTCTCATGGTTCAAGGCTTTGTCCTGTTCGACCACATGCATCGTTATATCGATGTTGTGGCCAGACTAGCCGGTCTCGTCCGAGAGGGACGGCTTGGCTATCGCGAAGAAATTCTCGACGGTATAGAATCCTGCCCAGATGCAATCGCCGGGCTTTATCGCGGCGAAAACATGGGTAAGAGACTGATAAAGTTGGCCTGATCCGAGAAAACAGCGCTCGCGTGGCCTCGCGATGATGTGGCGGAGGGGCGTGCGAATCGTCGTTTTACGAGAGTGCATCCTGGTAAAAAGCCGGTACTGTTGACATCATTTGTAATATCTAGTAGGTAGGTGATACATGCTTGCTTTGTCGGAATTCTGGGTTTGGACTCGGTCCTGCTAGAAGGAAAACAGGCTGATAGGCATACGAACCTTTATTGAGGATTTTTCCTATGTTGAAGTCCCTTGCCTATGGCGTTATCGCCACTTCGGTTCTCGCTTTGTTCGGAACCGCACATGCTGCAACTCTTTCTGTAAGTTTTGATGGCGGTCCCTCTGCGGGCTCCACCGTCTACGACGGTACCAACGGCACCGGATCGCTTCCATCCCTGTCCTACGCTGATGGCACTACCGCGCAGTTCACCGGTGGCGCTGGTCTCGCCACGGGGAACTCAAGCGGCCTGTTTGCGGCGCCATTTACGGGTGGCGCACAGGAGACAAGCCAGTACTTCTACGCGCCGACCCGCGGTCAGATCACCTTTGATCTTGGTAAGCCAACGACCAAGGTTGGGTTTCTCTGGGGCTCAGTGGATACCGAGGCGACCCGCAATCTGGTGAGCCTCTACTCCGGTAAGGATGGTACGGGCTCACTTCTCGGCCAATTCAATGGCTCGGACGTCAAGGCGGCGTTAACCGATCTTCAGGCTGGTAGTTGGTATGACAAGGGCAGCGTCTATGCCAACATTACCTCAGACGCCGGCAATATTGGCTCCATTGTCTTCTCCGACACGGCTGGCGGTAACTCGTTCGAGTTCGATAAGGTCTCTGCCGTGCCGCTGCCGGGCGCGCTGCCACTGTTCGGTACCGCTCTGTTCGGCCTTGGTATGCTGGCGCGTCGTCGTCGCGTCGTCGCCTAAGACGCTCGATCTTATCTAAATTACAATCGACGAACGGCGGTACCCGCGAGGGTGCCGCCGTTTTTCGTTCTGGGCCAGGTTCCCTGATTTCTTTGGCGGTTCGAGTGGTCACTCTTGACGGTGACGAGTATCCGGTAACTGGTTCCGGCGAGGCCGTTGATTGCGCATTCAGTCCGATCAATTTGTCGTCTTGCAATTTCATCGAATTATAGTAGATTTAAATAAAAGGCGGTGGTAACCACTCTCCTGTGCGCGGTTGGGCGGTCTTGGGCCGGCCTGAGCGGCAAGAAACTGTTGGAGGAATTCTGATGCGTGGATTGGTAGGTCGTTCGGCCGTTGTCACGGGCGGTGGAAGCGGGATCGGCAAGGCGATTGCCTTGCGCCTTGGTGCCGAGGGCATGATCGTTGGTGTCTTCGATCTGAACGGTGAGGCTGCCGCCGGTACTGTCAAGGAAATCGGTGATGCCGGCGGGCGCGCGGTCGCCCAGGTCGTCGATATTACCGATTATCCGGCCGTTGTAGCCGCCGTCGATGCCTTCGAGGCCGAAGTCGGCCCGGTCCATGTGCTTGTCAACAACGCCGGTTGGGATCGCCCTACCTCGTTTATCACGACGACACCGGAATTCTGGAAGAAGGTCATCGACATCAATCTCTACGGGCCGATCCATATGACTCACGCGATCGCCGGCCGAATGGCTGGCCGCAAGGATGGCCGCGTCATCTTCATCGCGTCGGATGCCGGCCGTGTCGGCTCGACGGGCGAGGTTGTCTATTCGGCCTGCAAGGGCGGCACAATCGCCTTTGCCAAGGCCCTGGCCCGCGAAGTCGCCCGTGCCGGTGTCCTCGTCAACACGATCTGTCCCGGTCCGACCAACACCCCCGCGATGGACGCATTCGCCGGGACTGGTGAGCAAGGCCAGAAGATCCGCGACAGCCTGACGCGCAGCGTGCCGCTTGGTCGCATCGGCGAGGCCGAAGACTATCCCGGCATGGTCGCTTTCTTTGCCAGCGACGACGCCAAGTTCATCACCGGCCAGACGATCAGCGTCTCCGGTGGCCTCTCGATGCACGGTTGAGGACCCATAAAATGAGCAGCGAATACAAGGATATCATCTACGACCTCCGCGAAAACGCGGTCCATATCACGATCAATCGCCCCGACGTCATGAATGCCTTCCGGCTGCAGACGGTCGAAGAACTGATTCACGCGCTGAAGCGCGCGGATGAAGAACGCTCGGTCAATGCCGTTGTCCTTGGCGGTGCCGGGGATAAGGCGTTCTGCACGGGCGGGGACCAGAAGGTTCATCTGTCTGAGGATGGTCTGTACGGCCCGCGCGGCACGGTCGGCCTGCCGATCGAGGATTGCCAGTCAGCGTTGCGCGATCTTCGCAAGGTATCGATCGCCCGTGTCCAGGGCTATGCGATCGGTGGCGGCAATGTCTTTGCCACCATCTGCGACCTTACCATCGCGTCCGAGAAAGCGATCTTCGGTCAGGTCGGCCCGAAGGTCGGCTCGGTCGATCCGGGTTGGGGCACCGCCTATCTTGCGCGCGTCGTCGGCGAGAAGAAAGCCCGCGAAATCTGGTTCCTTTGCCGTCGTTATACGGCCAAGGAAGCGCTTGAGATGGGCCTCGTCAATAAAGTCGTCCCGCACGATCAACTCGACGCCGAGGTTGATCAGTGGACGTCAGAGATCAATCAGATGAGCCCCTCTGCCATCGCCATAGCCAAGCGCTCCTTCAATGCCGATAGCGAGAACATCCGAGGGATCGGCTATCTCGGCATCCAGACGGTAAAGCACTACTACCAGAGCGAAGAATCGAAAGAGGGCGTGCGCGCCTTCAACGAGAAGCGCAAGCCGAAGTTCAAGGACTTCGCTGGTTAAGCTGCGGCGGGTGATGCTTATGGACCAGAATATCAAGACCTCGCGCGAGGCGAGCGGCATTCTCGTGGCGACCATTGACATGCCGGGTCGCCCGATGAATGTGTTCTCGGAATCGCTGATCGACTCCGTCGACCGCTTGGTCGATCAGGTCGCGGCGGACCCGGAGATCACAGGGGTCGTCATTACCTCGGCCAAGTCGACCTTCCTGGTGGGTGCGGATCTAGAGATGGTCCTCGGCTTCACCCGCGCGGCAACGACTCAAAATCAGGCAGAGTTGCACGATCTGTGCGGCCGATTGGGGCGGCTGTTTCGTCGCCTCGAAACCTCCAAGAAGCCTTACGTCGCTGCCATTAATGGCTTGGCACTCGGCGGCGGTCTCGAGCTGACGCTTGGGTGTCATCTTCGGGTCGTTTCCGACGCGCCGGGGGTTCAACTAGGGTTGCCCGAAGCCAAGCTCGGCCTTTTGCCCGGAGCCGGCGGGACGCAGCGTCTGCCGCGACTGGTCGGTGTCGCCAAGGCGCTGCCGATGTTGCTGCACGGTGATTCCGTCGGCGCTGCCGACGCCGTCGCCATCGGCCTTACCGATCTGGTCGCCCCTTCGGATACGTTGGTTTCCGTTGCGATTGAGCAGGCTCGTGCTTTGGGTGAACCGAAAGTCCGTTGGGACCAGCCTGGTTTCATGGTCGATAAGGCCGGGATCGATCTCGGCGATCCCGCTATTTTCGATATCCTGTCGCGTCAAGCGGGCTTGAGCGCGGAAGACCTGCGATGGAATCCGGCTCTGAACGCCATCTTGAAATGCCTCGTTCTCGGTCTTGATCAGGACATCGTGACCGCAGCCAACCGCGAAATGGATTGCTTTGTCGATCTGATCCGCGATCCCGGTTGCGGCAACATGGTTCGTACCCTTTTCATCGACCGACGCCGCGCCGAGCGCAGCTTCAATGCCCTCGGTAAATTGTCGGTCGATCGGGTGACAGTCCGGGGAGATGCGTCCGCTGCGGCTTTGGGCGCGCTCAAATCCGGCCGTGTCGAGATTGTGGCGGAGGGCGCCGAGGCGACGCTTTATGCCGCTGGGGCGAAGGCAGCCGCTGCCACCGCCCAAGATATCGCCCTGCTCGGGTCATCCGGCGACAGCCCCTCTGCCCATGGTTGTGCGGTCGGACTTTACGTCTGCGCGAATTCTGCCAATGGCCGGGCGATAGAGATTGTTGTCGAGCATGAGTCGCCAGAGGCAGCACTTCTGGCAATGGCGCTGGCGCGCAAGATGCGCGGCACGCCTCTCGTCACCAGGGGCGGGCGCTCTGTTCTGGCCGATCTTGCCGCTGCCTATTCGGGTGGTGACGAAGCCTCGCGTCAGGCCGTCATTGCGGAAGCAGCCCGCGCCGTTGCCGATGGTCTGGTCCAGGACGGGGAACTGGTTGATGTCGCGGCTGTGACCGCCGGGTTCATCCCCGCTGCGCTCGGGGGCCCGATCACGGCGGGGCGTGTTCAGGCAGCATAATCTTAAGGCAAATGGTTCGGCGAGTTGCGCTTTAAGGTCAGGAAAACCGGACAGGGAGGAACGCGAAGATGGATTTTTCGATTAACGAAGACCACGAGGCCATCCGCGACGGCGTGCGCGCCGTCGTCAAGACCTTCACCGACGATTATTGGCTGGAGCGCGATTCCGACGGCAAGTTTCCGTTTGAATTCCACCGGGCGATGGCTGAAGGCGGCTGGCTTGGCATTACCATGCCGGAGGAATACGGCGGCTCCGGCCTCGGCTTGACCGAAGCCATGATCATGATGAGCGAAGTCGCTCGTCATGGCGGCGGCATGGCGGCTGCTTCCTGCATCCACATCAATCTGTTCGGGCCGCATCCGGTCGTCGTCTACGGCACGCCGGAGCAGAAAGCCCGTTGGATCCCACGCCTGATTTCCGGCGAGGATCAATGCTGCTTCGGCTTCACCGAGCCGGATGCCGGATTGAACACGACGGCGATCAAGACTTTCGCGACCAAGGTGCCCGGTGGCTACCGTGTGTCGGGACAGAAGGTCTGGACCTCGACGGCGCAGGTCGCGAACAAGGTCATGCTGCTGACGCGGACAACCAAGCTCGAAGACTGCCGCAAACCGACCGACGGCATCACGATTTTCTATGCCGATCTCGACCGTTCCGCGATCGAGGTTCGCAAGATCGAGAAGATGGGACGCAAGGCGGTCGATTCGAACGCGATCTTCATCGATGACCTCTTTATTCCCGAATCCGATCGGATCGGGGAGGAGGGAAAGGGTTTTGGCTATATCCTCCACAGCCTGAACCCGGAGCGGGTTCTGATCGGCACCGAAGCCATCGCGATTGGCCGCGACGCCCTGGAGCGCGCCGTACAGTACGCCAAGGATCGCGTCGTCTTCGGGCGCCAGATCGGCGAGAACCAAAGCATCCAGCATCCGCTGGCCGAGCGCTGGATGCAGCTCGAATCAGCCGAGCTGATGGTTCAGAAAGCGGCCTGGCTGTATGACAATCATCGCCCCTGTGGCGCCGAGGCCAATGCCGGCAAGTTCCTGGGCGCACGGGCCGGCTTCGACGCCTGTATGCAGGCCATCCTGACCCATGGCGGCTTCGGTTACGCCAAGGAATACCATGTCGAGCGTTTGCTTCGAGAGGTGACGGTCACGCGGATCGCGCCGATCACGGAGCAACTGATTTCCTGCTACATCGCCGAGAAGGTCCTCGACCTTCCGAAATCCTACTAGGACTCTCAAACCATGATCGAACGTCGCCTTTTCCGCGAGGAGCACGAGATTTTCCGCAATACGGTGCGCCGGTTCATCGAGACCGAGATCGTGCCGTTCCACGCGCAATGGGAACATGACGGCGTAGTTCCCCGCGATGTCTGGCTGAAAGCGGGCGAGGCCGGCATGCTGTGCTGCACCGTGCCCGAGGAATATGGCGGGCTTGGCTGCGATTATCTCTTCGATGTCGTCGTGTTCGAGGAGTTGGCGCGAGCAGGCACGACCGGGCCCGGCTTTCTGATCCATTGCGATCTGGTCGCGACCTATATTCGCTCCTTCGGTACCGAGGAGCAGAAGAAAAAATGGCTGCCGAAAATGGTCACAGGGGAAGCCATCGGCGCGCTGGGCATGACCGAGCCTCACGCCGGCAGCGATCTCAAGGCGATCCGCACCCGTGCTGTCCGCGATGACGATGACTATGTGATCTCGGGCCAGAAGGTTTTTATCTCGAACGGCCAGAGTTGCGACTTTGTCGTGCTCGCGACCAAGACCGACACCAATGCCGGTGCCAAGGGCATCACCCTGTTCATCGTCGAGGCCGATCGCCCCGGTTTCCGGCGTGGCCGCAATCTCGAAAAGCTCGGCCTTAAGGCACAAGATACCTCGGAGCTGTTCTTTGACGAGGTTCGCGTCCCGGCGACCAATATGTTGGGCGGCGAAAACGAAGGCTTCAAGCTGATGATGACCAAGCTCGCCCAGGAGCGCCTCGCCCAGGCAATCCGCTCGGCGTCGGTGATCGAGGCTGTGCTCGAATGGACGGTCGATTATACGGCTGAACGCAAGGCTTTCGGCCAGACGATCGCCGATTTCCAGAATACCCAGTTCAAGCTTGCTGACGTCAAGACAGCGGCGACGATTGGCCGGGTGTTCGTCGATCGCTGTATCGAGATGTTCATGGAAGGCAAGCTCGACGCGGTGGACGCCGCCATGGCGAAGATGTGGCTCAGCGACGAGCACGGCAAGGCAGTCGATGAGTGTCTGCAGCTGTTCGGTGGCTGGGGTTATATGTGGGAATACCCGATAGCCCGCGCCTACGCCGACGCGCGGATCGTCCGGATCGCCGGTGGTTCGATCGAAGTCATGAAGATGATCATCGGTCGCAGCCTCTTCGCGGGCAAGCGCGCTGCCCGCGACGCTTGACTTGCCAATAAGCAGCTTTTTATTGTCGACTAATAGTTTACAAAATAACGTAACGACCGAAACTGTGCGCGGAGTGCAATCGTGATCGTTACCGAGAGGGGGACTCGTGGGACCATTTCTTAACACCGCACTGCAGGGTAAGCGCATCCTGTTGACCGGGGGCGGCACCGGCCTTGGTAAGGAAATCGCGCGCGGTTTCGCCGCTCATGGCGCTGTTGTCTATATCTGCGGTCGCCGCCTCGGCGTTCTGACCGAGACCGCTGAGGAATTGTCCCGGGAGACCGGGGGCAGGGTCATCCCGATCGCCGCCAATATCCGGGACCCGGAAAGCGTCGAACAGATGGTGGAGACGGCCTGGAAGGATGGCCCGCTCACCGGTTTGGTCAACAACGCGGCGGCGAATTTCATCGCGCCGACCAAGGATCTGACGCCGCGCGGCTACGAGGCCATTCGGTCGACCGTGATGGACGGCTCGTTCTACGTTACGCTTGCCGTCGGCAAGCGCTGGCTTGCAGCGGGCTTGCCCGGCTCGGTGGTCAGCAATCTTGTGACCTGGGTCTGGACCGGTTCCGCCTATGTGGTGCCCTCGGCCATGGCGAAGACGGCGATCCATGCGATGACCATGTCGCTCGCCGTTGAATGGGGACCGATGGGTATCCGGCTCAACGCGGTCGCGCCCGGCCCGTTCCCGACCGAGTCTGCCTGGGAAAAGCTGAATCCGGTCGGCGAAAGCCCGAGTGGTGCCACGTCCAGCGAGGAGGTTCCGCTTCGGCGTTTCGGCAAGATCCCCGAGTTGCAGAACCTGATGATCTTCCTGATGGGCGATGGCTGCGATTACCTGACCGGCCAGACGATCGCCATTGACGGCGGTCACCACCTCGCCGCGCCCAGCACCTTCGCATCTCTTTCCAAGATTACGCCCGAGGAATGGGCGAAAACGCGCGAGAAGTTGAGGGCCTCTGCCGAGGCCGAGAAGAAGCAGCGCGCTGTCTAGCTGATCCGCAACTATCCGTGATGATCGAGGCGAGCCATGTGGGCCTATCCTGAAATCGAGTCGCTCGGCGACATTGTGCGCTACCACGCCCGTCGGCGTCCCGACGCGATTGCCCTGCGTCACGGCGATGTCGCGGTATCATGGAGAGAGTTCGACCGCCGAACCAACCAGGTCGCCAACGCGTTGATCGATACGCTCGGCCCTGGCGAGCGCCGCATCGCCTATCTCGGCCATAATTCGATCGCCTATTTCGAATTATTGTTCGGTGTTGCCAAGGCCGGCATGACGTTTGTGCCCCTGAACTGGCGCTTGGCCCCCCCTGAGCTTGAGAGCATCGCCTCGCTGCTTGAGCCTCAGGTCATGATCTATGAACCGGTAACCGCAGCCTTATGGCTGGGCAGCGAAACATCGAAACTGCCGACGGTCCGATCCATCTCGCTTGGCGATGAGTATCAAGCCTTTGTCGAAAGCGGCGATCTGATCGATCGCGAGCTGGCGATCTGCGGCTGCGATACCGCGATCCAGCTCTACACCTCCGGGACGACCGGTATTCCAAAGGGGGTTGAGCTGTCACATGGCGGCTTCAGCCTGATGCGGATGTCGGAACATTTCGAAGCCGCACTGAAATGGACCGAGGACGATGTCTATCTCTTCACCATGCCGAACTTCCACCTCGCGGGGCTAAGCCTCGTCGTTCAGGGGCTTTATAACGGCAGTCGGATCGAGATCCTGTCGCTGTTCGAGCCGGGGGTGGTCTTGCGTGCGATCAACGAACATGCGCCATCGATCATGCTTGTCGTGCCGGCGATGATCCAGATGTTGCTGGATCATCCTGATTGCGCGACGACGAAATTCTCCTCACTGCGGCTGTGCATGTATGCCGGTTCGCCCATTGGGCTCAACCTGATCAAGCGGGCGTTGGTTGAGATGCGCTGCGACTTTATGCAGTTCTACGGCGCGACGGAAACCGGTGGTGCGCTGACCTTGTTGCGCCCCCATGAGCACGATCTTGATAACGAGAACAAGCTGCGCGCCTGCGGTCGGCCGATGCCGTTGACCGAGGTGAAGATCGTCGACCCGGAAGGCAAGGAACTCGGTGTCGGCCAGATCGGCGAACTCGTCGCGCGGACGCCTGCGTTGTTCAAGGGCTATTGGCGCAATCCGACGCTGACTGCCGAGGTCAAGAGCCGGGGCTGGTATCGCACGGGTGATGCCGGTTATTGCGACGAAGAGGGGCTCTACTACGTTGTTGATCGCGTCAAGGACATGATCGTCTCCGGCGGCGAGAACATCTATTGCGCCGAGATCGAGCAGGCCCTGCATCGCCATCCCGCCGTCAAGCAATCGGCCGTGATCGGCATCCCCGACCCGAAATGGGGCGAGACCGTCAAAGCCTTTGTGATCCTTCGCGACGGCGCCGAGGCTAGCCCTGAGGAACTGATCCAGCACTGCCGCGAACTGATCGCCGGCTACAAGATCCCGCGCGTTGTCGAATTGACGGCAGCCCTGCCGGTGTCGCCGACGGGCAAGGTGCTGAAACGCCAACTCCGCGAACAGGCCTGGAGTGGGCGTGATCGCAAAATCGGCTGAGCGCCCTCGCGTGGAGAGACATATATGAGTGGTTTTGAGGCCGATCTCGTCCTGCCGGTCATCGTCGCGCCGATGTTCCTGGTCTCGGGGCCGGAATTGGTGATTGCGTCCTGCAAGGCCGGGCTTATGGGCTCCTTGCCGACGCAAAACGCGCGCAGCATCGTCGATCTGGAAGCCTGGCTGGAGCAGATCACCGCGACCCTCGATCTGGAGCGGGCGGCTGGTCGCAGCCCTGGACCCTGGGCTCTTAGCCTGAATGTCCATCCAAGCTATGAACGGCTCGCCGAGGAACTCGCGCTTATAGCCCGTTTCAAGCCGGACGTCGTGATTACCGTGCTTGGTTCGCCCGCGCAGATTATGTCGGTGGTCCACGGCTACGGCGGCAAGGTTTACGCGGATGTCAACGCCCTGCGCCAGGCCCGTCACGCCGCAGACGCGAAGGCCGATGGCATCGTGCTCGTCTGTTCGGGCGCGGGCGGCCACACAGGCTCGCTCAGTGCATTCGCCTTTGTCAGCGAAGTCCGCAAGTTCTTCACCGGGACAATCGTGCTGGCCGGCGGTGTCGCCGACGGTCGGACCTTGCGTGCTGCGCAGCTTCTAGGTGCGGATCTGATTTACATGGGTACGCGGTTCATCGCGGCGCGTGAAAGCCTTGTGAGCGACCATTACCGCGACCTAGTGGTCAGGGCCAATATAGAGGGCGTCGCCGTCCGGCTTCTCGTGGGTGCAGATAAGGACGCGGCCGGGGGAGCGCAACGCCTCGAGGAGGCCTTCAGTTGGATGCTCCATCTTTATCTTCGAACTCCCGGATGAGCGCCAAGACCCT
>CAIXXC010000321.1 GCA_903923205.1 uncultured Rhodospirillales bacterium | reverse complement strand
GGAATGCCTCATTGTACATCGTCATCAGATCATCCTCGCGCCATAAACTCCGTCACCGGGCCCATCGCAATTTACACGAACTCAGTGATTTTGGTACTTCCAACATTCGATGTGGTACCATTGATGTGGTTCCTGGGCCATATCGATCCTATACTCTTCGTTTTTCAAGATTTTCAGTTATATGGCGTATAAATAGACAATTGCCTCTGTTGTAAGCGCCACATTTCAGGCAGACGCGGGATACGAAACGATGGACGAAAAACTCAATATTCTCGACCTCAATGCCCTCGACCAGAGCCATCTTGAGCATCTCGATCCAGAGACACAGGCCCTCGTCCGCAGGCGGCATCATACCTTGGGGGCAGACTCACTGTTGTTCTATCGAGAACCGCTGCATCTCGTTCGAGGCAGTGGGCCCTGGCTCTACGACACCAGGGATCGCGCCTACCTCGACTGCTACAATAATGTGGCCTCGTTGGGACATTGCCATCCGCATGTAGTGGAGGCAATCGCGCGGCAAGCGGGAACGCTCGCGATCAATAGTCGCTACCTTTACGACGTGCTTTACGCCTATGCCGAAAAATTGCTGGCAACCATGCCCGGTGCTCTCTCGCGCCTGGCGATGACGTGTACCGGCAGCGAAAGTGTCGATCTTGCTTTGCGTATTGCCCGTCACTACACGAATGCCGCCGGAATCATCGTAAGCAATCACGCCTACCACGGCAACACAACGGCGGTTGCCGAGATTTCGCCCTCTTCGAGCTTATCCGTGCCAATCGGTCTTCAGGTGCGTACTGTCGCGGCGCCCGACTCCTATCGTAATCCAGTCCCGGACATAGGCGCGCGCTTTGCTGCGGACGTGCGTCGCGCGATCGCGGAACTTCAGCGCCACGGCATCAAATTTGCCGGCATGATTGTGGATTCGGTGTTCTCGAGCGATGGGATTTTTACCGAACCGCCGGGCTTCCTTGCTGAGGCCGTTGAGGCGGTCAGGGCCGCCGGAGGCCTCTATATCGCCGATGAAGTGCAGCCCGGTTTCGGGCGCACGGGTGCGTCAATGTGGGGATTCCAGCGTCATGGATTGAGTCCTGACATCGTGGTGATGGGCAAACCGATGGGCAACGGATACCCTGTTGCCGGCGTCGTCACCAGGCCCGAGATTTTGCAGGATTTTGCAAGAAACTGTGGCTATTTCAATACCTTCGGTGGAAATCCGGTGGCGGCAGCGGCCGCCATGGCCGTCCTTGAAGTGATCGAGAACGAAGGGCTGATCGGTAACGCCAGGTCGATGGGGGCACGGCTGATCACCGGACTGCAGGGGCTGAAATCTTTCTACCATCAGATTGGCGACGTGCGCGGATCAGGGCTCTTTGTCGGTTTGGAGTTCAGCAGACCCGGCAGCACCGAACCCGACCGCGAGATGACATCGCGAGCCGTCAATGGCTTGCGGGAGCGTGGTGTCCTGATCGGGACCGCCGGACCGCACGGCAATGTGCTGAAGATCCGCCCGCCGCTTTGCATCACGGCGGAGCAAGTCGATCTGCTGGTTGGCAAATTGGCGGAGGTCCTCGAAGAGGAGAATTAAACAAGTTGGGCATGGCCAAACGCTACGGCAAGCGGGATCGTCACACCTCAATTCTCAAGGAATTGACGCGGGCGCCAAGCCTTCGCATCGTCGAACTGGCGATAGCACTTGGCGTTTCCACCGAAACGATCCGCCGCGATCTCGACGAGTTGACGGCACTTGGAAGCCTCAACAGGACCTATGGCGGTGCTGTCCGTCCGCCCGAAGCAGAACCCGGTGTCACCGAGCGTCAGAAAATCCTCCTGCCTGAGCGCGAACGCATCGCGCGCGCGATACTCGAACGCATCAAACCCGGCACCTTCCTGATGATCGGCTCTGGCGCCACGACCGTTCATGTGGCACGGCGGCTTGCGGCGGAATCCCGCAACCTCACTGTGATCACCCACGCTTTCGGTGTCGCCAGCGTACTCTCCAGCAATCCGAGCATTACGGTCATCATGGCACCTGGTCGCTTCAATCCAGACGAGGCCTGTACCTATGGGGCCCATACAATCGCCTTTCTGGCGGGATTCC
The DNA here is from genome assembly GCA_903923205.1 of uncultured Rhodospirillales bacterium. GTDB lineage: Bacteria > Pseudomonadota > Alphaproteobacteria > ATCC43930 > CGMCC-115725 > CAIXXC01. The sequence continues at coordinate 2,750 of CAIXXC010000321.1, read as the reverse complement.
AGGTCGATCGCGCGATCCTGGGGGCGAGTGGCCTGATGCTAGGCGGGCCTACCGATGCCAACGCGGAGTCCGCCGCAATCTACACAGCGATGGTTGGCTCAGCCGCGGCGACCACACTGGTTGCCGATCATTCCAAGATCGATCGCTCGTTTCTCGCGCGCTACGCAACCTGGACGCAGATAGACGAGTTGGTGACTGATCGAGCAGTACCCCTGCCCTTTGCCGATCGGCTTGGCGCCAGCGGTACCGAAATCATCATCGCCTCTTGACCCTTGCGATAAAAAAACGGCGCCCCGAGGGACGCCGTTCTTTCTGGGCGGGAAGCGTGACCCTTAGGGTGCGAGACCCTGGGCGTGCTCCGCATCGGCCAACATGCCGTCGGGAACACCCTGATAGATCAGGCGACCGATCCGGGCAAATTTCTCCGGATCGCTTTTCTTGACATAGAGTGATCCGGCGAGACCCAGCGCAAATACCGCAAGGTCGATCCAGATGATGTATTTGGCAAACGTGGCGGTGCCGCCAATGAAGTCAAAGTTGGAGACACAGAGATAGATCACCCCCACCTGGGTGACGAACGCGATGATCGGTGCCATCTGGGTTTTCCAGCCGTGATGCTCGTCGGGATGGTTCTTGCGGAAATAGACCACGATCGCGACTGAGACGATGGCCTGTGCCGAGAGGATCAGGATCGTGCCAAGGAGCGCCATCAGGCCGTAGACTTGGCCATAGGCCTGACCGTTGGGGTCATCGGAACCGACGAAGATCGCAAATGCCGCGATCACGGCAGCCGCAAAGCCAGTCTGGAGAAACGACGCCACGTAGGGGGTCTTGTAACTTGCGTGGGTCTTGCCCAGCACTGCCGGCAGGACCTTTTCGCGACCGAGCGAGTAAATATAGCGGGCGGCAGTATTATGGAACGCAGCGCCGCACGCGAACGAGCTGGTGAGGATCAGATAGCTCATGATCGATGTGGCCCACGGACCGACCGTGCGGGTCGACGTGTCATAGAAGAACGTCAGCGGGCTATTCTGTGCCTTGTCGATCAGGTCGGTGAACTTGGGGTAGCCTGAGGTGGCAGCCCAAGTCGTAACCGTATAGAAAACACCAAGCGAGATCACCGAGACATAGAGCGAGATCGGGATGATCTTTTTGGGATTGTCCGATTCTTCGGCGTAGTTTGGCGCCATTTCGAAGCCAACGAACGACCAGAAGGCAAAGAACAAACCAATGCCGCCAATACCGGCAGCAAGCTTGCCCGGTGCCGGAAAGCCGGAGAACGCCCCTGCTGGGCTGAGCTGTGCCAATGATGTGTCAACGCCATTACCCGAATGGCTGAAAACGCCGGCATCGAAGATCAGCAGGATCGTCACTTCGGCAACCAAGGCGACGCCCAAAACGGCAGACGAAATCTTGACGTCGAAATAGGTCATGACGGAGATGCCGGCGATCATCGCCATGGCCAAGTAGGGCCATTTCACGTTGATGCCGAACAGAGCATTGATCTTGTCGTTTGCGAAATACGCGAACCCACCGGCAAGCGAGGGTTCAAAGACCGAATACGCGACCACAGAGCAGAAGCCAACTGCCATACCAAGCTCGCGACCGAGGCCATGGCTGATGAAGGAATAGAAACCACCGACAGCTGAAACCTTACCCGCCATCGCGGCGTAACCGACAGAAAAAATCAGCAATATCAGTGTCGAAACCAGGACCGTGCCGGCAGCATAAATGCCGTTTCCGAAGCCGGCGATGATTGGCACATTAAGGAGCATCGCCGTGATTGGTGCAGCACCCGTGACCGTCAAGAACAAGACACCGGCGAGACCAACCGCCTTCGAGTGCAGGAGGTCGACCCCCTTGCTGTCGGCAACGTTGAACTCGCTTGGAGGGCTTGCTCCCAATTTAGAATGATTGACTGTACTCATGTGCGACATCTCCTTGAGGGTCGATGGGGTGGTCCGTCGGACCATCAGTATACTTAACTAAGCATTGCTGAAACAGGCAATTAGCAAGAACGAGGCCAATTACCTCCCGGGCAGATAGCCGACCAACTCATCGGCGCTCATCACCGCACAATAGATCATATTGATGATCGCCAGTTCCTGCAGATGCAATTCGTCACTTGCCGCCGCGCAGCCATCTTCAACCACGATGACATCGAAGCTTTCATCGGCAAGGCTTCTTACCGTCGAGGCGACACACTGATCGGTGAAAATTCCGGCACAGACCACGTGGGTTATGCCGATATTATTGAGAAGGAGGCGCAGATTAGTACCGGTCAGTGCGCTGTCCGTTGTCTTCGTCACAACGATCTCATCACCCTTGGGTGCCAGTTTCGGTACGACCTGTGAAGCCAGTTCATCTTTCGGCAGAAGGAGATTATTCCATCCCGGCTTTTTCTGACTTAGTGAGCGGTCGCGACCGTCCGCAGTCAGACAGGCGATGCGTGCGAAGATGACTTCCAGGCCACGTCCGCGAAATTCAGCCAACAACCTTTCTATGGTCGGGATGACCGTGCCATGCATGCGCTGATGGAAAGGTGTCCACGCGTCGTAACGTGCTAGTTCCGGTGCCGACAATGTCGAAGGATCGGGGCGTTCCAGATAGGTGTTCTGAACGTCGATCACGAGAAGCGCGGTCTTGCCCGATAACAGGACAGGATCATCTGGTGCGGGCGCACCCTCATAATAAAGCGATCTATATGAGTGCTTCCAACCAGCCATGCGTCTTCCTCTCCTCACTGCGGT
>CAIXXC010000320.1 GCA_903923205.1 uncultured Rhodospirillales bacterium | reverse complement strand
GCATCCGGCTGCGCAAGAAGCTCCTCGACCCGAACGACCGCAAGCGGGCGAGCCGCGCTGCCGCAGACTAAACGGCGAGATCCAGACAACGGAAAGAGGAAACGGCGCCTGAGTTGGGCGCCGTTTTTTATTTCATGATCCCGGCGCGCTTGCGCGGCACACGCCACAGGTACCAGGACGCCACTGTTCGATAGGGAGCCCAGGGCTTGCCGATCTCGTGCAGTGCTTTTGGTGTCGGCTGCGCTTCCAGAGATTTCAGTAGGCGGTAACCTTCGCGCACACCGAAATCGTCAACCGGCAGGACATCCGGGCGTCCCAGTGTGAACATCAAAAACATTTCGACCGTCCAGCGACCAATGCCTTTCAGAGAGATGAGCCGCTCGATCAGCGCCTCGTCAGACATTTGTTCCGCTTGCGCGCGCGTCGGCACCAGACCTGAGCGTGCGGCCTCGGCGATTGTCTTCAGCGTTGCGATCTTGCGGAACGAAAAGCCGCAACCGCGCAGGACCGCGTCGTCGGTTTCAAGCAATTGCGCTGGCGAGGGGAAATGCACGCCTGGATAAAGGGCCAATAGACGACCGACAATCGTATCCCCAGCGCGAACGGCAAGTTGTTGGTAGGCGATGGCACGCATCAGCGCCTCATGAGGCTCGCGGTCTTCGTTGCTGGCGATCGTGCATGGACCGACCTCCGCGATCAACGCCGCCCAGTCGCTGTCGATCTGTTCCAGAAAGCTGCTGGCATCGTGATAAAGGGGGTGGGGGGACACGCTCATCGGGTTTCCTGAACCTAGTCACTCAAGGGGATTCTCGCCCGAGACTCCCTCGCTGTAAACGAGGATTCATCATTCGCCAGCGTCGGAACCCCGAAACGGGACTTTCGTCCGCAGCGGCTCTTCGATATGGTCGCCGCCGATAATGATCCCTTACGAGAGGAACCGGCGGTGACGACCGATCTTGAGAACACCCTTTACTTCGATGTACCTGCTGGCCGTGTCGTGATTGCCCTGCGCCCTGACCTCGCACCCGGCCATGTCGAGCGGATCAAGGAGCTTGCCCGTGCGAAGTTTTACGACGGGATTGCCTTCCATCGCGTGATCGAGGGTTTCATGGCACAGACCGGGTGTCCGCGGGGCGATGGCACCAGCGGCTCTGGCAAGCCGAAGCTGAAGGCAGAGTTCTCGGCGGCCCATCATGGCCGTGGCGTGTGCTCGATGGCTCGCACCAATGATCCAAATTCTGCCGACAGCCAGTTTTTCATCTGCCTTGCCGACGCCGGGTTCCTTGACAATCAATATACCGTCTGGGGCGAAGTTACCTCGGGGATGGAGTTTATCGACGCCATTAAGAAGGGCGACTCCAACCGCAATGGTACGGTCAGCAATCCTGACCGGATCGTTTCAATGCGGGTTGCAGCTGACGTCGACGCTGGCTAGGCGCGGTTATGTACGGCGGGGAAGAGTCACTTGTTGAGCTTCCTCGCCGCCTATCGTGACCCAAGATTGGTCGCGGTCTTGTTCATGGGTTTCGCGAGTGGGCTACCGCTTGCGCTTACCGGTACCACCTTGGGGGCAAGATTTACCGATTCCCATATCGCGCTCTCGGCGATCGGCGCTATGGCGCTGGTCCAGCTTTCTTACAATTTCAAACCACTCTGGGCGCCGGCTCTCGACAGGGCGCGAATTCCCTTTCTGACGCGACGACTCGGACAGCGCCGAGGCTGGTTAGTGCTTATAGCGATCTGTCTTGCTCTGGCGATAGCGGGGCTTGGCTTGTCGGATCCGCGTGCCAACCTGTCTCTCGCGATTTTTTGGGCTGTATTGGTCGCCTTTCTGTCCGCAAGTCAGGATGTCGTTATTGACGCCTATCGGGTCGAAATCCTGCGTCGGGAACAGCAGGGTGCTGGTGCCGCTGTGACCCAGTTTGGTTATCGCTTCGGCATGATCGCTTCCGGTGCCGGCTCCCTTTATGCTGCGACCTACTGGGGGTGGTGCGTTGCCTACCAAATTATGGCAGT
>CAIXXC010000319.1 GCA_903923205.1 uncultured Rhodospirillales bacterium | reverse complement strand
TGGCGTCCTTCTGCTCGCCGCCAATGCTGGGCAGGCCGAAGTGCATCAACGCACCGAGCAGTCCGCTGCCGTGGTCCAGGCGCAGCCCATTGGTCAGGCAGCGGAACTCGGTGAAAAGATCCAGCACATTGGCCGGCGGTGCCCAGCCCAAAACACGGAAGCAATCCATTTCGGCGGAGGCGTAGTAGGCGACGCACAGCGCCTTTTCACCTGTCGGGAAGGGCGCAGTAGCCATACGCTGGAGATCGGCCTGCCAGTGGCGCGTGGTGCGGCCCGAAGGCCACTCACGCACCACCATGCAGACCGGCACCGGCGGGTTACCTTCGCGTCCATGCGCCGGATGGAACTCGAAGTCCACCAGGTGGATGCCGTCGGAGAAATTGAACGCGGTCATCAGATTTTCCCCAGCAGGGATTGCACGACGGGGTGGTCGAGGCTGGTGATGATCTTGCCGCGAAAAGCAACCTGAACCAGTGCCTCAATATCGTGCGCAGGCCACTCCGGTTCGGGCAACTCGCCTTCGGCTTCATAGACGTCGTAACCGCCGGCGTGCATGTTTGCCGTGATGCGAATCCATTTCAGTTTGGCGTGCTCGACCGCCTGCGCCAATGATTCATGCCACGGGTTGCGGGTGCCATCCTCGCCCGGTAGAGGAACAGGTATCAGCGAGACGTTGTTCTGGCGATCAATGGTGGCGTGCAGCGTGACCGGGCGCACCAGTTCGCTGATCTCCTGCGCAACCTCTGGAATCACCACGTAGGATTCGCGAGACTCCTTGTTCTCCAGAATCATGGCGGGGAAGGTCATGTCGTCAGACGCATGGGTGCGGAAGAACTGCGGCTTCTTCGGCTTGCCGACCAGCACGTTGGTCAGAAGCTTCTTGACGCCGAGGGTTGCGCCGTAGTTGGCAGGCAGGCGCAGCGACTTGAGGTCGGTGACGGTTGTCGTTGGGGTGGCGGCTTGCTTCGGCGTGGTCTGAGTTTGCATGGCGATATTCCTTGATGAATTGAAGTCGAGGGCTGACTGGTCGCTAACGGGGAGAGTAGAATTCGCCTTGCTGGGGGCGCTCTCGGATGCGGTTTGGTTCGGGAGCGTTTTCATTTAAGCGCCCCCCTTCAGCAGGAATCGTTCTGGGGTGTCGGTGGCCGACTGCCATGCGGCAATCTCCGGGTCAAAGACCAAATGCGCTTGGGTTTTCTGGGTCATGGCATCCACTCCTTATGCCTTGACCCGACGGCTTTCTTCCACGCGGGAAGAAAGCCACGACTCGATTTCGGACTCCAGCCAGCCGACGGCACGGATGCCGATGCTTACAGGCTTCGGAAACGAGCCTTCTGCGACACGCAGGTAGATTGTGGAACGGGAAAGGCCGGTACGGCCCTTGACGTGGGGTAAGCGAAGGACTACGAGGGCCATGATTACTACTCCTTAGCGCATATCGGCGCTTGTTGATCGTGGCCTCAGGATGGTCGCTAGAACCTCACTTTTATAGGTAGAACGGTTTGGGGATTTACCCAAAAAACGGGTAGGTAAGTTAGCTAAAGCCCTTGTGACTCAAGGCGTTGAATGGCCCACATGTAATCAATCTTTTTTCGGACGGCCACCATCTTTTTCCCAGTTGCAAATGGTCGATATGCGTTTGACCGCCTCCGCAGATAACTGTGTGAAACGAGGCTCAATCCAGTCAGCAAGCTGTTCCTTGACGGTCATCGACTCGTCACGGCTGCCCGATACCGCATGCCAAGCCTGCATCGCAATATCCAGCTCCTGTGGGTAGTTATCGGCTTTCTCGTCGAATCCTTGCCACGGGTTGGCCTGCAACTCAGCAAGCGCATTTTTGTAGGAATCGCGCTGGGCGACCAACTCGTTAACCGCCTGTACCACCTCGCCTTGATTCGCCACCACCTCGTCATATCGAGCTTGCAGTTTGTCGTACAAGTCTTTCCAGTCGGCAATCACGATACCGCGCCGTTCGATAAGGCTGACAAGTTCGGCAGGTACATCAATTTCTGTTCGTCGTGCCCACGCAAGAAATATGCTCGGCAGCACAGGATCGAAGACTTGTTCCCACGCCATTGCGCGCTGCGCCAAATCGCGAACCCGTGAATACTGCAATGCAAAGGGTGAAACGCCGACATGCGGCTTAACGCTCTCCCAGTTAACCCGCTCCGGTGCCTTGCCAAATGACAATGCGATGGCTTCGTCCAAGGTCCAGTGGGCCATCTTGCTCCAGTGCGAAAAATCAGCTGTCGCGTTTGACCAATTGAAAAATCTTGCCGCCTCGTCGCTGGCCAATTTGGCAAGGTGAGCTTGCCTATCTTGCTCCCGCTCTGACGCCACCAACTCCGTGAGCGCATCTTTCGACATTGCCAACAGTTCGCCATGAAATGCGTTGATCTGCTCCATTCGCTCTTTGCGATACTCGGCAGTAACACCGCCCATAGAAAGGCCACCCATGCCCGGCACTGGCGGCGCTTTAACTTTGTTGTAGTCAGGAAATTTCTTGCGCGTTAGGTACTCGATTGGATCGAGCAAATCATTCAATAATCCCATTGCTTGCCCCCGTGTCGTGATTTTTCTGATTTGCCGTTTTCATTGGTCGAGGTATTCATCCTAGTTGCAGCTGGCGCGCACTGTTATGCTGTATTCAGTTGGATTACATCGGACTTTATAGTACAGTACCGCACTTTCACAGTACATGCGCTACCCAAGGGGAAACCATGGCATCAGCCAAGACCGCCACGCTGACATTTCGTATCGAACCCGAACTCAAGGAAGCCGTGCGGTTGGCTTCGGTCAATGAGCACCGCTCCATCGCCAACATGATTGCGGTGATGATCCGCGACTATTGCGGGCGGGTGGGGGTTGAGATTCAGGAACTGCCGACGCTACCTGTGAAAGGCGCGCGCAAAGCGAAGCCCCGTAAGTCTAACCACTGAACTACACGCCGCCGTTAATCCCACTGTGAGCCACCCATGAGCCTCCAAACCCTCTGCAAACCCCGCCAGTCAGTATTCGCCGCTGATCGTCGCGCCACGGTTCTAAACCTCGACACCTTCCTCAAAGGGCAGGTCAATGGCCCCGAGTTCTTCGAGGAGAACTACTTCACTAACGGCATGCTCACGCTGGTGGATCGCGCGTTCCGGCACTTGGGCGGTGCGGGTGCGGGTTCGTCGGTCTTCCTGCTCTCGCAGGCCATGGGCGGCGGCAAGACGCACAGCATGATCGCGCTGGGGCTGCTGGCGCGTGATCCCGAGTTGAGGAAAAAGGTGCTGCTGGGCGAGCAGAACCCCGCGCCGAATCTCGGTCGCGCCCGCGTGGCCGGTTTCAATGGCCGCAGCACCGATGCCCCCGGTGGCATCTGGGGTTCGATTGCCGAGCAACTCGGCAAAGCCGAGCAGTTCGCCCGTTACGTCTCGCCCTTGCTCAGTGCGCCAGGGCCGGAGGCATGGAAGCAGTTGCTCGGTGGCGATCCGCTGGTGTTGTTCCTTGATGAACTCCCGCCGTACCTGGCCAACGCCGTCGCCGTGCCCGTGGGCAATGCCGATCTCGGCGTCGTGACCACCACCGCACTGGCGAACCTGTTTATCGCCGTGGCAGAAATGGACAACGTGTGCCTGGTCGTCTCCGATCTTGCCGGCTCGAACTACGGCGGTGGGCAAGCCGCGCTTGACGCAGCATTCAACCGCGCCACGCATGGCATTGCCGCCGAAGCGCGGCGCATTGCTGTGCCGATCACGCCGGTCAATCCGAACGGTGACGAGCTTTACCACATCCTGCGCAAGCGCCTGTTCGAGACAGTTGCGCCCGAACCGGAAATCCAGAAGGTCGCTGAGGCATACCGCGAGGCGCTGCGCGAGGCGGCCAGAATGGGCCTGACCACCACTTCGCCCGAGGCGCTATTCACCCGCGTTACCGACGCCTACCCCTTCCATCCTGACCTGCGCGAACTCGTCGGCAAGTTCAAGGAGAACGACGGATTCCAGCAAACACGAGGCGTAATACGTCTCATGCAAATGGTGGTCTCAAATCTATGGAATTCGAAAAAGGCGAATCGCATCGACCTGATTCATCCGTACGACCTTGATCTGAATGTGGATGAAATTGCATCCGAAATTCGCATGATCAATCCATCGTTGAGCGAGGCCATCGCGCACGACGTTGCGCATGGTGGTGATGCAGAAGTTGAGCAAATTGACGTTGCCAACGGCAATACCGACGCATCGGATGCAGCGATTCTGATTCTTGTCTCTTCACTTTCAACTACGCCTGGTGCGATTCATGGCCTTCGGGAATACCAGCTTGTCGATTGCTTGCAGCGTCCAGGACGCGACCTCAGCACTTTCAAGGCAAACGTTCTCGACAAGCTTGCCACTCGCGCTTGGTATTTGCACAACTCCGCCGACGGGCGATTGTTCTTTAAGAATCAGCAAAACCTGGCTGCCAAGCTTCGCTCTACTGCGCTTTCCTT
>CAIXXC010000318.1 GCA_903923205.1 uncultured Rhodospirillales bacterium | reverse complement strand
CGGCCGCCAGCGCGTCGCGGGAATTGCGCATGTGCCTGACCACCGGCAGGATCACCACGGCGCTGACGACGTTGTATCCCGAATAGGTCAGCCCCCCCAGAGCCCAGTCCGGCCCGATGTCCGGCTTGGCAAAGGCAATGGCGATCCGATCGCCGAACTTTGTCAGGGCCAGCACGAGGAAGAGTGCGTAGACCGCGTAGAGCAGGAACGAGACGTATTTGAACAGTTCCTCGACCGACTCATTTCCGAACGCGACGAAGCCGGCAATCAGCAGGGTCAGCGCGAGCGTCCCGACCAGCACGGGCAGGCCCAGGACGGCATGGCCGACGGCGCCCGCCGCAGCGCCGAACACCGCCAGCATCACGATCAGCATGAGGATGTAGGCAATTTCGAAGATGACCCAGAACGGCCCGAGCAGGCTCTTGAAGAAAGTCCGGTAGTCGAGACTTTCAGTGACGCGCGCAAACATGAATGTCAGCGCGCACACGACACTCCAGATGCCTGCTGCGAGCAGCATCCCCAGAACGCCGCCCCAGGCGCCACTTGGAAGGAAGAACTCGGCGAGCTCCCGCCCGGTCGCGTAGCCGCCGCCGATGACCACCGCCTTGAAGGCAAAGCCCGGCAGAATGTAGCGCTGGAAGAACGACGGGGCCTTCGACATGGGCTCGTGCACCTGAGCGTTCCGGCTGGCGCGATCTTGCGCCCGTTCCTAATTGGCAACAAAATAGCATATACGCAAAAATTGATCTGTCGCAAGCGGCTTGGTTATCGGGACCTGAACTCAACCTGCCAGCTTGGGGCGGCCCTTCATCGGCGCTTCGTGCCCACGCCGGGCTTCGGCTTCCGCCAGGCGTGGCTCTTCAATCGTGCAAACGGAAAGGATCGTGACCGGCCCGTCGATCGCGACGAAAGCATGGCCCATGCTGCTGTCGAAATAGACGCAGCCGCCGGTCTCCACGCGAAGAGGTTCATAGAATTCGGTGTGAAGCTCAAGCGTTCCATCCAGAACATAGACCGTCTCTTCGCCATCATGCCGAAGAAAACCACCAATTTCGTCAATGTTTTTTGCTGTAATCGTGCCGATTATGGGAGTCATTTTCTTGCGCTTGAAATCAGTGCAAAGATATCGATAGTGATAATGATTGGCCTGGATCTGACGGCCCTGTCCAGGCGGCGTGTAATCGCGACGCCCCATGGGCGCGTCATTTGTCTGTGCAGACGAATTGGACAGGAGCTCGGTCAGATCCACACCCAGACCCTGACAAAGCTGCACCAGCTTGTCGTAGGTCAGAGACAGCTGATCATTCTCGATACGCGATAGTGTCGAGACAGCCAGCCCCGTGAGTTCGCTGACGGTCGCCAGCGACCAACGCCGGCGACGCCGCAATGCGCGGAGGCTTTCTCCGAGCTTGGCCCCCGGCTCACTGCTGGTCGGCTTCGGGTTCTCTACCATCGTGGTTGGGCAATCCTCGGTTTGCGTGGAACGGTCCCGATATGTCTCCCCACTCCTCATACGCCGACCCCGCCCGTGGTCGCAACAAAGGTCGACAGATCAATATTTGATCCGCAAACCAACAAGCAGACCCGCTTGCCGGCAAGCCGCTCACGAAGCGGACCGAACGCGCCCGCTGTCGATGCCGCCCCGCCCGGCTCGATCGCCAGCCGGAAAGAGTTGTACAACCGCCGCATCGCATCCCGGATCGAGTCGTCAGATATCAAGCACAACTGATCGATGTTTTGTCTGCACAGGTTGAAACTATAGGGGAGCGTATTGGGCGGGGCGAGGCTGTCTGCGATCGTTTG
>CAIXXC010000317.1 GCA_903923205.1 uncultured Rhodospirillales bacterium | reverse complement strand
TCTGTTGGACGCACGTAGGTGTTGCGCATAAACATTATGAGGAAATAGACGTCTTTGGTAATGGTGATATTGCGATACGGCTTCGCATCCGCTTTAGCAACCCCATCAACGATGTCTTTATCGTATCCCTCCGCCGAGGGCCGCCTAGCTTTAAGAGGCGAGGATTTGGATAGATATCGCAAGAGTGGCTCGATGATCGTGTCCACTTGTTAGAAGCGGACACTTGCGCAATGTCTTTGATCAATGGTGGTGATTGGGCGCCTGCGCGGCGTAAACGCAGATCCTGGAGCGTTGAGGATAAGCGGCGGATTGTCGAGGAGAGCTTGGCGGATGGGGCGTCGATAGCGGAAGTTGCGCGGCGCCATGATCTAAACGCCAATCAACTCTTCACATGGCGGCGGCGGTTCGGGGTAGAGCAGCTGGAACCGCATAGCTATCCAGCTGAACGGCTCGCGCCGATTTTACCTGTGACGATCATGGCGGACACTACGACCTCAGTTCATGAGTCGACTGGGCAGATGGAGATTGTGCTCGCCAGGGGCGACCGGGTCATCGTGTGGGCGGACGTTGAGACTGCGGCACTTATGCGGGTTCTCCAGGTGATGGCGCAGTCATGATTCCCGTCCCTTCCGGCGTCCTGGTCTGGATTGCGACGGGGCACACCGACATGCGACGCGGGATGCAGGGTCTGGCGCTTCAGGTTCAGGAAGCTCTCAAACGCGATCCCCATGCTGGCGATCTCTATATCTTCCGAGGCCGTCGCGGCGATATGGCCAAGATCCTCTGGCACGACGGGGTCGGGCTCTCGCTTTACGCCAAACGACTGGACCGGGGGAAGTTCATCTGGCCATCGGCGGCGGGCGGGGCTGTGTCGATCTCTGCGGCGCAGATGGCCTATATGCTTGAGGGGATCGACTGGCGAAACCCGCAGCTGACGTGGCGACCAAAAAGCGCTGGTTAGAGAGGCGCGACTGATGAAAAAAATTTGGTGTTTCGCGCATTTTAGGGCGCCTCAAATCATTTGAAATGTGATTCACTGTTTGTCATGGATGCCTCTCGCGCCGCTCTTTTCGAAGAAAACACCGCCCTAAAGGCGGCGCTTGCCGCCGCCCAGACCAAGGGGCTGGAAGTCGCTGCGGAACTGGCGGTCGCCCGCGCGAAAGCCTCCGAAGACCTCGCGCTCATTGCGCAACAGAAGCTCCGGATCGCGAAATTAGAGCACCAGATTTACGGGCAGCGATCAGAGCGCTCGGTGCGCCTGATCGATCAACTGGCGCTCACCTTCGAAGAGCTCGAATCCAGTGCGACGCAAGATGAACTGGCGGCCGAGCAAGCCACGGCCAAAGCTACGAACGTCGCGGGCTTCACACGCAAGCATTCCGGGCGAACAACGTTCCCCGATCATCTTCCCCATGAGCGGGTCGTGATTGATCGGCCGACGATCTGCGATTGCTGCGGGAGCCATCGCTTGCGCAAGCTCGGCGAGGACATCACCCGGACCTTGGAGACTCAGCCACGGCAATGGAAGGTGATTGAGACGGTGCGGGAGAAGTTCACCTGCCGGGACTGCGAGAAGATCTCGCAAGCGCCAGCGCCGTTCCATGTGATTGCGCGAGGCTGGGCGGGGGCGAGTCTGCTGGCCATGATCGTGTTTGAGAAGTTTGGCCAACATCAGCCCTTGAACCGTCAGGCCGAGCGATACGCTCTTGAGGGTGTGCCGATTGCGCTATCAACGATGGCGGACGCGGTTGGGTCGGTCTGCACCCAGCTCGATCCGCTGCTTCGCCTTGTCGAATCTCACGTTATGGCGGCTGAGCGGTTGCATGGCGATGACACGACTGTGCCGGTTTTGGCGAAGGGTAAAACAGACACTGGGCGATGTTGGATTTATGTCCGAGACGACAAGCCTTTTGGCGGAGCGGGGCCCCCAGCGGCGATGTTCTACTACTCGCGCGATCGCAAGGGCGAACATCCACTTGCGCATCTGGCGGGATATGCCGGCATCCTGCAGGCCGATGCTTATGAAGGCTACAACAGGCTCTATCTAGGGGGCCGTAAACCGGGGCCGATCAAGGAGGCGGCATGCTGGGTGCATGCGCGGCGTCCATTCTTCGCCATGGCGGATCTTGAGGAGAACGCACGACGCAAGGCTTCTGGCAAAAAGGAAATCCCTTTGTCGCCGATCGCCATAGAGGTTGTGCGCCGCATTGATGCGCTGTTCGAGATAGAGAGATCCATCAATGGCAAGACTGCAGAGGAACGGTTAGCGAAGCGCCTCACACTGAGCGCGCCCTTGGTAGATGATCTCCAAACCTATTTGCGTGGGCAAATCGCTCGGCTCAGCCGGGGGCACGACCTCGCGAAGGCTATCAATTACATCCTGAAGCGTTGGACCGCGTTCACCCTGTTCCTTGCCGATGGCCGCGTCTGTTTATCCAACAACGCCGCCGAACGCGGGCTGCGGGGTATCGCGTTGGGAAGAAAATCATGGCTGTTCTGTGGGTCGGATCGTGGCGGACAGCGCGCGGCGGCCATGTATAGTCTCATTGTCACAGCAAAGATGAATGGCGTCGATCCGCAAGCCTGGCTGGCCGACGTGCTCGCGCGGATTGCAGCCCATCCCGCGCACCGCCTTGATGAACTGCTCCCGTGGAATTGGAAGCCGCAAGCCGCGATCAGCCACTCTCAGGCAGCCTGAAAAACAAACATATAAAAGGCGAACCTCCAAAACGGAGATACATCCCGGTAGACTGCGGTCCTCGCCGCATGGCTACGATAGTCCTCCAGACCATGGTGCAGCTCGAAATTGCCATACCAGCCGCCGTAGCCAGCCATCCCATTGGTGGGATAGCCGCGCACGGTCGTTGGGCCGCCGATCTGGAACAGTTGATCGCTGGTGAGCAGCTTCTTGGTCGCCCATTGAAACGAGCCGGAGGATGTCAGCGACAGGTTGTTCCCCGTAAGGACCTGTGATGCAAACCTTTGGTCTTGTGGAATGGAGGATTTCTGGTTCATCGTAGCCGCAAGGAG
>CAIXXC010000316.1 GCA_903923205.1 uncultured Rhodospirillales bacterium | reverse complement strand
CGCTGAGATGGGGCTGGAAGATTTTGTGGGCCTTGGGGCAGCGGCGTTTGCAGATCTTCGAACTGCGAAGGATTTGGCGGAGAGGATCGCGCAAGAGGGTTCGGATGCGATCAAGGCCGCTGTCCGGCGTTTGCTTGAGCGCGAACTGAGTCCGGCGTGCTGGAATGATGTTGTAATGTTATGGTCCCAGGCGAAGGAAGCATTCATGCGTTTGGAGATCGTGACTGGAGCGCAAGAGCAGCAGTGGGAGTTTGCTACGTTTGATGCCATGATCGCGCGCGCTGTTACGCTGGATGTAAATACCGCAGAGAAACTCTTGCGCACGGCTGTCTTTTCTTGGGCTGGCCGTGACGGCCGCGCTGGGCGCCGGCCAAAACTTCGAGCGCTATTCCATCGCACAGTTCAAGCAGCATCAATACAGCGAGGAATTCCAGGCGATCGGCCAGGTCGATCACCTGAAATTTATCGCCGGCGCCATGTATTTCCACGAATTCGTGGTTGATCAGGCTCAAGCTTTCAACACGCTGCATTGGGACACTACAGGTACCGCCTCCGGCATCACCCCGATCACCTATTCGGCCCTGGGAAACTCCGTTATCGGGCCAGGTGCTTGCATCACGACGCCGTCGAACTGCACAAGCACCTACAACAACTTCTACAACCAGCCCGGCCAGACCACGCTGGTGCAGGGGCTCTACCCCAACATCGGCGTGGATCGCGCGAGCCAGAACAACACGGACAGCTTTGGCTTCTACGGCCAGACCACCTACACGCCGCCGATCCTCAGTGATCGGCTCCACATGACCGGCGGCCTGCGCTGGAATGACGACCGCAAGCACGGCGACCTTTTGGTGGTCAACAATCAACGGCCCTTTTTGCCCGACGCCAATGGTCAGTTGACCAACGTTCAGGGCGTGATCGATCACGTCAAGAATTGGGAACGCGTCAACCCCTTGGTCGATGTCGCCTTTGACGTGACTGCCACGGCGTCGGTCTATGGCAAGTGGAGCACCGGATATCGCGCAGGGGGCTTCAATTCCCGCTCGATCACCTATTCTACCTTCAATCCGGAAAACATCTCGATGTACGAGGCGGGTTTAAAGAGCGAGTTCTTCGATCGTCGGGTCCGATTCAACTTGGCGGCCTATTACGGAAATTACAGCAATATTTTCTATAACATCTCCGCGAATTACAACACATTCACGACCAATCCACAAACTGGACAATTGGTTGTTGTCAGCGGCTCAACCCGCACCATCGAAGATACCTACAATATGAATGGCGTCGGCAGGGTCTCCGGCGTGGAAACGGAATTCGATTTTGTTCCGTTCGACGGCGCGACGCTTTCGGGCAGCTATACCTATGCCCATGAAAAGATGCCGTTCTTCACGGATCCGGTTGCGCGCCCGCAGATTAACTCCGCAGGTGTGGTGACCGGATATGCCTTGAATACTCCGACGCTGTATCATCAGCTCTATACGCCAGCCGACGCGGTTACCGCTGCGTTCGATTATCATAGACTCGTCTGGAATGACAAAACCCTTCGGTTCCACATCGACGGCAACTGGAACGACGGGGAATACACCTCCTCCGGCGACGTCAGCACCGGCACGAAGGACTCAAGCGGCAACACCATCTATCTGCCGCAGCTGAAGACACAGGCCGGCGTCATCTTCAACTCGCGCCTCGCGATTGGTGATATCCGTCTGGCTGAGTCGGGCGCCAGACTGGCCCTGTCCTTCTGGGCGCGCAACCTGTTCAACGCCACCCTGATGAACAGCCGCG
>CAIXXC010000315.1 GCA_903923205.1 uncultured Rhodospirillales bacterium | reverse complement strand
GTCTTGGCCATGATCCTGCGCCAGCACATTTTTAGCGCATCCGAAGAGACGGAAAAAACCAGACTGTTTGTGCGGGTCTGCGATTCCAGCACGGCAATCGCGCCATTGGTCAATGGAACCGTGCGAGCATGACCATTTTTGGTTTGGGGTAGGTGTGCAGTGCGGCGCTTCAAATCAACGAACCGCCATTCCAGCGACAGGATTTCACCCCGCCGCATTCCAGTTTCGACAGCAAAATGAATCACCGCAATGATATCCTGACGATCAATCTCAGCCAGCTCTGCAACCAGCCGATCGATCTCCGTCTGAGAAACACGGCGGTTGCGGGCATTGTTCAGCCTTGGCTTTCTGACATTGGCTGCTGGATTTTCATCCAGATGATATCCCCACTCCCGCATCGCGATGGAGATGGCATGTTGGATATGGTGCAATTCACGGCAGACGGTGCCAGCAGTCACTTCCTGCAACCGTGCATCGCGGTACATGGCAATCGCGCTGGCAGAGAGCTTCTGCAGGCTCATTTCAGCCAAGGGTGATCTCAGGACCTTTGCCAGCTGATAGCATTCAATCTCGTGGCCACGGTTCTTCGTGCTGACCTCCCTGAGATACCGTTCAAGGATGTCTTTCAATGTGGTGCGCTTCAGATCGCCAACGATCCCGACACTGTGTGACGAAGTCCGTCGCGCATCTTCCTGATTCGCCCACGCTACGGCTTCGGCATGGCTTGGGAAGGTTCTGCTGACAGGTGCGAAGCCCTTGCGTCTGATCTGAACGCAGTAGCCGTGCTTTCTCTTGGTTATGGTTGCCAACGCAAATGTCCGTGTGATCGGTCATTGTGACTGCGCTGTGATTTCAAGCATCTGACACCGTCTCAAAACGCTGGTTTCCCAGCTGTCTTGAACCGTCTCAACCACTCCCTTCTCAGGTGTGTGGTCCGTTTGATTTTCAGTGTGTTAGACAACAAAAAACCCCGCCGGAGCGGGGTTTTTCAAGCGATGGTGGGCGTAGCAAGGATTGAACTTGCGACCCCTACGATGTCAACATAGTGCTCTACCACTGAGCTATACGCCCGGCACCATCGGCAGGTCCGGCACGGGTTGCGTGCCGGGAGCGGTCCTTTAGCCACGCCTTCACGGACTGGCAAGGGGGATTCGTCGGGGCCTGGCTATCACATCGGGCGCGTGTTGCCCGCCACTGGATGATCTTCGAACAGGCGTTCGACTTCGAGCACCAGATCCTTGAGATGGAACGGCTTTGACAAGACCCGGGCCTGCGGCGCCTCGCGGTTGGCCTTCAGCGTAACCGCGGCAAAGCCGGTGATGAACATGACTTTGGTCGCCGGACTGATCTCGGCACAGCGCTGCGCCAGTTCGATCCCGTCCATTTCGGGCATCACGATATCCGACAGCAACAGGTCAAACCGCCGCTGTTCGAGAAAGGGCACGGCCGCGGTGCCCCGATCCACCGCAATCACTTCGAACCCGGCGTTTTCCAGCGCGCGCGACAGATAGGCGCGCATGGCTTCGTCGTCTTCGGCCAGCAGAATGCGAATCATGATCACCTTCTTGTTTTTCTTGCAGTTTTACAGGTCCGGTGGCGGCCGGTAACCGCACCGGCATGATCTCTATCACGCCGATCGCCCGATCATACGTCAGCCGGGTTAAAAAATGCGACCCGCAATACCCGGCATGTCACCGTAACGAAACGAAATGCGGCCCGGCCATGGGGGTGCGCTGTCGCCGTTGCGGATTTGGTTCACACTTTGACACAGCCGCCGTTCGGTTGCAGCTTTTGTTTCATGTCAGGTTCCTGCGATCTTTCTGCCGATTCGCCAGGCCTTGCCGCGTGTGTGCGCGGCTGGACGATCCCTGGCGTGCCGGGCGTTGCGGCGTTTCGCGGCCGCGCGCCGGATCCGGCTTCGATCCCGGTGGTGCTGGCTGCGCCGCATGGCGGCCG
>CAIXXC010000314.1 GCA_903923205.1 uncultured Rhodospirillales bacterium | reverse complement strand
AGCCTGCTGGAACTTGAACAACTCGAAGAAGCTTTGGCGAGCTATGATCGGGCGCTTGTTTGCCGACCCGATTATGAATTTCTTCAGGGAAACCGACTACACCTAAAGATGAGGTTAAGCGAATGGAACGCGTTCGAACAAGACGTGGATCATCTTGCTCTTTCGATCTCGAACGAAAAAAAGGCTGCTGATCCTTTTTGTGTGCTTAGTTTGATTGAATCACCAGTACTGCAGCGGAAGACGGCGGAAATATACTGTAGGGCGAGATATTCGTTTAATCCGATACTCCAACCGATATCAGCTTATGAGACACGCGAGCGGATCCGAATCGGTTATTTCTCTGCCGATTTTCATAGCCACGCCACCGCGTACCTTATGGCGGAATTGTTTGAACTCCACGATCGCAACCGTTTCGAGATTTATGCATTCTCATTTGGGCCGGACGCGAATTGCGCGATGCGCCATAGGCTCAAGGGTTCATTCGACCACTTTCTTGAGGTTCGTGCGCTCAGTGACCAGCAGATTGCCGAGCGGGCGCGCGATCTCGGGATCCAAATTGCGGTAGACCTCAAGGGTTTTACGGAAGGTGCACGCCCCGGTATTTTCGCGCACCGCGCTGCGCCCGTTCAAGTGAACTATCTCGGATATCCTGGCACGATGGGCGCAGATTACATGGACTACATTATAGCCGACGACACTCTCATTCCGCCCCAAAACCGTGAAGCCTATTCTGAGAATATCGTTTATCTACCTGATACCTATCAACCAAACGATCGAAACAGAACGATAAGTAATCGTATATTTAATCGTTTCGAAGAAAATCTTCCCGATGACAAATTTGTTTTTTGCTGTTTCAATAATAACTATAAAATAAATCCAAGATTATTCGAATCATGGATGAAAATACTCTCCACTGTTCCCGGTAGCGTCCTTTGGCTGCTCTCGGGAACACCGACGGCAAAACTCAACCTGAGGAAACGGGCGTCTCAGCTCGGAATCGACCCTGACAGGCTTGTATTCGCCCGACAGGTGTCTCTGGCGGAACATCTGGGGCGACATCGCCTCGCCGATCTGTTCCTCGATACGCTTCCCTATAATGCGCATACAGCTGCGAGCGACGCCTTATGGAGCGGGCTTCCCGTCTTGACCCGGATTGGCAGCAGTTTCGCTGGCCGCGTCGCCGCGAGTCTTTTACGGGCAATCGGCCTCAGCGAATTAATTGCGGAATCCGATGCCGAGTACGAGGCCATGGCGATTGAGCTCGCTACCGATTCCGTCAAGCTCGGACGCTTGAAGCAGTCCCTCGAGGCACGGCGTGCGACTGCACCCTTGTTCGACACGCCGCGTATCACGCGGCATCTGGAAGCGGTATATCAGGAAATGATTTCGCGACATGAGGCAGGCATGCCTCCGGCAATGATTCGCCTATGACACCGCAGTCATTTTTCTAGGCTCCAGCCTTCTTTTTGCGTTCCTCGTCGGATTGGTCATTGGCCCCATCGCCGCCGCCGAAGCCGAGGACATCAATTGTAATGACCGACTGTCCCGAGGCGCCATTTGATTTCTTGTTGAAGCCGCCGCTATCGGCAGCATGTGCTGCCCCGGCCGCCGCAGAACCTGCTGAGGCCAGGGCACCGACGTTGACGGCGGCCACGGTTGGCACGCCGCTAGATTTGCCGCCGACCGAGATATTCCCGGCATTTGCGACATGGGCTGCGGCGACGACGAGATTGCCGGCGGCGCGCAGGCCGGCGTCGCCTGCATCGACAGTGCCGACCGGGGTCATGAAGTAGTCGTTACTCTGGGTCGGATCCTGGTTGTTCACGGTCACCAACGCGCCGATGCCGGCGCCGGTGACGAGGCCTGCAGGGTTCAACGACTGTAATCCGTCGGTATCGTAGAGGACGGTGTAGGGCGGGAAATCGGCTGACGTCTTCGCACCGCTGCCGGCCAGAATATCTGCGTTCGAACTCCAGGTAAGAACGTCCCCGCCCTCTTCCGTAAGAATGCGGCTTTGATTGACGATAAGGCTTTGATCCGCGAACACGTCGATCGCACCGCCTTGGAAGGTGAGCAGGCCAGTGGAACCCGGTTGGTTGTAGATTGTCCGGGCCGCCGAGCTGCCAAGCAGAACGCTACCTCCGGGTGCGAAGATCTGAATGCCGCCACCGTGCTGGGTCTGGATTGTTGCGCTGCGCAGATCGATTTTACCTGTTTCGACGAGCGTTCCTGGAGCTGCACCCAGACCGCCTGCTGACCGGTTCTGGGTGTATCCGTTGGCCCCCGGGAAAACCGTGTTGATCATCTGATAGCCGCGCGCATATCCGGGCGTGTTCCAGACGCTTGGAATTTCCAGTAATGCTGCTGCGCCGATCCCATGCACCAAAGCCTGACGTTGGTCTGGAGCCAGGGCCTCAATATATGTCAGGTCGGTAGATGGCGAAGTGCCCGTGACATAGGCATTGCGTTCCGATGCCTTTAGTCCTTCGAACAGGGCATAGGTGTGCCAGATATTCGGTGCCTGGGTCGACGTATCTGTGGCGATTTCTGTTGCAAAACTCTGCTGTTCCGCGGGTGCCAGGTTGGCAAATACCGTATAAGCGTCGGTAAGCAACTGCTGCCCGGCGGTGCTGCTCCCGTTTTCGAAAAGTCCGTATACTTGGGCCATGGTGTAACCAAGGAGATTACGGCTGGTCTCGAACGCCAGGAGTTCGGTAAGTATGTCCGGTGCCGACTGGGTCGTCTGCAACTGGTTGAAGAAGACCTGGTTCAGGAAGACCTGCTGTTGCTGACCAGATAGGGCAGAGAACGCCGCAAAGGCTGCCTGTTCTGTCAGGCCGCTGTATTGCGGGCCAAGTTGCCTGAGATAGACGAGCAATTGGGGGGCATATTCAACGGCGTAGGAGACGTTTAGGAAGCTGTCGAAGCTCGCGCTTGCGGGGTTCAGATAACTGGCGATCTCGGCGGCTGAATTGATCCCATTGGCAACTCCGGCGTAGGCGGCGATTGACGCCCCGACGGAGTCCAGCAACGGATTAATGGTGCTCGACGTCCAATCATACGCGCCGGTAGTCTCGATGCCGGAGGGACCGATATTGAAGTTGTTTGGGAAGGGTCCGAGGTTCCTTCCGGCTTCGAGCACCAGGCTTCCTGGGCCAGCAAGCTCAATCAGGTTAAGACCGTTTGTATTGGCTCCCGTTACGTTCAGATTGGTGGCTGGCAGATCATAGCTGATATCGCGACCTGCGATGATATTCGTGACATCTGTGGATTGAGTGTTCTGCGCATAGAGCTGAAGGTTCAGGATGTCCTGACCGGCTTCGATCGTGATCGGTAGGTCCGTCAGGATTGGAATTGGCAGGCTCGTCTTGGGTACCGCCGCAGGGTCCGAGATGACGACCCCATTTGTAATGTCACCGTTCAGGGCATAGAACTGAGCGGCAGTCGATCCATCGGTATGCAGGAGTAGGTACTGCGCGGATGCCGTTTGAACAAAGGGCTCATTCCCGTTCGAGGCATAGTCGGCGACTGGATTAAAGGGATCGAACTGCGTATCGACCAGGCCGGGTACCGGGTTGACGGTCGCTATCGTTTGCACATTCTTGGTTTGGAAGGTCGCGATGGCTCCCTCGGCGGAGGTATTCGGGAGTGTCGCTGTCGCACTTGCCCCGAGCTGATTGTCAGGACCGACCAGACGCAAGTTGGTATAGGCATCGAGCAACAATGAGCCGTTCGTGGAGTTGGTCATGTCGAATGAAGAATCAACCGCGATTTTGCCACGATAGGCGGTGATTGCGACGGTTGCTGGCAAGAGCCGATAATTGGTCTGATAGAGCTTGTTTGCGCTTCCCGTTGGTAGCGTTAGGAAATCGACAGCGCCACCGATTGAGGCGACCGAGATTGATGACGCTGGGCTCATCGTATTGAACTGGGCTGTCGCGAACGTGAATTCTGTGTTGTTCGTCAATAAGAGGCTGGAGGCGCCGCCATGATTGGCGATGTAGTCATCGCCCACGACGAGGCTCACGCCGGTCTTGATCTCGGTCGGGTTCACCACATCGCCGATATTGACCGAGCCGGTTGCCGATACTGACACTTGAGAATCGCCGATACCCAGGATCACAGATGGAGCGATGGTGATATTGCTCGCCGGCGTGGCGAGAGTATCTTTGTACTTGTAGCTCCAATTTGCCGAGTCAGGCCCAATGGATCCGCCGGCCCTGATTGTCCCAGTGCCGAGAGCAACATAATACGCGCCGCTGAGAATATCGTTGCCGGCGATAACGGTCAGGTTGCCGCCGCCTGTCACGTGGAGGGTTGGCGGGGATGACGCGTCGAGCCCGCCACTGACCCGACCGGTCGAAGCAGTCGAGGCCGAGAATTGACGAATGTCGTGGCCTGCCGTGACTGTGACATTGCCTCCGCCAAGTGCCGCGACTCCTTGGTCAAAGCTACCGAAATTGATCCACCACGTCGTCTGACCATCGGTAAGGTCACTGCCCGCTGACGGGTTCGTGGTGTTGGGACGGGTGACGTTCGGGTTGTAGAGGCCGAGATCGGCGTTAAAGCTATAGGCGGTGCCGCCAGCGATCGGTGAAGATCGTGTCAGTAACCAATTCGACCAGAACTGGTCGAGATAACCGCTGGCCGCGTTGCTGTTGTTGGCCGCAGTGGCGGCAGTTGATAGCACGCCAATAATGTCGTTTTGAGCTGTCAGCGTGACATCCCCGCCGCCGTCCGGATAGGCCGGATCGGTGACGGCGAAGAGGGTGGGAGCCGTCAGGACGAAGGAATTGCCAAAACTTGGGGCGTCGAAACCCGCTGGATTGCCAATCGTGGTTGAACCCGTGCCATCGCCGAAGAAGCCCGATCCGCCGGTGCCACTCAGGCTGGCCACTGAGCCCAGCCCGTTAATCGCGGTGCCACCGTTGACGGCGCTATATTCGGAGCCTGGCAACGTCGTTTGTACGCCCGCAGTGTAGATGGTTCCTGGCGCGGCAGTATCGGCTAGGACGATATTCGTTGCAGCCGCCACGTCGATAGTGCCCGTTCCAGTGCGGATAACGGTTGGCACGAGCGCTGCCAGCTTCACTTGTTTCAGGGTTGGGTCGCTGGCGAGTATCGCCGTTTGTACTGACAGCGCAAGTTGATAGGAGCTGTGACCGTCGAGAGTAACCGTGCCGGTCGTATAGTTGGCGCTGGTCGGATCCACTGTGAAATTTGTAATCGCTTGCAAAGCCAGGGGGTTCACATTCGCCGTATCTGCGCCGCCGGTGATCTGAAACGACCACGAGCCTTGCGATATCGCATGAGCACCGCCGCCCGTTGGACTAGCGGCTGCAACAGCAGTTGCCGGCACAAGGCTCGCCGACAGCACCGGATCGGGATTATTGGTCGTAGCATTGGGAGAGATCCCGTTCGCGCCGTAAATTGCGGCGCTATTGGCGGCACTATAGACGCCCGTGACGATGCCGATCTCAGAGCCCCACGGCACCGGCGCCGTGGGCGCCGTCGGCGCCTCCAGGACGCGATCGCTGCCGTCCATATTCGTGGCGCTGTAAGAGTAAGAACCGACGAGTCCGTTGACGGTACCAAGATACCCTCGATAGGCGGCACTGTAGACCGTCTGGTATGCTGTCGCGTAGGCGAGATATTCCGAACCCCCGGTAGAGCCATCGCCAGCGCTTGGCGGGATCGGGGCTGCGGGTGCAGGGGGAGGCTGAAAGACGTCCGTTATGGCTGCAGCATAGCGATTGAGGGCTCTTGTGTAGCCACGAACGTAGACCGACTGGTATGCCGTGAGATACCGGGCATAGGTGCTGAAATTGCCTGGTTGAGGTGCTGTTGGCAGCACCAGCGTGACATCGTCGGGTGCCGGATCCGTCGCCGGATTGGTATAGGTCACCTGGCTCAAATCCTGTTGGTACAAGGACCAAGCGCGCGCGTAACCACTAGTGTTCGTGGGTGAATCAAACCGAAGTTGATACGAAGTCCGATAGGCTGCGTAATCGGCCGTGTAGACCGTGTCGGTCGTGTCGTAAGGCGCTTGTGGCGCGTAGAGCGGCGTTACATAGATGGACTGGGTACTGTTTCCAGCAGGTGCGAGCGCGAGGATGTTCCCAGTCCCCGAATTCTCCAGATAGATGTTGCCAAGGATATTCTGGTAATTCGCACTCAGGCTGTTCTGAGTCTGGAAGAAGCCATCGGTCAGATCTGCGTTGACGTTCACATTGCCCTTCGCGCGAAGGGAGAGTGTTCCTGGTTCGCCCGAGGGGGTTCGGTAGAAGAGACTGACGTTGCCGGTCGAGCCATAACCGCCAGCGCCGAGATTCCAAGCGCTTGCGACGGTGATGTCGCCATTGTTGATGCCGGCTTGGTCGTTGATCAGCTCGATTCCGGGCTGGAAATGCACCGTTCCAAGTGAGGCTGGCAGATGGAGCGCTACCGGGTAGTTCTCTACGAAGTTTATAAGAGTGGTGCCGTAGAATGCGGCGTGGTTGCCCGTGCCAGCCGCCGCGTCCGTCCCGGCGGGGTCGACAATGCCGTCGAAACGCAACGCCGCGTTCGATTGCAATATATTGTCACCCGTGCTCCAGACTGCATAGCCGTCGAGTACCGTTCGATAGGAGCCTGTGATCGTTGCGCCTGGCGTGACGACGAGCTGCACAGTCCCGGATTCGAGCAGCGGGACGCTGATCTTGACGGTCCCCCCCGTATCGCCGGCAACAGTGCCGCCGCTGACGTCTATGAAGGCGCCGGCACCAAGACTGACACCCCCCGAACTGATGATGTTCTCGTAGCCGTAAAGGGTGTTGAGCGGGTGGGAAGCGTCCTTGATACCGGCGGCGCCAATCGACACGCTGCCGCCAGCCGTCGTCGCCCTGCTGCCCCGCGCTCGCAGCGTGCCCTCGATATCCACCCCGTCATTGCCCAACAGCGTAATCGACCCGCCAGTGGTGCCAGAGGCATCGAGGGTCGATCCGCTGCGCACGATGACGTGGCCGCCCTGCGCTTCGAGGGTAATCGCGGCAGCGTAAATAGCGCTGTCACTCAGGATCAGGTCGCCCTGTTGGGTCGCGATTGAAACTGCCGCGGAAAATCCGCCTTTGGCGATCTGTGCTGCTAGAGCCGTCAGATCGACCGCATCCTGTTCGGCAATAGAGAGCGAGCCACCGGTTCCGCTGCCGACGGTCGGCGCCCGGGCCGAAAATTGGCCGCTGATCTGGATATTGCCCAGCGGTGCCGAAAGATCGAGCGCGCCGGCAGAGCCACCGGCGGCTGCGGCGTCCGCTGCAACGCTGGAGCCATTGGCGAGCACGAGATTGCCATCCTCCGCCGTCAGCTTGATCGTGCCACCGGAGGCGTATTTGACCGTGTCGAAGAAGACCTGCTGATAGCCCGCCGCACTCAGTTTGGCGTTGTTGCCGAGAGTTAGGTCACTACTTGTGCTAATGATCGTGATGTTGCCGGATGGCGCCGTCATGGCGGTATCGAGCACCACTGAGCCACCCTGCAACCCTATGTTTCCGCCGAGAGCCGAACCCGTGCTCGGTGCTGCCTCGCCCGTCCCTACGACGGCGAGGGATCCTGTTGTCGCAAGGCTGAAGCTGGAACCGCTGCCTGCCAATATTAGCGGTGTCGTGATCGTCACGGCTGCGTCGGCCGCAAGGACCGCGAGGGTCCCCTGAGCCGCAATCAACGAGGTCGCGGACAGTGCAACCTGATCGAACTGGTCGAAGGCCAGGCCGTTGGTGCCGGAGCCGAAGTTGATCGTTCCCGCAGAGATTGCCAAAATTGCCGGGTTGCTCGTGGGGCTGAACGCGCCGACGCCGTTGGTGTCCGCCAGATTGACCGTACTTGCGCCAAGGCTGATCTTATAGCTCTCGTCCGTGGTCACGACTGCACTGTCGATTGTCAGCGCGGTTGCATCCAGCGTCAAAATGGAATTCGCGGCGGTGAGGTCCAAGGATGTTACCCCGGCAAACTCAATGTCGCCGATACCGTTGCCGCTCGACGCGCCATTGCCCCCGCCGACGCTGTGGAGCGTTAGTGTCGTGGCGGCGAGCAGTTGGGAGACCACGGCGTCGGGAACAATCAAACCGTATTCGCCAAGGTCACCGAGGCTGATTGCTGTCCCGGAGAGTGTGACATTGCTCGCGGACAGTTGGGCGGTTGGGTCGATCGTGGAGGGGTTGCTGCCGTCACTGGCGTCAATGACGAGGTCGTTGCCGCCACGAATGATCGATCCAGCGCCGATGGCAGCGGTACCGAGGGGAGAGGCATTCCCGGTCGGCTTGGGCAGGTAGGCGCGATTTAGGGTGATCGTCGAGCCATTTGTGACCGCTAGAAATGCGCCATCGCTGTAGGCTGGCGTGACGTGACCATTGGCATCTACGCTCGCAGACGGTGTCCCATAGATGGTGATCGTTCGTGGGGCCGTGGTACCTGAAACCACGCCATTTGCCTCGATCACCGCGTCTGGGTCTACCGAAAGCCCCTTTGCCGGTGCTCTGTCGGTGCCGGCATGATCTCCACGCGTCACGATAAGGATTTCGGGCGCGCTCAGGGGGTTGGCGGCATCAGAGGTAATTTCGACATTAAAGCTCTTCGCGGTGATGATCTCTCCGGTCGATCCCGTGGTTTCGGTGCCTCCCAACAAGAGGTTTCCCGCACCGAGATCGGTCAATTGGGTTGCATCGACGACGACATAGCCATGCGTTGCTTCCGCGCTTCGGTCTGACGCCAGGACTTGAAGATTTTCCGCCGTGATCTCGACGATGGAACCGAGCCCGGCAGGCGCCGAGCCAAGGAGGGTTCCGGCAAGGTTCAGCGACACGATGGCCTGAAACTGCAAAGTGCCAGCGTCTTGTGGTAGCCGCGGTGCGACCGTTGACGCCTTGCTCTGGCTCGAGAAAAAGCTATTGGCCTCAGTCGTCGCAATATTGGAATAAAGGCCCCAGACCTTGGAAGATTGCAACTCAACCGCGATCGGCTGCGAACTGATTTCTTTCGCAGTCACGCTGGGTGACAGTGCCGTGGTGACCCGCGCGGACACGACTTGGGAGCCGTCCGGCAGGGTGGTGTTCTGCGTCGATTGGAAATTCGTTGATCCAGGGACGATGACGACGCGATAGGCGCCCGGCAGCGTGGCGTAGGGGGCGGGTAGCAATGTGTAGGTACCGTCGGGCAGCCCGCTCACGCCCGAGAGCTTGATCGCAAGCCCATTCGCAGGAGCGGAGTTGCCAAATCCCGTGCCGGGATTGGTGCTGGGGCTCACATAGGTTGAGAAATCCAGGTCGCTTGGTGCAATCGTCGGATTTTCGCGCAGCGGGACAATCGCGTAGACTTGGCTTGTCGAATTCAAATTGGCAGCATAGGTCCGGCTGGCACTCGTCGTGGACCCGAGCGAATTGTACAGCGCGATATTACCAAGGATCGACGGCAAAAAGCTGGTTGCGGTATAGGTGCTGTCCGACGATAGCACGTTCGCAGACCCCCCATTGCCGGCGATGAATTCGCTGGCGTAGAGGTTACCTCCACCGGCAATGTCTACTGTCGCGCTGTTCAGTTTGGTTGAACTGCCGTCGATCGAGATGCTCAGTGCATCGGCGGAGATGCTTTTTGCTGGCGGTGCCGACAGGGAGGTCTCGGACCGGGTTGAATCTGCATAGTACCATGACACCTGATCCACAGTGCCGCCATAGGGCAGGTTCGTATCGCCCAGGGATACCGATGTCGTGCTCCCTGCGGAGAAGGTCACCTTGGATGCAGGCGTTACCTTTGGTGACGTGGCGCTCGAGCCATCAAAGAAGAAACTCTGGGCGCCTGAGGCGTTGCCGAAGACGATGCTGCCACCGGGCGCCATCACGACGCCGTGCTGATTGATTGTGTCGCCTAATACATACAGCAAACCACCTGCGACCAGCGGGAGGCTGGTATCGCTCCCGGCCACGGCTTCGAGAATATTGACATGTCCTCCTGAGCCCGAGGCACCGAGACTCTGAATCACCCCTGCAGTGCCACCCATCGGATAGAGACGTGCGGCTTGGATCGACAGGTCGCCCGAGGTAACGAGCCCGCCATTGTCGAAATTCTGTGTCCGGTTGCCAATGATACTCTCGACAACTGCGTCCGCGGTCGCACTCAGACTGACTGACGCGGCGTCGATCAGCCCGCGCTCCAGCACCAGATCCAGGACGGTCGCCGAGAATGTTCCATTCCGCGCGGTGGCGAGATTGGTGTAATTGCGATCCGTGGTCGTGAGCGTCAGATATCCGGTCTTTATCGAGACGCTGCTGCCTGAATCCGCTTCGGTGATTGGCCCTGCGAGCAGCATCGAGCGGCGCGAGTTAAGCACCACGGTGCCAGCGAAGGTAATGGAATTGATATCGTCAACTGTGCCGTTTTGATCGACGAGGCCGATATTCACGTCGTCGAAACGGGATCGATCGATCGCTTCTGACGACAGCACGATATAGGTATTGCTGTCCGTGCCGTTCAGAAAATCCGCCGAGGTGGCGTTTGTCGCCGAATTCCCGTCCGCCAGAAGTCCCAGCGGATTGATGAGGATATCCGCCGGCAGGCCAGACGTGACGGAAAGAATGCCATTCGCGGCTGTGGAACCAAGAATACCGCCGCCACCGCGCGCCAGGATTTCGCCGTTCATTGCGGCCGCCGTGGCATTCAGGGTGACCGCACCGGCATCGCTGTAGAGTTCTTGAGCCGCTACTGTCTGCCCGCCGCCGAGCGCGGGGGTCAGCATATCGACTGACGCGTCCGCACCCCCGATGTCGATCGTCGATCCGGAAAGTTGCAGAATATAGCCAAAGCTATTCGCGGCTCCGGTCTGCGCGTTACTACCCGTCGCGCGCAGCGTTACCGTGCCGCCCGGCAGCACGTTCGTCGGCGTGTAGCTTACACCATTGGGTAGGCGCGTCATATCGACGGAATCTGCGACGACGGCACCCGCGACGTTAACAAGGCTTCCCGCCGCCAGGGTGACCACGCCATTGCCCACAACTCTGCCATCGACCACAGCCTTGGTGGAGCCCGTGAATGACAGACCTGATGATTGCAGCACGACGCTTCCCGCGGGGTCCAGGATTGTGCCATCGATCTCGGTCAGGAATGTGCTTTTGAGTGTGATGGTGGCGCCAGTATTGCGATTGGCATCTGCTTCAATCGTGACGCCCTGTTCCAGGACCGTACTGCCCGGAGTCGCTGAATAAATGGCCTCGACCGAGCCAGACGCAGCAATGCTTCCAGACACGGGTCCGGCGAGCGGATAAAACTCCGAATCCCCCTGTGCCGGGCCTAACGTCAGATTGGTGACCGCGCTTTGAAACTGAGCAAGCGGAGCCGCCGTCAACGTGAAGGTTGTTGGCGTGCCCGCAGTATTGGAGACCAGTGTCAGCGGCGTGGACTTGCCGAAGGAGGAGTAAGTCGGGATCGACGCCAGTGCCGGCAGGGATTGAAAGGTCGATTGGGTCAGATGCAGTGTCCAGGGGATGACCGCGCCGGAGCTTATCGTGTTATCGCCCGCGACGATCACCGCGCCGGAATCCGACTCCAGATCTATTGTCCCGAACGGATTTTGGTAGCTGGAACCTGAATTGTTGAAGAAACTGCTGCCGATGATCAGTACGCCGTTGGCGCTGCTGATCAATGAGCCGCTTGGGATTGTTGCCGAATCGGCGATCACGATCGACGGGCCGACGGCAATCTTGAGCGTGCCCCCACCCGCGAGACCGAAGGCACTCAAAGAGCGCGCGGGGTCAAGGGACAAGCCGGCGGTAAGCGGACCCACGGGCGCGGGATTGCCCAGGCTGGCCTGGGTGTATCCGCCCACATAGGTCGCAAGGGTGATTGAACCGCCCAGACCCTTGGGAACTGTGGCGACGCCGCTTACAGCAGACAGTTTGCCATTGATTCCAACATAGCCGCCACTGGAGGCCAGTAATTGGGGACCCGCGCCTGATGCGGGCGTTTGGATAACGATGGAGCCCGTGGTGTCCACCACCGTCGTGCCGACAGTCGTCTGGCGCGCCTTCGTCTGCAGCGAGATCGCGCCGCCATTGACGTTGTTGGCGCCGAGCGAGGTTCCTGCAGTTGTCCCGCTATCGTTCGTCCAGCGTCCCCGGACGTCGAGCAGCGCGTCGGCGCCGATCGTTATTGCCGCGCTGTCGCTTGGCAGAAAGGGATTGCCAACACCGTTTGTGGACAGTGAAATCGTTCCCGACGCCGCAGAGAGCGCCCCTTCGACATCGATCGCCGGACCGACCACGGTGATCGAACCACCGCCGCCCAGAAACTGCCCGGGGCTCGCAGCGCCGAGGCTGCCATTCGCCACGGTCAGATTGGCATCTGCCGATACCAAGGTCGTTCCCGCTAGCGCTATCTTGGCGAAACCACCGGCGTCGAGCATGTCCGTCGAAAGAATAACGATATCCGCGCGATCGAGGGGATCGTTCTGGTCGGTGGGGCCTTGCGCGCCGAGCTTGTCCAGCAGCCCGCTCAACGGGTAGTCGGCGAAGATCGTCGTCGCCACGGTTTGCGATACCAGCGAACCGGGCGCGATGGTGTCTGCCACGCGCTTTTGCAACAGCACCCATTGCGGGGTGATCGTTGCTTGGCCGGAAAGCACCGCCAAGGCCTGATTTCCGGAACCTCCCGGTGAGCCCGAATTGATAAAGAGGGAGCCGCTGGTGGGAATGGTGCCCGAGGTGAGTTGTAGTGGTCCCGCGCTTGTCTGGCCGTAAATTTGGCCATCCGCCTCGACCGAATCGGCGAAAAGAATTATCGAGCCCGCAGGGGAGCCGGAGATGTAGCCGGGCTCGTAACTTGCGCTGCCCACGGAAGAAAAGTTGCCGTAATAGCTGTCAGTGATCCCCCAATGAGCATGGTCGAAGCTGTAACTGCCCGCAATTCCAGTGTAGGTCACATTCGGATCCGCGTTGCTGATCGAATATGTCTTGCCGTCGGTGCCGGTCAGGTTGGTCGTGGTATTGAGCCCACCGGCATAGCTGACATAGCCGCCGGAGACGTCGATGACGGAGCCAGGCCGCAGCACGACTGAATCGAGCAACTGCCCTGCGATTGGATTAATCGAGGCGGCAGTTGCCACTGTGACCGAGCCGCCCTTGGCAAGGATCTGATTGATCCCTTCCGTGACCTCGGTGTTGACATAGCCGGTGGCATTGGCAAGCGGCGTGCCCACCCAGGCGATCCCATTGGCGGAAACGCCGCTGACACGGGCATCCACCGTGATCGATTGGCCGCGCAGGACACCGCTGCGCTGCAGGGGCGAATTCGCAAGTTCCGGCCCCAAGGGTTTGAAGGTGATGAAATTGGTCGACATCGGCAGGGCCGACACCTGCGTGCCCGCTTGGTCGACAAGGGCGCCGGTGGTAAGGCCGGCCGCGTCGATGGTTGAATTCGTGCCAAGTTGCACAGCATTGCCGGCGAAGACGCCGATCGTTGCCCCCGGCGCCACGATCGATGATCCGGCACCCAAGGTAACGGTCCCAAGACCGCTCTGCGCGGCTAGAGTCTGTTGGCTGCTGAGCTCGGTGCCCTGTATCTGGATATAAGGGGCGGAAACCGTTGTCCCCGTTGCCTGGCCAAGCGGGATCGTCTCGCCGTTTTCCTCCGGTAGGATAAGGGCCGTCGCATTGGCACCGAAATTGGCCGATTTCGCGCCTTGCAGCACGATTGACCCATTGCGGGTGATGCTGGTGGTTGCGGCGAGG
The DNA here is from genome assembly GCA_903923205.1 of uncultured Rhodospirillales bacterium. Lineage (GTDB taxonomy): Bacteria > Pseudomonadota > Alphaproteobacteria > ATCC43930 > CGMCC-115725 > CAIXXC01. The sequence goes on along the minus strand of CAIXXC010000314.1, from coordinate 839 downwards.
ACGCCATCGTTTTCGACGTCCGAGCCCATCAGGGTGATGTTGCCCCGGTTCGTCTCGATCAATCCGCCCGCGCTATTGGTAGCCGTAACAGTGCCGTGCCAGGCGCGGCCCTGCTCGACGGCGTCGCCGGCAGTAACCGTGCCGGGTAGCAGGAAGTTTGGCTGCGTCACCGGGACAAGGCCAAGGTAGTTCACCCCTGCGGACTGCTTCACTGTGGTGTTTTCAAGGAACGCGAAGGCACGTCCCGCCCCCAGGATGACCTGACCGGCTGGCGAGACAATCTGGCCCGCATTAGAGACATTTGCGCCGAGCAGGATTACGCTGCCCGGATTGTCCGAGGGAAAGACCGTTGAAGTGATGCGGGCACCCGCGGCGACATCGATCCCCGCTGTCGAGGTATCATCCAGCACCGTGCTTGCGGCTCCGAGTTCCGAAAAGGCGACGTTGTCCGCCCCCACCTGAGATGCTGAGAGACCTGGGGTAATATTGAGCCCCTTTTGCAGGAACTGCGCGTTGCGTTGAGCCGTCGTTTGCCCGACCTTGCCGATATCGAGCGTCGAGGCGACCAGGGCGTGAACATCCACGGTGCTGGTGCCATCGAAAACAACCCCATTGGGATTGATGATGTAGACGCTGCCCTTGGCCCGGATCGCGCCATAAATTTGCGACGGGCTGGCAGACGGGTCCGAGATGCGGTTGAGGATAACCCAGGCGTTGTTTCCCGACTGGTCCGTACCGGCATTCTGGTCAAAATTCAGGGTCGTGTTCTTGCCAATATTGAAGCTTTGCCATGTTGCGATCGCCTTCGGTGCCGTCTGGGTGACCGTGACCGTCGTGCT
>CAIXXC010000313.1 GCA_903923205.1 uncultured Rhodospirillales bacterium | reverse complement strand
GCCGCGGCCATCGGCTCTTCGATCAGATAAACCCGGCGTCCACCGGCACTCTCGGCCGATTCCTGGATGGCGCGACGCTCGACCGCCGTCGATCCGGACGGCACGCAGATGATGATTTCGGGCGAGGCGAAACTACGGCGATTATGAACCTTGCGAATGAAGTGCTTGATCATCTCCTCGGCGACTTCGAAGTCGGCAATGACGCCATCGCGCAACGGTCGGATCGCCTGGATATTGCCGGGTGTGCGGCCAAGCATCAGCTTGGCCTCGTCGCCAACCGCGAGGACCTGTCGTTTGCCCTTGATCGTCGCGATCGCGACGACCGAGGGTTCGTTCAGCACGATGCCGCGGCCTTTGACGTAAACCAGGGTATTGGCGGTGCCGAGGTCAATCGCCATGTCGGCGGACATCCAACCCAGAAGAGATCGAAACATGTTTGCTACTACTCGAATATGATCCACAACGCTGGCCGGCGGCCGGGCAGACGACCGATCTAGATCGCGCCTCCCGGCACTTAACGGTCACTCTTGACTATAGCCGAAGGGTGTCCGAGTCCTAGCCCTTCAAGGCTCATCTCGCAATCGGATTCACAAAAAGCATCGCTGCATCGCGGGACGAAAGATTGCTTTGCCTCCTTATGTGACCTGGATCATGGACCCCGGCGGGCGCGGCGGTGTCTGATACAGGCCTTACGCAGCGGTGCGACCGCCAAGGAGGCTGCTACCATGACCATTAAATCCATCCTCGTACCCATGACCGGTGACGGCCTCGATCGTCGCTGCCTTGATGCAGCCTGGGTCGCGGCGCAGCCCGGCGGGGCTCATGTCACTGCCTTATTTGGTGAAATCAGCGCTGCCGAGATGCCCGTGATCTATGGCGGGGATGGTGTTGGTTTCTATCTGACCGAAGAATTCCTGCAGGCACTGACAGAGCGTAACGACGCGCATCGTGCAACAGCCCAAGCGCTGTTCAACACCTGGACAACCGATCGGGGGATAGGAGCAACAGGAAGTGCCGGCGGTTTGGTGACGGCAAGCTTTCTGGCGACGCCAGCAGGCGATCCGGATTCGGTCAAGCGCTTTGCCCTCGTCAATGACCTCGTTGTGACGATCCTGCCTGGCCAGGCGACTCCGGATCGCGCCGACATCTTCGAATCGGCGCTGTTCTCGGCAGGGAAACCTGTTTTGCTGGTGCCTGACCAACCGATCGTGCCTGCCGCTGGTTCATCCGCAGTGATCTGCTGGAATGGCAGCGCCGAGGCCGCGAGTGCGGTGACCGCCGCGTTGCCCCTGCTTGCCGGCGCCAAGAGTGTCACCGTGTTGACGGCGAACGCAGGCGACCCGGCGGCGTTTATTGAGTTCCTTGCCCGCCATGGCATTGCGGCAACCGTGACCTTGCTGTCACCTGCCATGGGAGAGGTGGGCGAGGCGCTGCTCGCTGAGGCTGAGCGGCTTGGCGCCGGGATCATCGTGCTTGGCGCTTACGGCCATTCCCGCGCTCGCGAATTCATCTTTGGCGGCGTGACCCGCCATGTCTTGCATCACGCCCGCACCATGCTGTTTCTCTCGCATTAGCCGAACGCACGGCGCGGCCAGCGCCCGTTCCCTGCCGCTGAAAAACATCAAGATTTCGGCCTTGGGCGCATTCGCGCCGTCGTCCCCCGAAGCGGATTATGCCATCATCGGATGATGGATATTTATCTGCCCATCGCAGCGGTAACCGAGAATGTGTTCGTTCTCTTTGGACTAGGCCTCTCGGTCGGTGTCGTCTCTGGACTTTTTGGCGTCGGCGGGGGCTTTTTACTAACGCCATTCCTGATCTTCATCGGTGTGCCGCAGGCAGTCGCCGTGGCCTCGACCGCGAACCAGTTGGTCGGCGCGTCGCTATCCGGTGTTATCTCCTATTGGCGGCGCGGAAGTGTGGATTTTCAGATGGCTGCCGTCTTATCGGCGGGTGGCCTTGTTGGCTCGGTGGTAGGCGTTGCCTTCTTCGCGCTGTTGCGCCGACTCGGACAGATCGATCTTGTAATTTCGCTGAGCTACGTCGTCCTTCTCGGCACGCTTGGATCGCTGATGCTGGTTGAGAGTATCGGCAGTGTAGCCCGAACGCGGCAGTCAACGCCTCGGCCTCGGCTGCATCAGCATGCCTGGATCCGTGCCTTGCCCGGCAAGATGCGGTTTCGCCGCTCAAAGCTCTATCTCAGCCCCGTCTTGCCACTCGGCATCGGATTCGCCGTCGGTGTTCTGTCTGCGGTGCTCGGCATTGGTGGCGGCTTTCTGCTCGTGCCGGCGATGATCTACATCCTTGGCATGCCGGCATCGATTGTACCCGGAACGTCCCTGGCGCAGAACATGGTGGTCGCCATCAGCGTCACGATTCTGCAGTCCTGGACAATGCATACGGTGGATGGCGTTCTGGTCCTGATCCTGCTGCTTGGCGGTGTCGTGGGCGTTCATTACGGCAGTCGCTACGGGGCCCGTATTCGCGGAGATTATCTCCGTATTCTACTGGCGCTGGTGATTCTCACCGTCGGCGCCAAACTTCTTTTCGACCTGACGCTGACGCCTCATTCGATGTTCAGCGTTGTGGAGCGTGAGCCTTGAAGCGCCCGCTCACCATCATTCTTGTCCTTGTCCTTTACTGTTGCAGCCAAACCGTGCCCGCCAGCGCTCAGGAATTGGTGACTGATCTGACCGATCATCTCGTCCAGATCACCACGGCTTTCCACGGTGCCAACGTGGTCCTGTTCGGTACGGCCCCCGGCGGCGGCGATATCATCGTGACTGTTCGGGGACCGAACAGGGACGTGGTGGTCAGGCGCAAGCATCGGATTGCGGGTATCTGGCTCAATGACCGGGGCGTGACCTTGACCGGCGTTCCGGGCTACTATGCCGTGTTTACAAGCCGTCCCCTGGAACAATTGGTATCGCCGTCGCTGCAGACGCTCGAAGGAATCGGGCTCGAGACATTGTCAATGGCCGCCATCGACGCGACGGACGGCGACGATGTTGCGGCCGATCATGCGGCGTTGATCCGGGATTTCGAGCATCGTGGTCTCTATATCGAGAAATCGGGCGTGGTGAAGTTCCTTGGCGGCAAGCTCTTCCGCGCCACGGTTACCTTTCCCGCAGATACGCCGGTTGGAGTCTATACGATCGAGAGTTTCCTTATTCGGGATGGCGTAGTGATCGCTTCAGACAGTACGCCCTTCGCTGTCGAGAAGGCAGGTCTGCCCGCCGAGATATATGATTTCTCCCGCGATCACGGGCTCGCCTACGGTATCCTCGCAGTCTGCGCCGCCGCGATGACAGGATGGATATCGACGCTGCTGTTCAGGAGAGTGTGACTATGGCGATACTCGAAGAATCCCGCCCTCGCGTCTTCCTGGTCATTGTTGATGACAGTCCCGAGATGCGGGCCGCTTTTCGCTATGCATCCCGGCGCGCGCGGTCAACGGGAGGGCGGGTCGCACTTCTACACGTGATCCATCCGCCCGAGGGACAGCATTGGCGCGCCATGGAAGAACTGATCCGTGCGGAGCAGCGCGACGAGGCTGAAGAGATGCTTGGCGGGCTGGCCGCACAGCTCATGGAACTGACCGGGAGTCCGCCGGTGGTGTACATCCGAGAGGGTGAACCGGCCGCGGAGATCCTGGCGCAGATCGACGAGGATCCGTCGATCTCGATCCTGGTGCTTGCGGCATCGATCGATCCGGCAGGCCCGGGACCGTTGGTGAGCATGATGTCGAACCGTCTGATCGGCAGACTTCGGGTGCCCTTGATCATCGTTCCCGGCGGTCTCGGTGATGCCGAGATCGACCGGGTGAGCTGACGCCGTTTAGGGCTGTGCCGCGAGATAGGTTGCGAGCTGTTCGATCTGGTCATTGTCCAAGGTCTTCGCATTCTCGTGCATGATCTGATTATTGCGCGCGTTAGACGCGAAGTTTTTCAACTGTTCGACCAGATAGTCATGATGCTGGGATGCCAGGCGTGGGATTGTGTCCATGCCAAGGGCGTGATCGCCGTGACAGCTCTGGCAGATCGGAATGCCCTTGTCGGCATTGCCTTCCATGAAGAGCTTGCCACCGGCGGCGACAAGCTGCGGGTCGCCGGGGGTAGGTGCTGCCGGCTTTTGCGACGAGAAATAGGTCGCAAGGCCCGCGATCATCGGGTCCGAGAGATGCTGTGCCATGCCCCACATGTAGGTATGGGCATGAGGGTCGGCGCGCGTATGGTCTCTGAACGCCTTCAGCTGCGCCTCGAGATAGGCCTCCTGCTGCCCCGCCAATCGCGGGAATGTTGGCGAGACACTGACGCCGGTTATTCCATGGCAGGACGAGCACATATGGACGATGCCCTGGACTTGATCCGGGGTCACCGATGCCGCGACTTCGGTCGCTGACGGTTTTGGTGCCTGCTGCTGCGCGACGCAGGCTGCGATGGCCGACACGGCCGCGAGGCCAAGGGCTAACGAAACGCCGCGTCTGGCGTTTCGCCGCAGTGATTGGGCGTTGACGGATACCCTTGAGGTGGACGCTTGCTTGATCATGATCTGTCCCCTCGAGCCGCTAGAAGGCGAGCCAGCTATAGAGATATACGGTATTGTTACGGGTGGCCGCATTCCCGGTCATGCCATTGAATTCCGGGTAGAACGTGTATTGCAGGCCAAACTTCGCATTCAGCCAGGGCCAGAACGACGGTCCGCCATGGTTGAAGGGGATGTAGTTGAGTTCCGTCGTGATCCCGGTCGAGTTGGGACTGCCGGTTGCCGATGCCGTGGTATTGCCGGTGTAGGCGATCAGATCGGGTGTCCCATCCAGGCGGGCGACCGAGAGGGTTACCCCGTAGGTCTGATCGCGATAATAGGTCGCCTTGGCGCGGAAACTGCGCAAGGTGTTGTGGCTGTTGGCCGATGCACCGATCGCCGCATTTGAGCTTGCCGACAGGTTCTGGTTTTCCAGGATCTCGCTGATTTGTGTCGAGAAACTGTTGCGATCGGCCAGGTATTGATACTGTACGTCGAAGCCGACATCCGTCAGGTGGTCAGCGCCGGACCCGGAGACCCAGCCGGGCGTGACGCTGGCCGCCATGCCGAAGACACCACCTTCCAGCGAGTTCCGGTTCCAATCGTGCTGCAATGCCGCGCGCCAGTATGGGGCGATGCCATTGATGGCGCTGTTGCCGTTCGCGTAGACACCGAATGCGGATTGTGGGCCCCGCGATAGGGTCTTGTAGCCGCCAACCTCGAGGTAGACGAGGCGATTCCAGTACGCGTAAGTAGTCGCGCCGACCACCGTCTGGGCCCATGCCCCTTCGATCATCGTCCCGGCAGCGGGGCCTGCGGCAAGCGCGGACGCGGCGTAGGGATAACCCCAGGCCGGGGTCGTGTTCCAGACGTCCTGTGAGGTGGGGTTATTGTTGACACTCACACCCAGCACGGTGTCCGCGCCAAAAAGCGTCAGGCTGCGGGCATAGCGAACGTCAATATTGTCCCAATGAAACTGCCGATTGATTCCGTCGTAGGTAAATTGTGAGAACACACCGAGATGCGAGGTAATCGCGCCACCATAGAAGAGGCTTGCCTGATCGAGGGCCAGATTGCCATTGGTCGCAAAATGGGCGGGCGTGTCGCCTGGTTGCTGCGAGCCTTGAGTGTTGTTGTACGAGCCCAGCACCATGCCCGCGAAATGGCCGAGTTGGGAAGCACTGCCGCCGCCGAAGGTATAGCCGTTCAGCTTGAACAATCGGCCATACGGCGTCAGTTCAGGAAAGCCGTTGTGGCAGGCGGCGCATTGCTGCCCGGTCTGGCGTGCGAAACTGGGGAGAGCGTCTGCCTTTGGCCAGTCGAAGAGCAGGACGCCGCCAAGAATGGCCGTGAGCCCCACTGCTGAGCAAATTCCGCTGATAGCAGTGCCATTGTGTTTGTTCATACTACCCCCCTAACTTGCTTCAGGTGCCGGGCCGAAGCCCGGCGGCGCTATTGTGTCGCTTCCTTCAGGTAAGCGACGACATCCGCCCGCTTCTGGTCATCCTTCACGCCCAGGAACGGCATCTTGTTTCCCGGGACAAAGGTCTTCGGCGCGGTCAGATACTTGAACAGCGTATCCTCACCCCAGGTGATGCCTGCCGTCTTCATCGCCGTCGAATAATTATAGCCGGCAAGGCTGCCCGACTTGCGCCCGATGACGCCATGCAGGCTTGGGCCAATGCCGTTCTTACCCGCTATCAGGCTGTGACAGGCGCTGCACTGAATGAAGACCACCTTGCCGCTGGCGGTATCACCGGCAGCCACGGCGCCATGCGTTGCAAACAAGAGGAAAATTGGGAGCGTCCGATGTAACCAGGCCATTTCAGGGACTTTCTCTATCAAGGTCCTTAAATACTAGGCTCTGGCTCGGCCCCATCCGTTGATCTGAATCAAGGATGCGGTGTTATTCGGGGTCTCACTCGAAAATCCACATCCTCATGATTCACTCGAAATAAGGGCGCGCCGTTTCCGGAAAGACGGCACGCGACACGGGTCATCGTCTTTGCCGCAGGAATTTCGTAGGTTTGGTGAGGCGCTCGATCTTGGGCCGGGCATCGATAGGTCGCGACAGCGAGGCTCCCCACGAACCCCGTCCAGTGGCCGGGACTGAATTTCCGACAACTCTGCACGACGAGGATTTGATCGGCAGACTTCTAGTTGTTCGAAATCGATATAATCAATGGGTGATCGACGGTAGAGACGGTGACACTGTTGGCGGTTTGATATTCGCCGATAGCTTGTGTCCCAACGAGCGGGTCGTAAACCTGGATATCGCTGTGGACAGACGGAAACGTAACCGTCACGGGATGCGGCGCGGGCGGGGCGATCGTGCCGGTGCCGCTATACAATGGCGGTTCCGCCCAGACAACGAGATAGAAGTTCCCCGCGGGGCCCTGGAGCAACAGATGGTAAATGTTCGCGTCCATGCAGCCGAGTGACAAGTTCTGTCCAATCGAATAAGTGAGTGCGCCTGGAGCGGAGGTCCGTGGCAGGTTGGTCACGCCCCTGCCGAGGATGCGGGTTAGGTTGTGGACCGCCCGCGCCGACAGCTTTGGGGTGCCGTCAAAGTGGAACAGCCCAAAGTTCAGTTGAGGCTCGGATGGAACCAGACCCTCGTCCATGACTTCGTCTATGTAGGTTCGGAGAAACCCCAGCTTGCTCGAGTCGAGCAGGCCGTCCAACAGATACTTAGCTTGTGTCGCCTCATCGACGCCACGATCACTGTCGAGGGAAGTGGGATAGTTGAACTCGGTAATATAGACCTTGCTCGATGGTAGGCCCAATGTCCTCGCCGCCAACGCAATCGTGTAGAACGGCGGTTGCTTCGATCGCGGGTACAGATGGACGTTGCCGACATCGGCAAGGCCAGGTTCTTCGGGATTTGCCACCACCGGGCCATAGGTGAACTGAGCGACCTTCGCAGTTGTCGCAAATTGGCTATGGGCCTTGGAAAAGCTCCAGAGTGACCGTTGATAGGCCAATGCCGCCGCTATTCCCGAATAGCCTTTGTACGTCGGTGACGTGAAAGCCACATCGTTTGCGCCCTCAATGGTGTCGATGATTGACGCCGCAGGCTCCAGGGCCGAGAGCGCGCCGTCAATATCCGGAACCAGTGCGGGCGACAACATGAGGGTGAGCTTTATACCCTCTGCCCCGAGCGTCTCGTAGCGGGCTATGGTGCTGGATGTTTCATGGACATCGTCCCGCACATGCTTAAGGCCCAGGTAGTCGAGCTTCCCGGTCAGTGCGAAGACATCCTTATACGGACCCTCAGCGAGAGACACATGGGCGTTGATGCCAAGAGAGTCCAGGAATACGGTGGCCGGTCTCGCGACCTCTGCCCATGCGCGGACGGGCAATACCAATATAACCGCCACCCAGAACGCGACAGTAACACGTCCGATCCATAATCGGAAAACGCGGCAATGATCCATCGCTCTATCCACTAGAAATATGCTGCCTCTTCTATCAGGCTTGAACCTATTCGGCACGAAACGTCTCGTCAAGTTTAGGCGGCCCAGGAGAGGTCTTTGAAGCCAGGGGCGGCGAGGGATCTACAGATGACGGTCTATAATTGACCTAAGCATTGCTGGGGTTCAATTTTTCCCAATCAAAACAGCAACATAATTATATTTATGAACGTGGTTCTATATCTTGCACGGGAAATATTCTGCCATTCCCAGGCGATTGTTCGGAGGTTCTCTACATAAAAATCCACGGTATGGGATGCCGGATTGAGGGCGGGCGTCGATCCATCTCGTCTCGCTGCGTTCTCTTGTCCTCGCTATGCGAACCCGCATACCCGCTCCAGAGGAGGCCAAGGGGAAACAGCCCGAAGGCCAAGCCCAAGCGCTACGCAACAAATCCAAGGGACAAAGGAACAAGCCTTCCCTATCAGTCGATCGTCAAATTGCCAATCTGACGGAGCCAAAGCTGGTACAAGTTACTAAAAGCTGATATTTCTGAAGCTGCTGGAACTATGATATATTTTGATTTTTTTGAGTATTCGCTCCAATCCTTAGGATAATCCCCCGCCTATGTCTGAACAATTGGAAATCGTCCAGATCGTCCGTGAAATGCACCCATTTGGCGGTGTAAGTGGTGTGGCCTTTCATCTTCACGAAGCGTTTGGCAGTATTGGGGTGCAATGCAAGACCATTACGATGCAAACATTTTTCCCCATTAAACGGAATACCTTAATAAATAAGTATTTTAATAGAATCAGATATATTATAGACGTAATTATATTTGGCTTCGTTTCATCTATATATGTTCT
>CAIXXC010000312.1 GCA_903923205.1 uncultured Rhodospirillales bacterium | reverse complement strand
TAGTTGCGGTTGGCCCTCAATCACCAGACTGCTATAATTACAGACGCAACAAGGACTTGATGTAGGTCGTTGCGGTTGGCCCTCAATCACCAGACTGCTATAATCATTACCAAGCGCTCGTCGATGCCAACCCTGTTGCGGTTGGCCCTCAATCACCAGACTGCTATAATGGCATCGTTCTGCTGCCACAGCACCACGCCGTTGCGGTTGGCCCTCAATCACCAGACTGCTATAATACGAAACTGAATAAGGCCCTGTTGTCAGGGCCTTATTTTTTGTTTTCGCACCGGCCAATAGAGGATTTTTGCGCTAGAAAAGTGCCAGTTGTGCCGGGTTTTTCGGCGCGGGTTCGCGTTTCTTTCCCCGGTAGGTTCGAATGTTCTCATATTGCTTATCGGTAATCGTGATGATGTGGACCTTTCCTGATGATGGCATCGCCGCTTCCACATGGCGGGCAAGAGATTCGCCTTGCTCCTTACCGGCGCAATATTTGAGGTAAACGGAAAACTGTGCCATCTCGAAACCCAAGTCGAGAAGCGTATGGCGGAATTTCGTGGCCGACTGGCGCTCCCGTTTTGTACCAACCGGGAGATCGAAGAGCACGAATAGCCACATGAGCCGGTAACCACTCAAAATTACGGGGTGATCTGCAATCATCAATGACTCTCGGTCGCCGTATCGTCACTCAAGAGCATGCGGGGGTAACGGCAGCTCCAGTTTATCGCCTTCACCCGCGTAGATTCTTGCCAGGGATTGCGTCATGCGTTCCGCACAAGTCATAAGCGGCCTGAGCCCGGCCGGTGTCGGCAAATCGATCACCATAATTCGAGCGAGGGCGGACTTGGCATGGCGGTCGACTGCAAGCGTCCCGCTCATCACCAGTCTGCTGACCTCGCGGTCGACTATGGGACGAAACGGCTCCATCAGATCGTCCACCAACACCATCGGATTCAACCGATTCGAGTGCATCAGGCCAAAGCCTGGATGAAGTCCCGTTGCAAGAACAGCACGCGCGACGCCTGCCCTCAACACGGCGTAGCCATAATTGAGGAGACCGTTTATCCCACCCGCGTCGGTATTTCGACGAAACTCCGTACCGAACAACAAACGCCAATACCGCCTTGCCGCTTCGGCTTCGACATTGTCCGGGTCGCCAACGCGTACTTTGCGCGACAACAGATAAAAACCACCGCTCGGCGCACCTACAGCCGCGAGCGCCGCGCCTTGGGCTAATATCTTCGATCTGATGAGTTGCGCCCAAAGCCGCTTTTTAAGGGGTACACTCGCGGCAATTTGATCGTTCATGCGACCGGTCTGCAAATGGTGCGCATTGACGGGCCACACGATGGCCATCGGCATGTGGTTGCGCCCACACATGACGAACGGGACACCCCGTTCGGCTAGTTCGATGAGGGCATTATTGCTGTAGGTCAGCCCATGGGCGTTCGCGATCACCGCCGCGATATCGTCAAGCGGCACACGTCCAACTTCTTCGCCGCGCTCGGCAACAATCAAAAAGCCCCGTTGGATCGAAAGATGTCGGCCATCGGTAGCAACCTCCACAATCCGACCGACCATCAGCCCCGTCTCCCTCAAGCCGCCTTGCCGCCACCCTTCGTGGTCACCCGCCAGATGCGGCCGATCTCGTCAACGCGGACCTGTTCGGCGTTGAGGGTCTTGAGCGTGCTGTAGGAGGCCATCAGCCATCGGAACGGGTCGTTGCCATCGGCGTGGCGCTTGTCGAGATCGCCGGCCTCAATATGCTCGGCGAGCTTTAGACGATTGTTCGAGGCATCCAGGTGGCGGACGACCATGACGGCGCGCCGATCGTCAAGATCGACGGCGATAAGGTCGCCCTTGAAGATCCGCATGACCAGACGCGACCCGGGGTATTTTTCGGGCCACCTCATGCTTGCATCGGCCTGGTTGGCGCGAAACACCAGCATGGCCTCGCCCTGCCATTTGCCTTCGGGCGTTTCAAAGATTTCGACATAGGCATTCTTGCCCGCGCTGTAGGATTTGTAGGGCTTGCCGGATTTGTCGTGCAGGGTGACCAGATATTCCGGTTGCTCCGTTTTCACCAGACGGACATGGCGAATCTCGCCCGCCAGTCCAGGTATATCCTTACGGGCGGCAAAGGATTGCAGTGCCGCCTTCAGGTCGCGACCGGCGCGTCGTTCCGCCTCGACATGCGCTTTGACGAGATCGCGCAGGCGACGATCGCGAATCCGCTCGATCTGCTGTTCCGTCAAGGTCAGGAAGGGCTTGCGATAGACGAGGTTGCCGCCTTCCTGCTCCGGGTTCTTCACCGGGCCATAGGCCGTGCCCTCATGAAGTTGGGCCTGGGTGCCGTGATCGGGCTTGTGCGAAACAAGCATGGTTTTGAGCTTGGCTTCGAGATCGGCCTTCAGCGTCGGCCACGGCAACGGGACGGCGATCTTGTCGCGCTCCTCATCATAGGCGCTCGACATCCGGTGTAGCAGGGATCGGTCCGTCATTGCGGCCACCATCGCGTCGATGGCGTGGTGGCGGTGATCCTTGCGGTTCTTCGAATCGCCGTAGTTATGATCGGGCAGTAGGTCGTTGAGGCCCCACTTGCCCCGGATCAGTGCGGTCAAGCGACCGGGCAGCACGTTGATTTTATGGCGATCGACGACCGCTGCGATATAGCGTTTGGCGACGCTCGCAAGCCAGCCGGTTTCGTTCAGCAAGCGGGCCTGAAAGCCGTCACTCGCGCCGAGCCGCTCTCGTGCATGGGGCTCAAATCGCCGCCGTTTGGCCCTCGGCAAGCTCGCCGCGCGTTGAACGATGGCATCCCAGTCGTATTGAAAGCCATCGATCCGAGGGCTGGTCGAGAAGGCTTCATGAGGCGTCTGCTTGCCTTTCGCGCGATTGGCAAAGCGCATGCTGAGGGTCTTGTTGGCGGCGCTGTCGTCCCAGCTATCCTGGAACGGGATCAGATGCTCGATTTCGATATCTTCTGAAAATAACCGGACAATACTGATGCTCTCTCCCGTAAACGGGCATCGCCTGTCCAACGGATCTTTCGGGTTTAGTTCCTCACAAAGCCGAAGCTTCAGGATGTTCCGAGCGTTCTCCGCCAGCCCGAGGCCGCGCAACTCCTCGCGACGCGTGTCATTCCTGCGCTGATTCTCGAACTGCTCGCTTTCCACCTTGGCAAGCTGCACGGGCGAGAGTTTGAATGACCGGGTCATCTCGACCACGACCTCGGCAGGAGGGCCATAGACCCGGATCAGCGCGTTGACGGTGCGGCGAATTTGACCAAGGCCGATATGCACGGTCGGATTGGGAAATCGGCCCCAGCGCGTCTCGTTGCCGTCGCCCGGATCGCCGGTACCCAGGACATCATCAGCCAGCCATTCGCCGTAATAGGGCAGATAGCCGGTTGGCGATTGCTCCCCGGTCGGTTGTCGGGCGTGATCATATCCGGCGGCCCTGGCAGCATCGGCGTAGTTCATGCCTGCCGCCATGAGCGGGACGAGCGTTGTGATCGCGCGCAAGCCCAGCCGGCAATGGCCATCCGGTAGAAGCGTTCCGGAGACCGCCAGGGCCGCCGCCTGATCGAGGCCGAAGCCCGTTCGCAGCTCCGCGATCACCTGGCTTTCATCTTCGTTGTCCAGCAGAAGCCTCACGACCTCGATCTGCCGCTCCATGGGCAGGGTCCACCAGCTCTTCCCAAACAGCTTTGCCGCAGACAACCGAGCGGCGGTCTGATCGCCCAAAAGCTCCGAGCGTTTCTCGCTTTCGAGATTGAATTTAACCGCCGGGGTAAGCCCCAAGAGCGCGCGGATCTTGTCAAAGGTCAGCTTTTTGCTCTTGAACAAGTCACGCGCGACCAGATCGCCCTGTTCCTTTGCAAGCCGCCGCGAGAACTTGCCGGTTTCGACGATTTCGAGGTTGCGGACCTCCTGCCAGATGCGAAATCGCTGCGCGAGGGGATGCGCCCAGGGGCAGCGGAATCCGTCCGCGTCGTCTGGATCGCGCGCGGGCTCGAGAGAGCATTTGCCGACCGATGGCGGTTTCAAGTCGCGCTGAAAAAAGATCGCGTCATGGATTTTGGCGCGGGCTTGCGCCGTCATCTCGGGATGGAATTCCGCCTGACGCAGCCAGATGGCCTCGAACTCGGCTAAAACCATCTCCCGGAGCGGATAGAAATCATATTGCGCCTTTCCGCCCACGCTCCTGTTCCGCACCCGAACGGCTTCACGTTCGCGGTGACGGCGATAGAGAAACTCCCCAAGCGTCCGCGCCTGTTCAGCCTCCATCGCTGCCCGCAGCCGGCCTGCGGCTTCCTTGATGACGCCGGATTCCGCGTCGCCTTGTTCCGTCTTGCGATTGGACAGAAAGCCGCGACGCTGATCGAGATGAAAGAGGCAACGGCCAACATGGTGCAGCGGCTGCGCGGTATCCAGTGCGTTCGCCCGAATCGCGTAAGGGTCGAGGGCTTCGAGCGCTTTGCGGGCAGACTCGTCGCCCGGCATCAGGCCCGTCTCGACCAGGATAGCCATCAGATCGGCGCGTCTTTTTAAATAACGATCCCGAATACGGCGAGAACCGCGGGCAATGCGTCGTGTAACAGCATTGGAACTTTTCGACTTTGGGTCCCGACCATCAGGGTAAATTCTGACGCCACCCGGACCTAGACTGCCTGGGGAGCCATCCTTGTTCAGCCAGACAACGAACCAGCCCAGTGAATTTGATCCAACATCGATGCCGAGTCGGTAACATCGTGCGAACGAATTGGTCATTTCGCCTCCGGCAATAACTACCTATTCGTTTGTTTTTGACATCTTACACGTAAAATGCAAATATCCTTTCAGGTGTGATCAGTAGGAAGGTTTTGCCAACTTAGCGGTCTGGTGATTGAGGGCCTCCCGTTAACAAGCTGAAGAGCACCAAATGGGGCGAGCTGCGGCTCGCCCCTTCTTTTTTACGCCCAGAAAATTTGCGCGTCGGGCGTCAGAGGCCGATCATCGTCTCTGGTCGCATCAGTGCCAGGAACACATCGTCCGACACGAAGCCAAGCTTGGTGTTCGCTTCGCGCAAGGTCGATCCATCGACATGGGCAAGATGGGCCAGCTGTGCCGCCTTGTCGTAGCCGATGACCGGACTGAGCGCCGTCACCAGCATCAACGAGCGCTCGACATCCGCCGCAATGCGGGCGCGATCAAGGGTAATCCCGGTAATGCAGTAGGTTACGAAGCCATGACTGACGTCGCTCAAGAGCCGGGCTGCTTGGAGAAAATTCTGGATGATGACAGGCTTGAAGACGTTGAGTTCAAAATTGCCCTGGCTGCCCGCGAACTGGATGGCGGCGTTGTTGCCGTGAACCTGGACCGCGACCATGGTCACGGCC
>CAIXXC010000311.1 GCA_903923205.1 uncultured Rhodospirillales bacterium | reverse complement strand
TAACTTCATCTATCAGAATGATCTCGCCACTGGGAAGACGCCCGAACTCAAACTTGGTATCAGCAATAATGATCCCGCTCTGTTCGGCAATCTTGCGTCCATATTCGTAGATCTCGCGCGTGCGTGCCTCGAGCATTTTGGTCTCTGGCTTGCCAATAAGCTCACCCATACGCGCTATCGTAATATTTTCGTCGTGGCCGGTTTCGGCCTTTGTCGCCGGGCTGAAGATGGCAGGATCAAGCCGCTCACTCTCCACCATATGCGGACGGAGCAGCTCCCCTGCCAAGGTTCCGGACGCTGCGTATTCCTTCCACGCAGAACCCGACAAATAACCGCGGATCACACACTCGACCGGAAATACCGTCGTCCGTCGGCACAACATCGCACGGCCGACGAGGCTCGCGCGATGATCCCGCAAACTGGGCACGGCAGCGATAATCGCGTCGGCATCAGCCGCGAGCATGTGGTGAGCAACGAGGCCATCAAACTGCCGGAACCACCACGCGCTGACCTGAGTTAGGACAATGCCCTTATAGGGAATAGCTTCCCCCATCACGACGTCGAAGGCGCTAATCCGGTCTGTCGTGATCAGCAAGACGCGCTCATCATCGACGGCGTAGATATCCCGCACCTTGCCACGCCCAATCCTCTCGAGCGGTAGGTCGCTCGCCGTAATCGGCATCATGGCGTGGCCCCCTCTTCCTGCTGCCGGCGGGCCAGAAAGCCATAGCCCGCGATGAACAAATAGCAACATACCGGCACCAACAGGGCGCTCGCTAGTCCGTTGTGATCGGCAACGAGCCCACTGATCCACGGAATGACCGCGCCGCCCACAATTGCCATGCAGAGCAATCCCGAACCTTGGGGAGTATCTTGGTGCAACCCCGCGATGGCCATGGTGAAGATCGTCGGAAACATGATCGAATTGAATAGACCAACGGCGATGATGGTCGTCGCGGAAACCATCCCTTCCGAGCCTGCCGAAACAGCGACAAGCGTAGCAGCGCCAAGCGCGAACGCGGCGAGCACGATACCTGGAGACCAGACGCGCAGGATATAAGAACCGATGAACCGGCCCAGCATCGCACCAGTCCAGTAAAGCCCCACGTACCGCCCGGCCCAAGCCGCAGAAAGCCCCAAGCGGCTCGGTTGCATGAGGTAATTCGTCATAAGGCTGCCGATCGTCACTTCCGCGCCGACATAGACGAAGATCGCCGCGACCCCGATCATGAGCCGGGGCCGCTGGAGAAGTCTGGCCAGGACAGCAGGGTGGTATTGCAATCTCTCTGCCCCAGGAATTCCGGGGGCGCGGCGAAGGAGCCAGAACGTAATGGCGAGGACGAAAATGACACCGGCAATTCCCAGGAACGGCATTTCAACGAGATGAATTTCGGCGCGGCGAAACGCTGCCACGGCCGAGGGGGCAGCCGTCGCAGGATCGGGCGCCACCCCACTGGTGGTGCCGAGGATCAACTGCGCCCCGACAATCGGCCCTATTGCCGTTCCTAGAGAATTGAACGCCTGCGCCAGCGTCAGCCTGCTCGACGATGACTTTGCGGGGCCAAGAACGGCAACCAGAGGGTTCGCCGCGACCTGCAGTAAGGTGATGCCGCTCGCCATGACGAATAACGCGACAAGGATCCCCCCAAAGGTGCCAAGCAAGGCGGCGGGTACGAAACCAAGGCACCCCAGCGCCATCACAACCAATCCGATCACGATTGAACGCATGTAGCCAACCTGCCCGAGCAGGGACGCCGCAGGGATCGAGAAAACGAAATAGGCCACGAAGAAGCAGAACTGGCTGAGCATCACCTCCGCATAGCTCAACGAAAACAGAGCTTTGAGTTTCGGGATCAGTGAATCCAACAAGACCGTGGAGAATCCCCAAATGAAAAACAGGCCGATCACGAACGTAATGATGCCGCGCGGCGTCCCTTTCTCTCCTGTTATCGCGCCCACTGGCTCCATATTTTTCACCCGCTGTACCTCATCGGTTTTCTTTAAGTCTTAGCGACAGATCACGACATCAATCAGTATTTCAGCGTTCCCGCGTCTACACGAACGCGGCCAGTGAGCTTGGTGTCATTCGCCGCTTGTCCAACGGCAAATCGATACAAGCCGCCGCGGATTCGCCACGCCTGAGTTGCCTTATCCCAATCGGCAAGTAAACGCCGGTCGACCGTAATATTCACATCCCGCGACGCACCCGGCGGAACGGCGACCGATGCCCAACCTGCAAGCCGCTCCCGCGCGTGCCTTGACCCGCCAACCAGATAAAGCTGTGGGGCGGCGATACCACTGCGCAATCCCCGGTTAGTCACCCTTACACGGGCGCTAACGGTGCAGCCCCCCGATAGCTTCAACCGGTCGAATGAAAAACGGGTATAGGAAAGCCCCGCGCCAAAGGGGAAAAGCGGCTGGATCCGTCTGCTGGCGTACCAGCGATACCCGACATCGGCACCTTCGGTGTAGGAAACGTCGAAAGCTTGAACGGCTGGCAGGCGCCAACCGGGGATCTGAGGACGGGGCAGCTGGCCGAGAGACCGGGGGAAACTCATCGGCAGATGGCCCGAAGGGTTGACGTCTCCGAAGAGAATATCCGCGATTGCGGAACCTCCCTCGCCACCTGGATACCAAGCCTCGAGCACGGCCGCTGCCTTGGCAAGCCAGGGCATCAGCACAGGTCCTCCAGTCTCAAGAACGACAATCGTCCTTGGATTGGCGGCTACGACCGCGGCGATGGTTGCATCCTGCCCTTCGGGCAATGTCAGGTCAGGGGCGTCGTCCCCTTCCTGCATCCACTTGGTTGCGAAAACGATAGCAATGTCAGCCCGTCGAGCGAGATCTGCGGCAGATTTTGGATAAGTGCCATTATCATAGGCGAGTTCCAGGCCCGCCGCCTTCTTCAGAATTGCTCGATAGGGCGATGACGGATGAAACATCGCGCGACGCATGAATTCCTTTTCTGGATGTTCGGCGCCCAGCAGTTCCACCCAGGCTGGTCCGGATGGGGACATCACTTGCGACGAGCCGCCACCCGACATCACCCCAATATCGGCGTGACCGCCGATAATCGCGATACGCTGCGGTCTCTTGGCAAGAGGGAGCAGATTGTCTCGATTCTTAAGTAAGACTATCCCTGCTGATGCCACGCTACGTGACACCGCCGTGTCTGCGACTTGATCGATCGGCCCCGGGACCGTTGGGTGATCGACCACGCCGACCGCGTACAGGGAGCGAAGAATACGCCGAACCATGTCATCGAGGCGTGTCCGGTACGCCCTGTCGCGCGCCGCCGCATCGGCCAATGGCGAGGCGAAAAATACCGCCGGATCGAGTTGGGCGCTCGACTGCTGATCGAGCCCTCCAAGCGCAGCCTTGAGCGTGTGAACTGCACCCCAATCGGACATGACCCATCCGGGATAGCGCCAATCGGCCTTCAGAACCTTGTTGAGAAGCCTTTCGTTCTCACAGTCATATTCGCCATTCACCCGATTATAACCGCACATCACAGCACCCGGATGGCCCTGCTCAACCGCGATCTCGAACGCCAGCAGGTCGCTTTCCCGAGCGGCCGCTTCGTCGATCCGTGCGTTCAGGACATTACGGCCGGTCTCCTGATCATTCAGCGCGAAATGCTTCACCGTGGAGACGATATGCTGGTCCTGCACGCCGCGGATCTCGGCACCGGCCATAACCCCTGTCAGCAACGGGTCTTCGCCGAGATACTCGAAATTACGTCCGCCACGCGGATCTCGGGTCAGGTTTGCACCACCGCCGAGCAACACGTTGAACCCCTTGCTCCGCGCCTCCTGACCAACCATCGCTCCGGCGCGGTAGGCCAGTTCGGGATCCCAAGTGGCTGCAATCGCGAGCCCGGACGGCAGCGGCGTCGCCCCGTCATGTCGAAGCCCCATGATCCAGGCAACACCTAAGGTTGCGTCCGTCTCCGCCAGCGCCGGTATACCCAGGCGGGGTACGCCGGCGACATAGCCCGCGGCAAATACAGCCCCCGGCGGGATCACTTTGCCTGTCTTGTCATAGCTGGGCATAACGCCATGAAGTAGGGTCAGTTTCTCGGCGAGCGTCATCTGTCCGACCAAGGCAGTCGCGCGCTGATCGGGCGGGAGGGTCGCCAAGAGTGCCAATGAGGATGCGGCCTCTCCAGCTGCGCTGGAAACCCCAGGCGAGACGACAGCAATAAATACGGTCAGGATCGCAGCGGCCAATAAGCGATAGGTCACAACAGGCACATGGCTGGATGATACGGGATTGTTGGGTTGATCATGGCTAGTTGGCCGGGTGGTCCGGTCGGTTGATCTCTGTCTGTAAGGGAGAATTGCCCGGATGACTATGTCGAACAAGCGGCGTAACCACATGCCGCGCATTGCTCGCAGCCCTCACGGTGCCGAAGCGTCCGGCCTCGACATTCGGGGCAGCTCGCAACGTCGTCACGCGGCGCCTCTGTCGCGCTGATCGAAAGCACACTTCCGGTAACGGTGTTCGGGCGAAAGGTCGTGCAGCTCTTGCAACCGAGATCGAAGGCTCTCAGGTAAACGTCGCTGAAGGCATCGAATGGGAAATCCACCGGGACATTGATCGTCTTTGATATCGAGCTATCAATGCCATGCTGCGCTGCTGCCTGCATCTGCAAGTGATCTTCCGGGGCAAGGCTGGACACATCGGCGAACGCGGCGGGAAGCAGGGCGTCGCTTCCCATTACCTGACGAAATTGACGGAAGCTGTGATCTTCGATTCGCTCGACCCGGGGACACCCATCGGCCCCGGTGACCGTGCGGTCGTAGCTGTAGGCAAAGATGGGCTCTATTCCGGATGAGACGTTGTTGGCGAGAAGCGAGATCGTTCCGGTCGGCGCGATCGAGGTCAGAAGGGCGTTGCGGATGCCGTGGCGATCGATCAGGTCGCGAACTCGCGCGGGGCGCGCTTGGACCATGGGCGCGCGCATGAAGGCGCTCCGGTCAAACAGGGCAAACGGACCTTTTTCCTGAGCCAACAACGCCGAGGCGGCATAGGCGGCATCACAGATCTGCTCGACCCAGTAACGCGTCAAACGAATTGCCTCGGGCGAGCCATAGCGAATACCACAGGCAACCAAACAATCCGCGAGCCCTGTTATCCCAAGGCCGATCCGTCGCTTTTGCCTGGCCTCCACCTCTTGCTCCGCCAGGGGATAGCGTGAAATGTCTATCACATTGTCGAGGAAGCGAACTGCTGTTGGCACGAGAAGGAGGAGAGCATCTAGATCGAGTCGAGCCTGTGGCGTGAAGGGAGCCGCCACAAAGCGGGTCAGATTCAAGGAACCGAGGAGGCACGCGCCATAAGGAGGGAGCGGCTGCTCCCCGCAAGGATTTGTCGCGGCGATGGTCTCGCAATATTGAAGATTATTGGCCGCATTTATTCGATCAATGAAGAGGACACCCGGCTCGGCATAGTCATAGTTTGCCCGCATCAGACGATTCCAGAGGTCGCGGGCACGCAGGGTTCGATAAATTCGACCTTCAAAAATAAGCGGCCAGGCATCGTCGGCGCGCACGGCTGCGACAAAGGCATTGGTCACCAGGACCGAGAGATTGAAGTTGGTCAGACGACCGGGTTGTCTTTTGGCGTCGATGAAACCTTCGATATCGGGATGGTCGCAGCGCAAGGTAGCCATCATCGCGCCCCGACGCGATCCGGCGCTCATAATCGTCCGGCACATCGAGTCCCAGACTTCCATGAAAGATACCGGCCCCGAAGCATCCGCATCAACGCCATGAACGAGAGCGCCGGTAGGTCGCAGGGTTGAAAAATCGTAGCCGATCCCGCCGCCCCGCTGCAGTGTGAGCGCAGCCTCTCGCAGGTGGACAAAAATACCAGATATGCTGTCTGGAATCGCGCCCATAACGAAGCAGTTGAAGAGCGTTACATCCCGGCTGGTACCGGCGCCGGCAAGAATGCGCCCGCCAGGCAAAAACCGAAAATCCTGCATGGCGGAGACGAACTCTGAGCGCCAGTATTCCTGGTCTTTCTCAACTGCGGCAACCGCAGAAGCAACGCGCTGCCAGCTATCGGCGATGCTGTTGTCCACAGCATCGCCATGCGGCGATTTCAGCCGGTATTTCATATCCCAAATTTGCTGAGAAATCGCTGTGAAGTCGGTCATCACATTCAATGCAAGGGCTAGAGGGCTATCAGCGATATATGTTCTATCTTCGTTCCTGTTCCAGCTCATTCTTACGGTGAATCGGAAGCTTACCTAACAACGCGGGAAAGCCGAACGACCCCGTAATTTGATCACAGACTTATCCACAGCAATTGTCATCACTGCGCAGTGTATTTACGCGCCCTCCGTAACCAGTCGGGCGGTCGCGGTCTCGATCGTGTCTTCCAACTGTCGCATCGCCTCGCGCCGATCGAGGCCAGGCGCGATCAGCGGCAGCACCTCGATAATGACACGCCCTGGGCGCTTATCGAACAAGCCATGTCGCCAATAGAGGCCCGAATTGAGCGCGACCGGCACCAGGGGAATCGCCAGTTGGCTATAAAGCGCTGCGACACCCGGGTGATAAGGCAATTTCGCGCCAATCTGGCCGCGAGTTCCCTCCGGGAAAATCGCGATCGGTCGAGCGGCCGCTATCGCTTCCCGCGCTTGGCTTATCAGGCTTTTCATCGCACCGGCGCCCGCTGACCGTTCTATTGCGATCATTCTAACCGCATTGAGGTACCAACCGAATACGGGGACCTTCAAGAGTTCGCGTTTCAGGACGACCGCGGGATCAATCAGAATCTGATTCAGAAGAAACGTCTCAAACGCGGCCTGATGTTTCAACGCGATGATGGCAGGTACCTTGGGGATATTTTCAGCCCCCCTCACCTCGTATGAGATTCCCGTTGTCAGACGCAACCAAACCAACGTTCCTCGCGCCCAGAGCCAACTGACCCGTCTTGTCAGTTCGCGCGACAGCAAGAGGCAGGGCAGCCCGCTTACGCCAAGGGCGATTGTCCAGAATATCCAGCCAATTTGAAACAGGAGGGCACGCGCTGCGATCACGACAGGTCTCCACTCGGTCTTAACGATGACGTCAATCCCGGAAAACTCCTCACGAAGGCTGCCCTCACCCATGCTCCAACATACTTCGTGTATTCGACAACGATGACATGCACCGTACCGCGCCAACGCCCGGTGGGGTACTGCCGCCCGGCCTCGGGATAAACCGGATAGGGCAGAATTTGTATATCCGGTGGGAGAACCCGCGCAAATTCGAGAAGACTACGCCGCATATGATAGTTCGCGGTAACCAGCCGGATGCTATGATAACCCTCGCCTCTCAGCCATGCCGCCGTCTCTATCGCGTTGCCAATCGTGTTGGAGGAGTCATGGCCAAGGACAACGCAGCACCGCACCCAGTCGGGCGCACCCCGGGTAAGCCTGAGGACATCGCGGGCGTCGATCCCCGGATGCACACCAGACACGAAGAGCTTGCGGCCGTTGTGTGCCACAAGAAGCTGAAGCCCGGTATCGATGCGCAGGCTACCCCCGGTCAGCACCACGATCGCATCGACGGGTTTGGTCGGGTCGAGTGGCGGATCGTCAAGATGGGAGACGAACCACACCAAGCCGGCGTTCCAGCAAAGGATCGGCAGGAGTATCAGAAACAGGAGACGCCGCATGGTGAGGCCTGTCAGGACATCCGCCCCAGAATACTGAGGACCGTCACGCGGGCGGTCACCAGGGCGACCACACCCGCCGCGACCGGCATCAAGAGCAGGGCGCACCAGCCGATGATCGTTATCCCGAAGCCTTGAAATGTCATGGCTTCATCGCCGCCCTGCCCAAACGCCGCCGCGAGTCCGCCAAAGACGATCGTGATAAGCGCCAGCCCCATCCCGAACGCGCCTCCGCCAGACGCCTGTCGGAATGCATGGGATTGGAATTGGCGTGCGACGTAGGAGTCCTGCGCCCCCACGAGGTGAAGCAATTCGATTACGTCATGATGAATCAGCAATCCGGTTCGGGTCGTGAATATGATCGTGAGAATAGCCCCGGCACCGATCAGGCCAACAGCGAACTCACCAGCCAAAACAATCAATCGCGCGGCACGGAACAAACTACCGAGCCAACGATCATGCGTCGCAACGCTGGTACCCGGCACAACAGCGGCTAAACTCTGCTCCAACTTGCCGGTGTCGATCTTCGACCCGAGGGCGGTATGGATATCGACGAGCGTCGGAAGCGGCAACGCCGTGTCATCAATGCTGGTGCCGAGCCAGGGCCTCAGCAATTCATGTTCCGCCGCGAGGTTCATCGGGGCCACGGAGGTAATCCCGGCGGTCCGCTGCAGGAGCGACAGCACTGCGGCAAGTCTTTCCGGTGGCAGCGCCGAGCCGTCTACGGGTGCAGGAATTTGCACCGTGAGCGAGCCCTGCAGACCTGCGTCCCAGCGCTGAATGGCCGAGGTCAGCATCAATGAAAGCGCAAGGGTCAGGGTCGCCAGATAGACCATCAGCCCGATGAACCAGGGCAGAAAGCGTGACGAGCCATCGGCTTGCAGCGGGAGATCATAGGGTCGGATCGCCATCACGATATCCCCTGATCCACGCTTTGCCGGGTCTGGCTGAGACGACCCTCCTCAAGATGCAATACCGGATAGTTAAACTGGTCAATCAAGGTTTGGTTGTGAGTTGCAATCATGACCGTCGTACCTAGTCGATTCAGCTCTTCGAAGAGGTGCAGGAGACGGAACGCGATGGCATCATCGACATTGCCCGTCGGCTCATCCGCGAGCAACAGCGCGGGGCGTGTGATGACGGCTCGTGCAATCGCTACGCGTTGTTGCTGTCCGCCCGAGAGCGTTGAGGGGCGGACATCGAGATATTGACCGAGGCCGACCCAGCGAAGCAATTCAGCAGCATAGGATCGAACCGTCCCATCGTCCCCGCCGGCAACGCGCAGCGGCAGAGCAACATTATCCACAGTCGAGAGATGATTGAGCAGACGGAAATCCTGGAATACGACCCCGATCCGTCTTCTGAGCCCCGGCTTCTCGCTGCGCGTGATCGTGCTTATGTCGCGACCGAACAGGCTGGCACGCCCGCGCGTCG
Source organism: uncultured Rhodospirillales bacterium (assembly GCA_903923205.1). GTDB lineage: Bacteria > Pseudomonadota > Alphaproteobacteria > ATCC43930 > CGMCC-115725 > CAIXXC01. Next base: position 1,623 of record CAIXXC010000311.1, on the reverse strand, counting down.
GACGGTCGGCCAAATACATAAGCCGCATAAGAGTCGACTTGCCCGCCCCACTAGGTCCCGTCAGGAAGTAAAATCCTCCCGGCGAGAGCGACAGGTCGATGTCGCCGAGTATCTCGGGGCCGGTGCCGAATCGCATCCCGACCTTTTCAAACTTTACCAAGTCGTCCAGGACATCCCCCAGGTGTTATCGATAGAAAATGTTTCCGGTACGTTCACGTCCAAGCTGACGGCCAACCACGTTCTCGTGTAAGCTGCACTCTACTCAATTGTAACGGTGGACGCATGCGGAACGCTATCGGCATTGTGATCGTTTTAGGCGCACTGACGGCTTGTACCGTCGAGGGTCAAGTGACGGGAGAGACACCCCAGCAACTTGATAATGAGGATTCCACCGTCCTGTTCTCTGTCTATCATGCAACCCACGACCGCAAGGTCAAGGAGGCAATCATCCGCCGGAAGGTGGTTCCCGATCAGGACTGGGCACTGATCGACCAGTATCAAGTCGCGATCGGGATGTATAATTACGAGGTGATTGCATCCTGGGGTGATCCGGACGACGTTCGCAGGAGGATCACGCAGGCGGGAACAAAGACAAAATTCGTCTATAACGACTGTCGTGGGTGCCACAAAACCTATCTGAGTTTTGACACCGATGGTGTACTCACAACCATCTTGAATTAGAGCCTTTCCGTCACGGCTTTGGTTGCGAATGCGAGACTGTTTGGGATCGTTCATGCTAGCGTTCCGATGCCCTTTTAATCCTATACCAGGAGTCTCCTGAGGTTGATGGTGCGCTGCCTTCCATATTTTTGCATAGTGACGTCATGGCCCGCATTGATATCGCCTGATCTGAAGTCATGATCGTTTCCTGCCCAGCCTGTAGCACCCGTTTTGACGTGAACGCCCTCGACCTCGGCGTCCGAGGCAGAAAGGTGCGTTGTGTCAAATGTAGCCATATCTGGCATCAGGATCCGGCCACGGAAATGGCTAGTTTCTTTGGCACGGCCGAGGATGACAACCTCGATGAGACGACGGAACATCCTGCGCGCCTGCCGAACTTCATGGTCGAAAGTAGCGTCGTCGCTCTACCGGAGACCTCGGACGATGCTGATTTCGCCTTCGTCAGACGACCACCACCGCCGCCACCGAAACCACAGCGCGACGTGGTAAAAATCGCGGCAACCGCTGCGGTGGTTGCCGCGACGGTGCTGGTCGCGCTTCTCGGCTATCTGGGTCGGGAGAGCATCGTTGCCCGCTGGCCATACCTGGCACCAGCCTACGCGATGATCGGCCTGCAGGCCGAACCGCTTGGCGCTGGTCTTGAACTCCGCGGGATTAATTCCGCATTGGTCCCCGCCGCAACCGGCAAATTATCCCTTGTCGTTGCCGGCGAAGTCGCCAACATCTCAGCAATTCCAAGAAGCGTGCCCCCGCTCACGATTCACCTTCGCGATAGCAGCAATAAGATTTTATCGAGTTGGACCATCGCGCCGCGGCCGGGGAAACTGCTCCCTGGAGCGACGATGCCGTTCCAGACATCAATGGCGTCGCCACCGACAGCGGCGAGTTCCGCAGTTGTGACCTTTCAACCTTGAAGCCTCTCCGGGCAGCGCTGATCCTGGC
>CAIXXC010000310.1 GCA_903923205.1 uncultured Rhodospirillales bacterium | reverse complement strand
GTGATCCGCGAGCATCCCGTGATGCTCAACCGCGCCCCGACCCTGCATCGTCTCGGCATCCAGGCGTTCGAGCCGACACTGATCGAAGGCAAGGCGATTCAGCTTCATCCGCTGGTCTGCACCGCCTTCAACGCCGATTTTGACGGCGATCAGATGGCGGTCCACGTGCCGTTGTCGCTGGAAGCACAGCTCGAAGCGCGCGTCTTGATGATGTCGACCAACAACATCCTGTCGCCCGCCCATGGCAAGCCGATCATCGTGCCGTCGCAGGATATCGTGCTCGGTCTTTATTATATCTCGATCATGCGCAACGGCGAAGTCGGCGAAGGCATGGTGTTCCGCGATCTCGCGGAAATCCAGATGGCGCTCGATTCCAAGCAGGTGACCTTGAACGCCAAGGTGCGCGCACGCGCGCCGGTGATGAAGGATGGCAAGCGCGTTATCGCCGTCATCGAGACAACGCCGGGCCGTATGCTGCTGTCCGATATCCTGCCGAAGTCGGAGGTCATCGGCTTTGAGTTGGTGAACAAGCTTCTGACGAAGAAGGAAATCACCAATATCATCGACATGGTCTACCGTCACTGCGGTCAGAAGGAGACGGTGATCTTCTGCGATCGGTTGATGGGCCTCGGCTTCTACAACGCCTTCAAGGCCGGTATTTCCTTCGGCAAGGACGATCTGATCGTGCCGGAAGCGAAGCAGCGTCTGGTCGAAGGTGCCCAGGACAAGGTCAAGGAATACGAGCAGCAATACCTCGATGGCCTGATCACCCAGGGTGAAAAGTACAACAAGGTCGTCGACGTGTGGTCGAACTGCACCGAAAAGGTCGCGGAAGAGATGATGAAAGTCATCCGCACCCCGACCCCGGGCAAGCCGATCAACTCGGTCTGGATGATGTCTGATTCCGGTGCCCGCGGTTCTGCGGCCCAGATCAAGCAGCTCGCCGGAATGCGCGGCCTGATGGCCAAGCCGTCGGGTGAAATCATCGAGACGCCGATCATCTCGAACTTCAAGGAAGGTCTGACCGTTCTCGAGTACTTCAACTCCACCCACGGCGCCCGCAAGGGTCTTGCGGATACGGCGTTGAAGACCGCGAACTCAGGCTACCTGACCCGTCGTCTCGTCGACGTCGCCCAGGACGCCATCATCGTCGAAGATGATTGTGGCACGACCAAGGGGATCACGACGCGCGCCGTGGTCGAAGGCGGTGAGGTCATCGCCCCGCTCGCGGATCGTATCCTCGGGCGCTCGGCTTCGGTCGATATCCTCGATCCGCTCTCGGGCAAGGTCGTGGTCGAAGCCGGTGAACTCATCGTTGAGTCGACGGTCGATTTGATTGATCGTTCGGGCATTGATGAGGTCCGCATCCGCTCGGTTCTCACGTGTGAGACCGCCAACGGCGTCTGCGCCAAGTGCTATGGCCGTGATCTCGCCCGTGGGACCATGGTCAATATCGGTGAGGCCGTGGGCGTCATTGCCGCGCAGTCGATCGGTGAGCCCGGCACGCAGTTGACGATGCGTACCTTCCACATCGGCGGTGCGGTTCAGCGCGGTGCCGAGCAATCCTCGGTCGAGGCGGCGTTCGACGCCACGGTGCGGATCAAGAACCGTACGGTGGTTATCAACTCCTCCGGCGTTCCGGTGGTGATGGGCCGGAACTGCGAAGTCACCCTTCTTGATGAGGTCGGCCGTGAGAAGGCGCGTCACCGCGTCCCCTACGGTGCCAAGCTGCTGGCGGATGATGGCGTCGTCGTCACCAAGGGCCAGAAGCTGGCCGATTGGGATCCCTACACCATTCCGATCATCACCGAGCGTGATGGCGTCGCCCATTACGTCGACCTGATCGAAGGTGTCTCTGTCCGTGAAGTCATGGACGAAGCGACCGGTATCTCGTCCAAGGTGGTCATCGACTGGAAGCAGCAGGCTCGTGGTAACGACCTCAAGCCCCGCCTCGCCCTTCGCGGCGAGAATGGCGAGCCGCTCGTGTTCGGTAACGGCCTTGAGGCGCGTTATTTCATGTCGGTCGATGCGATCCTGTCGGTGGATAACGGCGCTGCCGTCAAGGCCGGTGACGTGCTTGCCCGTATCCCGCGTGAATCGTCGAAGACACGCGACATCACTGGTGGTCTGCCGCGTGTGGCCGAGTTGTTCGAAGCACGCAAGCCGAAGGATTTCGCCATCATCAGCGAAATCGACGGTCGCGTCGAGTTCGGCAAGGACTACAAGACGAAGCGCCGCATTCTCGTTGTTCCCAATGATGAGACCGCACAGCCCGTCGAGTATCTGATCCCGAAGGGCAAGCACATCTCGGTCCAGGAAGGCGACTACGTCCAGCGGGGCGATCTCCTGATGGATGGCAACCCGGTGCCGCATGACATTCTTCATGTCATGGGTGTCGAGGCGCTGGCCGCCTATCTGATCAACGAAGTGCAGGATGTCTATCGACTGCAGGGCGTGAAGATCAACGACAAGCACATCGAAGTGATCGTTCGCCAGATGCTGCAAAAGGTCGAGATCACCGATCCGGGCGATACCACGCTGCTGGTTGGTGAGCAGGTCGATCGGCCCGAGTTCGACGAGGAGAATATCCGCGCCGAGAAACTCGGTGGTCGCGTCGCATCCGGCTATCCGGTGCTCCAGGGCATCACCAAGGCGAGCCTGCAGACGCGGTCGTTCATCTCGGCGGCCTCGTTCCAGGAAACCACCCGGGTACTCACCGAGGCTTCGGTCTCCGGCCGTGTCGATCCGCTCGTTGGCTTGAAGGAAAACGTCATCGTCGGCCGTCTGATCCCGGCGGGCACGGGAAGTGTCATGGCCCGCTGGCGCGAAATCGCCGCTGATCGCGACAAGTTGCTGGCAGATGCCGAAGACGCCGCACCGGCGCTCGAGGCTGGCGTCGCTGAGTAATCGCTGACTTGGTGCGAAGAGAAAGGCCGCTCCCCTGGGGGCGGCCTTTTTTCTGCGGCTTTGCTATGTAGAACGTGAGTAAGGTTCGGCGGCGCACGCCGGCGGAAATGGACGCAGGGGCGGGCGGGTGCTGACGGAACAGGATCAACGAGGCGGGTTGGGCGTCGCCGCTATGGCGGCCGCGATGGTGGCCGTCGTGCTCTTCGCGCCGCAAGTGCTCGGCGATGGCGATACCTACTGGCATCTCGCGACCGGGCAATGGATCCTGGGCCATGACCGTATTCCTGATCGAGATGTCTTTTCCTACATCATGGCAGGGCGGCCCTGGCTGGCGCAGGAGTGGCTGTCGCAATTGCTGATGGCGCTGGCGCTCCGACTGGGCGGTTGGAGCGGGGTCGTGATCCTGTTCGCGCTGTCGGTCGGGCTGACGGTGATGCTGCTCGGGCGCCATCTCGGGCGCTGGCTCCAGCCCTTGCCATTGCTCGTGGCAATACTGCTTGCCATGTCGCTGCTGTCGCCAAGCCTGCTTGCCCGGCCTCATCTCCTGGTTCTTCCGGTGATGGAATTCTGGAGTGCGAGCCTCGTCATCGCCCGGGCCGAGAACCGCCCGCCGCCACCAGGGTTACTGCTGCTGATGGTCTTGTGGACCAATCTTCACGGCAGTTTTCCGGTTGGGCTCTGTTTTGTGGCGGCATTGAGCCTTGAAACACTCTTTATCGATCGGCGCGAAGCCGGGCCATGGTTCGGGTTCACGCTGGCGGCTGCGATGGTGACCCTGATCAACCCCAATACCCTGGCGGGCGCGCTTTTCCCGATTCACCTCGTCAATTCCGGTGCGCTTGCCGATATCATCGAATGGCAACCGGCACGCCTGCGCGATCTGCCTCCGATTCTGCCGGTTGTTCTGGTGCTTGCCTATCTCGTCATAGTGCGCGGGTTTCGCCCACGTTTCTGGCGACTTTTGATCCTGCTCGTCCTGGTGGCGGAGGCTCTGCTGCATATTCGCAACCAGATGTTGGTCGGAATCGTCGGGGCGCTGGCGATTGCCCCCGATCTGGGCCGATGCTTCGGCGTTATGCGGCAGCGTGGCCGGAGCGAGCGCTGGCAGGGTGCGCTGCCGTTCGCTCTGGCGGCAGCGCTTCTCTGCGGTATTCGGGTCGGACATCCGCTTGTCCGCCATGACGATGCCGTGACACCGGCATTGGCCCTCGCCCATGTGCCGCCGGCGTTAAGGTCGGCGCCGGTGTACAATGATGCGGCATTGGGCGGTTATCTGATCCTTTCCGGGGTACGACCTTTCATCGACGGTCGCGCCGAGCTTTATGGAGCCGCCTTCATGGCCCGGTATCAAAAGGCGATCACCAGCCCCGGGTCGCTATTCGCCGACGAAATTGCCCAATACCATATTCGATGGGCGGTGGTCGGTGCCCGGAGTTCCGCGGTGCCATTGCTCTCCGCCCTACCGGGCTGGTCCTGCGCTTACCGCGACGCCAACGCTGCCTTGTTCGTTCGAAACTGAACCGGTTCCGGTCGTCAGAGCGACCCCGGAGACCCAGGCGCGGCGCAATATCCAGGCAAGAAGAAGCGAGTTCGAGAACGGCAGCAGGGGGATGATCCCGTCGGCGAACAGCGGGTAGAGCGGGATGGCGAGTGCGAGGATATAGACCTCGATATCGCCGCGTCTGAACCCGGTGCGATGATTCTCCTTCAGAAGAAAGGCGATGGCGACCGTGAGGACAACCATGTCGTAGGACATCACGTACGGGATCACGATAAAGACGGCAACGGCGGCGGCCGCCGATTTGAGATTATGCGAGACGGGCTGGCGCCAAAGCCAACAGACCGTCAGCAGACATGTGCCCGTGGTGATGGCGTAGACGATCCAGGTCGTCGCGCTTGATGCCCCAAGATACCGCGCCACGGAATACCAGGTCTGGATATCGCACCAGGCGATGGTTCCGCCGTCCATCAGGCGCTGGCGATCACCCTCCCCAAGATCGGCCGCGCCTATTGTCGGAATGGCATGAAGATAAGCCGACCAGATCGCGGGTCCGAAGGCGAGGCTCGCCATTGCAGCGACCGCGATCGCGGTTGCCGTCGCGCTCCAGAAGACCCGCCAATTCCCCGAGGTGATCAGCAGGATCGGGAAAAGTAGACCGAATTGCGGCTTCACCGTCAGGAGCCCCAGCGCCAATCCCGCGAGTCCCGGGCGGCGTTCCAGCACCGCGAGGGTAAAGCCGATGAGGGCGGCGACCATGAAGCCGGTTTCGGTCTCGATCACGTTGAACATGGTTGTCGGTGCGGCAAGTGCGAGAAGGACCGTCAAGCGGTGGGGAAATATCAGCCGCACCACAAGGATATAGACGATCCCTGTTGCCAGGAGCCAAAGCGCACACGCCCAAAGATAGGGCAGATAAGAGAGCGGCGTCGCCACGAGGAGGAAACCAGGTGGATAGAGCCAGGGCAGAATGGTGAGACCAGGGGCGACGGCGGCGGCTTCGACCACGCTTATCGCGTGCCAATTGTAGCTCGCCGCAGCCTGACCGCCCGCAGCGAGTTTTCCGGCGGCCCAGAAGCACAGGAAATTCGAGAAAACCGGCCTTCCGGCACTATCGATCAGCCACCATCCCCGAAGGAGCTGTATTACGCCTGCGAAGATCCAGATCCCGACGATGGCGCCACCATAGCTTGCCAGCTTGCCGGGGCTTGGCAATTTTAGGCTGACGGGGGCGCCGGGGGGATCGGTGTTCATGACAGGGCAGTCTTTTCGAAAGCGTCCAGTTTCGACGATCCTGCCTTGATACACTGTCGGGGTTCGATGACAACCGACAAGCGGGGGGCACAGGCGGTGGCTCCCTTATCATGATCGTTGCGGAGAATGGGGCGGCGAGGTAAAGCCGGGAGCGTGAGGGCGTCTGGCCGGCTTGCCTACCTGCCAATTGTGTACGAGGGAGTGGAAAGCCCTTCAGCCGCGCCAATGGACCGATTGGATCGAGACCTCCCATGCTTAGGTGCGGTAAAATTTTGTTAGGGCGCCCGTATGGCGGCTGATTCTGGGGGCGCGCCACCTGTGGCACGACACGCTGGCCGGCCGCTCAAAGGGCTTCTCGGCATCGTCCTGAAGGTTGGTGTCGCGGGTGGATTGCTCGTCTACGTGTTTTCGCGCGTCGATTTTCGCGCCGTATCCCGCGTTATCTCGACGGTCAATCCGCTGATGCTCGCTCTGGCGCTTGCTTTGGCATGTCTCAGTTTCCCGTTAGGCGGCGTCCGCTGGTGGTGCATCGTTCGGGCGCTCGGCGATACCGCTTCACCACGTCTGCTCACCGGCCTGTTCTGGCTTGCCGGATTAGTGGCGCAGGTGGTGCCGAATCCGATGGGAGACGCCGTCCGCATTTCGGTCGCGGCGCGGATGGGGCTGGGCCTCGGGACGGCGTTCCGGAGCGCATTCCTGGAACGTGTCGTGATGCTGGCCGGGCTGGTGATTCTCATGGCGGCGACACAACCGATCTTGCGCGCACGCCTCGGGGTGTCCGATCCCGCTTGGCTGGCGATCGCTTTCGGGGCCGGTGCTCTCGGCGGGCTCGTGCTGCTGGCGACCGCCGATCTGCTGCTCTGGCGGTTTCGACGGCTGCGGTTCGTCGATGCGCTTGTCAGCCTCTCGGCGGGGTTTCGGCGATTGATCGCATCGCCTTGGTTGGCCCCCGTGCTTTCGACCGTTTTTATCAGCCACCTCAACACGATCCTGGTCGCCATCGTTCTTGGTGCAGCGCTTGATCTCCCCTTGAGTGCGAGCGATTATCTTGCCGCCATCCCGGTTGCTATCCTGGCTGTCGTGCTGCCGGTCTCGATCGGGGGCTGGGGTATGAGAGAGGGCGTCATGCTGGCCCTGCTTGGCGCGATGGGTGTGCCGGCCCCGATGGCGCTGGCCTTTTCATTGATGCTTGGCCTGATCGGGATGGTCGCGGCACTACCCGGACTGGTAATGCTGTGGCATCAACCCGGGAAGACGGCGGGGCCTCAGTAGAATTTTGGCAGGCAGCAGAACTTGCCGTCGGCAACGGCCCGATGTTTGTAGACTGTGGGTATCCACTGGCAGCCGACGATCATGCCATCCGACTTGAAATAGAAAAGCGTATCGGTCGGGTCGGGGTGATGCGTGCTCCAGCCATGCTCGTCGAGTTCCGTCATGAAGAACGGTTGATAGGCCTGCTGAAAGGTAAAATAGGTCAGCTCGTCAACAACGAGGTGACGGGGGTAATCTTGAAGCCGAATCCCGCATTTCTCGGCTGCTTCGATGATCCCGGCGCGCAGGCTGTCATAGCCGAAATTACCCACTGACACCCTTTGGCCCTTGGGATAGCCCGCCTTGGTCCAGCTCCAGAAAACATAAGGCGCATAATTCACGATCAGTCCGGCCTGGCTCAGGAGCGCGAAGCTCAACGTCACCATGCAACCGAACCGTGCCATTCGATGGGCCGAATCAGTGCCGATAAGGGCTATCAGGCTCGGCCACGCGATCCAGACAGCCCCAGCCGTCCCGATCCCGACGAGGGGGACGATAAGCTCGGCCTCGTAGTCGTTCTTGTCGATTCTGGCGATGATCGACGCGGCAAAGAACAGCCACATGGCGGCCAGGGCAACGAGGCTCATCCGCAACTCGCGCTCGCGCCACCGCGTCCACCAGGAGACGATCACCGCTGCGCTGCCAATAAGAAAAATGTAGCTCAGCCATGCCCAGAGCAGACGACCGATCACGAGCCAGCCGATCCCGGTGTAAGGCGGTATCATGTCCGAGGTATATCTCGGCTTCTGGATGATATCCGCCAGGAACCAGGACCCGGAATTCTCGAACGATTTGTAGAGCGCCGAAAAATAGCTCTGGAAATCGGCCAGGGAGTGATTGGCGCCGAGATTGAGGCGGCGGAAGGTCAGGGCCACGACCGGGTCATGCGGACAATTCCATCGCGCCGCCCAGTCGCCATAGGCGACCGCATCGAAAGCGAGGATGACCCCGAAACTCATGAATGTCAGCCAAGGCCGACGCAGCACCCGCTGGCTGAACGCCAGGATGAGCGGAAGCGCGAAGTTGGCGCGCGGATGCGTCGTCAGGAAGAACCCCGCCCCCACGCAAATGAGCAGCGCATGCAGCAGACCCGTGCCGAGGCCCGGGAGTTCCGGCGAGGCCGGCTTCAGAAGAGGCACGAAAAGAATCGTTATGCCGATAAGAAGGATCTGTTCGGGTCGGCCGAATTCGAGCATGAACGGCAGGATGCCCAGCATCGCGAAGGCGAGTACGCCGGTAGCCGTGGTTCCCGCGCCGAACTGAGGCCGTAAGACCGGCACAAACAACCGCCAGACCAGCAGCAGCCAGCCCAGCTCGAGGGCGAGGCCGAAGCCGCGGATGGCCAAAGGGCCCGATATGTTGCCATAGAGCACTTGGTTGAAGAGCCGGTACGGCACGAGCAGCCAGGGGACATCCTTGGCGTAGAAGCCGCAGGACGGGATCATGGTAAGCGCAATCTCCTGACCGCCATCGACGCGATAGCGACCGAGCAGGGCCTTCCAGAGGATCTCGTCGGTGTAAACGGGGAGGAAGAAGGCGACGGCGAAGACGGCGGCGGCGAGGATCCAGATCAGTCTGCCGACCAGGCGCGAGGCCCGCATCATCGGATCCGAAGCCGGGACCCGCGGCACGGCATCAGTCAGCATCCGTGCGGCAATTGAGTTGGGGAGCTGAAGTCCTGGAATCCGAGGATCGTGCTGTCGCGGATCGCCGGCTTCCCCGGACCCGGCAGGAGGAGTGTGCCGGCTGTCCCGGTGCGATCGAGGCTCATCTGTGTGGTCTTTTCGATTCCCGAACAGGCGGCAATTATTGCCGCTCTGGTGTATCCAGCTTTGAAACACCTTCCGGGGCCGATGACAACCGGTGATGATACCGGCGGATCGGTGGCGCCGAGGGCCTCGTTCGCGTCGCCATCAAGACTGAAAGCTCGAGGGTTACCTTCGCTTCGTCATCGGCCATGGGCGTTTGCTCCAGGACCGATATCAAAAAAGGGCCCACGGGGCGCTCACGCCGGTTTCGGTATCGACGGCGGTTCTGTCACGACCATTGCCGAGTATGGCTCGGTAGGCTACAGCGCGAGGCGCGGGGGTTTCTATCCACGCCGATGCGGCCGCTTTGCCATATCGAGCGACGGGCGCTCGGCCTTGTGTGCCAACCCATGGACTGATTGGATCGACTTCCCCATGTCAACATCTCGTCAAAGAGTGGCAAGGTTACGCCATGGTAGGTGATCCGGCGGCGGCGGGCGCGCAGCCGACACCGCGCGGCGGCGGGCGGCTTCCGAAAGGGTTGGCCTCGGTCGTTGCCAAGCTCGCGATCGCCGGCGGGCTGCTCGGCTATGTGTTCTCGCGGGTCGATCCGCACGCGGTCTACCGTATTGTCGCGTCCGCCGATCTCGGCCTGCTGCTGCTGACCGTCCCGGTACTGGCCTTCAGCTATCTGCTGGGCGGGCTCCGCTGGTGGTGCGTGATTCGCGGCTTGGGCAGGTCGGCGCCGCTCCCGGTGCTGATCGGGCTGTTCTGGATCGGAGGCTTCGTCGGGCAGGTTGTTCCTAACCTGTTGGGCGATGCCGCGCGCATCTCAATCGCCATTCGCCGCGGTATTCCCCTTGGGACGGCGGTTTTCAGCGCGGTCTGCGAGCGGCTGGCGATGGTTGTATTGCTGGTGATCCTGATCGCCATAACGGCGCCGCTGCTCGACGACCGCCTCGGTACCGCGGCGCCGCTGTGGCTTGCTCTCGCCATGATGGTGGCGGGCGGGGCGGGGATAACCTTGCTGCTGGTTGCCGACCGCTTTTCGATCTTCCTGCGTCGGTTCCGGGTGTTGGCGCCTCTATCGTCGTTGTCGAGCGGATTCCGCGTCTTGGTTTTGTCGCGATGGTTGGCGCCGGTGATGGCGATCGCGGCGCTCGCCCATCTCGACCTGATCGTGGCCGCGGCGGTTCTTGGTAATGCCCTCCGCCTGCCGCTGAGCCTGCTCGACTACCTCGTCGTCATGCCGGTCGCCACGTTGGCCATGGTGTTACCGATCTCAATCGGCGGATGGGGCGTGCGCGAGGGGGTGCTGGTGGCGATTCTCGGTGCGATGGGAATACCGGCGCAGACGGCACTCGCCTTCTCGGTGATGTTCGGTCTGGCGATCATTGTCGGAAGCCTGCCAGCGATTCCAATCTGGCTATTGTTGGGCGGCGGAGTCAGGCCGTCGACGCCGCCGACGGAACGCGATCCGTTCTAACAGCGGCGGCCCGCCACAAGCCCAGGAGCAGGAGGCTTAATCCAATCAGGGGCAGCAACGGGACACCCGCATGATGGGCGATCGGCAGCCCTGCGAAGGCGATGGCCCAGTCGATCAGCAAGATCGTTCGAACCCAATATGGCCAGCTGGCCCGCTGATGGTCGCGGGCGATCCAGGCGATGGCGACGGTTGCCAATGTCAGATCGTAGGACGACAGAATCGGCACGGCGAGAAGCGTGGATCCGATCAGCACCAAGGCCCGGATCGCCGGATCAGCAGTCTGTCGCCAGATCACGGCGGTCGCGATTGCGGTGGCGAGGATGACAAGCCCCTGTCCCACGCGGGCCGCGTCCGGCGATCCGCCGAGGAGCCGGATAGCGGCGAAGGGCGTGGCGTAGGACCAGTAACCGAGGGCGCCGCCGAAGGTAATTCCGCTCATGGTCGGGACAAAGTGGAAATACGCCGCCCAGGTCGCCCAACCGAAGAGGGCCAGCGACAACAATGTCATCGCCGCGATGGACATGACCATCCCCATCAGGGCGGTCCAGCAGCGCCCCGCGATCAGCGCGATCGGCAGCAGCACCAGAAAATGCGGCTTGTAGCACAGCAGGCCGAACACCGCGCCCGCCAGGAGTGGCTGGCAGCGCAGCGATAGCAGGCCGAACCCCATCAGCCCCGCGGTCAGAAACGCGGTTTGGGCGATATAAAAATTCGTGAAGGCTGCGGGAAAGCTGACCAACAGGGCCGCGACCCGCCAGTTGCCGGTAGTCTTCCACAGCGAGGCGCCCCAAAACGCCAGGGACCCGAGGCTCCAGAGCGCCAGCGCCGGATAATAGGGTAGGACGGCCAGCACCGCCATGAGCAGCACGAACCCAGGCGGATAGGGGAACACGACCTGACCATCAAGGGCCGCGCGGCTGAGGATACGGACTTGCTCCGCGAACTGCCGGGTGATGTCGTAGGCGACTCCCGCTCTGCCATCATCGGCCAGATGCCCGGCGGTATAGAAGGTCAAGAAATCGGAGCCGAAGGCCAGGGACGACCCGGGCAGGACGCCGAAATACTTCAGCGCGAGGTACAGAAACATCGCAGTCTGGCCGATGGCGAAGATCGTACCATAGGTCTCCACGCGGCTGCGGCGCAGCAATCTCCCGCTGAATAACGTGCGGATCAGGGGGGTGTTTGGTGGCGGCATGGTCGCGCGGGCGGGCTAGTGAAACGCGGGAAGGCAGCAGAATTTGCCGTCGGCGACGGCGCGATGCTTGTAGACGCTTGGCACCCATTGACAGCCGACGATCATGCCGTCGGATCGGAAGTAGAGCAGCGTGTCGGTCGGATCGGGATGGTGCGTACTCCAGCCATGCTCGTCGAGTTCGGTCATGAAGAACGGCTGATAGACTTGCTGGAACGTGAAATAGGTCAACTCGTCGAGGACGAGATGGCGCGGATGGTCCTGGACGCGGATCCCGCATTTCTCGGCCGCCGCGATGATCTCGGCGCGGAGTCCGTCATAGCCGAAATTGCCGACCGAGACGCGCTGATCCTTCGGATATCCCGGCGTCGTCCAACTCGAGAAGACGTAAGGCGTGTAATTGACGAGGAGACCGGCCTGGCTCAGGACAGCAAGAGCCAGGGTCACG
>CAIXXC010000309.1 GCA_903923205.1 uncultured Rhodospirillales bacterium | reverse complement strand
TAACCTCGGAAAAAATGAGACTCTATCGCCTTTCAGGCGGTCTCATTTTTTCCGAGGTTACAGGGATACCAGCCGAGTCTGTGGCTGAAGCCAGTATCCGACTGAAGTCGGAGGGGTTCCTCCACGGTAGAGGACTCTAAAATGCTAAAATGGTTCAAGACCGTTGCGCCTATCAGGGCCAAATTTCGCGCCTTGACCATCGCAGTCGTCGTGCTGGGAATGGTCGCGCTGCTGGCAACATGCGGGCTCTCTGCGGGGTGGGTTTCCGGTTCGGTAGCGATCGCAATCTCCGGCGCGATATCGCTCAGCCTGCTGGCGATCCTGCTCACAGCCGGCCGACTCATCTGCGATCCCTATGTGAACATAGTCGTCCGGATCGAGGCCCTCGTCGCAGGCGATACGGCAACACCAATCGACTTTACCGAGTACGGCGACTGCGTTGGCCGATTGGCCCGTGCAATGGTCAAGTGCCGCGGCAACGTGCTCGAAATCGAGCGTAGTCAAGCTGAACAACAGGTAGTCGTGCAGTCGTTGAGCAGCGCGCTGAAGAAGCTCGCGGACAATCGGCTCGGCCAGCAAATCGATACCGCTTTTCCGGCGTCATATGAGGAACTCCGCACAGACTTCAACCGGGCAACGTCGTCACTTGCTGAGGCCATTTGTACCGTGCGCCACAGCGCCGATTCGGTGCTGACCGGCTCATCGGAGATCCACACGGCCGCCGCTGATCTGGCGCAACGCAACGAGATGCAGGCAGCTTCGCTCGAAGAAACCACAGCGGCGCTCAACACGGTGACTCAGGGTGTCACGCACTCAGCCCGCATGGCATCAGACGGAGAGAAAGCAGCTTCGTTGGCGCACGCCGAGGCAACGGCGGGTGGAGAATCGGTGAAGAGCGCGGTCGAAGCGATGGACCGGATCGAGCGCACCTCGCACGAAATCAGCCAAATCATTACCCTGATCGACGGAATCACCTTTCAGACCAACCTGCTCGCGCTGAATGCCGGCGTCGAAGCTGCTCGTGCCGGCGACGCCGGCAAGGGCTTCGCGGTGGTAGCCAGTGAAATACGCGCGCTCGCCCAACGATCGGCTGCCGCCTCGACGGATATCAAGGCCCTGATCACTACCAGCACCCAGCAGGTGAACTCAGGCGTGGCCCTTGTCGCTCAAGTGGGAACACTGCTTCAACAGATCGTCACGCGTGTTGGCGAAGTAAACGGCCTCGTCGCGAGCATAGCCACCAGCGCACACGACCAATCGACCGCCTTGCAACAAGTGAACGCGACCGCCGGCGACATGGATCGTGTCACCCAGCAGAATGCCGCCATGGTTGAGGAAACGAGCGCCGCCGCACGTTCTTTGGCCGACGAAGCCAGCGAACTGGCGAGCGTGGTTGCCCGTTTCGAGGTGAACGGCGGTGGGGGCGATCGCTCGGTGGTGTCGCTCCGAACGGCTCCCAGGATGGCGCCTACCGCGCCTCAAGGTAGAGCTGCCGCCTTTGCTTCAAGGAAAGTGTATGCCACTGCTGGCGCAAAGCGGCTAATACGACGCGCCATAGAACATCGGATTGGCCTCGGTTCTGGTTCGGTAAGCAGCGGAGATTAATTGCGAGTCCTTAACCGGACTCGTCATAAATCGGTAATATCTGCAGGCTGTGAAGATTTGCCGAAGGGTGATTATGAGCTGGCGTGGAGCATGGGGGGCCTCGCTTCGCCCTTCGTGGTGCCACTTCCCTTCAAATAAAGCGGGCTGGCGATCGGTCCACGTAATTTGCCTCTTTATAGGGGATGGCTTCGTTACTAGGCATGACGAAGGATACGCGCATAATTATCTCCCTCCTCGTTCAATCTCCCGTTGAAATTTCGTGAATTACCATGACATGTCCGAAAACCTCCAAGTAGCGCCGAAATAATCCTACGAGCGCCACGCCCAACGTCTTGCCGCACGACTCTACCGAGGGTAATTCCGGTTAAGTCATATCAAATTCCGATTTACTACGCCACTGACTGGGCGGCCTTGCATTTTATCACACGGGATATCGAACGAGGATAGGGTAATATCGATATCTGCCCTGAAAATACTCGCTGAATGACTAACCGGCCGGAGGCCGGT